>JBBQDX010000075.1:0-16605 GCA_038320125.1 Rhodobacterales bacterium | reverse complement strand
GCCCGCTTTCCCTCTCGGGCGCGGGCTTCGCAGTCGGGGGTGACGGGAAGGGGAGGCGCGGCCCTACCAGTCGGACGGGAACAGGACCGTCAGCACGCGGTACGTTCGGGCCGGATCGTCGGGGGCTTCAGAGCCGTAGTTCCGGTCGGTGGCGTCGTAGAGATCCACCTTGAACCAGACCGTCGTGCCGAACACCTCGACCGAGCCGAAGTCGTGGAACCCGTCCGGGTCGTTGTCGGCCGGGAAGTGATCGAGCCGGCCGATCGCCGCGAGGCTGGCCTGCACGAAGCCCATGCCCTCCGCATGGACGCCCGCGGTCATCACCATCTGCCCCCTGAGAACCGGGTCGCCGGTCCCGTAGGGGATGGCGAGGCAGGCGTTGCGGCGGAACGCGTCGTTCTGCGCGGCCACCTTTGCGGCGTCGGCGACGTCGTCTGCGGTCTCGGTCATGGTCTCTCTCCTCTGTCTGGGGACCACGACCACAAAAGGCCGCCTCTCACTCCAAGGCGGCCTTCCGGGATGGTTGATGGCGCACGGGGATCAGACCGGGGTTGATGCCTCGCCTTGCAAGTCGCGATCGTTGGCCCACTCCGTCAGGCCCAGCACCGTCTGCCCCGCGGTGACCGCGGCCACCCAGGCGGTCCGGGCATCGTCGGCCGGTGGATCGTCCCGGCCGAGGATCGTACCGTTCGCCATCCAGGGCTCCAGGGGGATCTTCGAGAGCCAGTCCGCGACGGTCGGGATCCGCCGGCAATCCTCCCGGACGTGCTGCTCGCCGATGAAGCGGACGGGCACCTCGCGGCCGTCGCCGTTGCGGATCGACCGCCCGAAGACCGCCTCCGCCTCGAAGATGCCCGCCGAATGGTGTCGCAGGGCGCGGTGCTGCGGCAGGGCCAGATGGATCTTCGTGGCATCGAACCAGGCGTGGATCGCCACGTAGTCCTCCACCGCGCCGCCGTAACGCCGCACCGACGACTCCGAATGATGCAGAGGATGCGCCATGTCAGAGATCCTCGCTATAGGTATGGCTGACCTCGACGTACCGATCGGCGTGATCGAGCGAGATCGTGTCGGCGTCGAGATCCCAGACGATCTCGCCATAGCCACCTTCGTTGTTCTCGAAGCCCGGATGCCGGTCATAGGCCACCTGCCAGAGGAAATCCGCTAGCCGTGTTTCGGTCGCGCCGACCGCGATGATCCCGGCTGGGACGAACGAAAGGTCTTCGATATTGCCGCTGTCGCCATAGGCGTCGTACTGCGCCTCGAGCGCGGTCGCGCCCGCCGCCCGGCAGGCGCGCAGCAGGTCGGCCCGGATCGCGGCACGTTCGAGATCGCAATCCGACCGTGACCGGGCGAGCAGGTCGTGGAAGTAAGCCCCGACGTTCATGCCGGAACCCTCCCGCCCGCCGGACTCTCGACGCCGATCAGGATCGCCTTGAGCTGCGCCATCGCCTCCGCATCTCCCACGTCGCAGAGCGCGTGAATGGCCTCGGCGTGCGCCTCGACCCGCGCACGGACCTCGCGCAGCGCCTTCGGGCGGTAGTTGGTCAGCGGCACAACGAGGATGTAGCCGACGCCGGGCGTCTTCAATCCGATCCCGATCTTCAGCGTCTTCCAGATCGAGCCCTCCTCCTGCTCGTAGACCGTGGAGCTGAAGAAGATGCCCTTGGGCTTCTGGCTGTAGTCGAAGTAATTCATCCCGCCCTTGTCGTAGTAGACGTCGAGTTCGCGGATGTGCGTGGGCGAGATGCGCGCTTTGTGGACGAGTCTGTCGGTGGCCATGATCGGTTCCTTTCCGGTGGGGTTGAGTCCACACGGAAAAAAGGCCCCCTTTGTCTCTCATGGAGCATCGGAGGCCGCCTGGCCGGGCATGGATGGGGGGCGCTGCCGTCTATTCGTAGTGCGGCCGGGTCTCCGGGAAGGTGCGGGGCGCCGTCTCCTCGAACACGCAGGCCGCGTACCGGCCGCCCGCGTAGGCGACGGACCCGATGTCCCGCTTGTGCCGCTGGAGCCGGTCCATCAGCTGGTTGGCGCGGGCGGCCAGGGCGTAGGCCCGGTCGGCACTTGGCACGACCTTGAGGACGCGGCGCAGCTCGCCGCAATCGTACCACCAGCCGCCCTCCTCGGGCCCGCCAAAGCTGCGGTCGATTTCGTAAAAGGCGACGATGTGTCGGGTGCGGGCTGACATGGGGACATCCTTTCCGTCCGGGTTGGGTCCAGACGAAAAGAAGCCCCCATTCTCCTTTCGGAGCGGGGGCCTCGCGTGCTGGTCGAACGGTGGGGCGGGGCGGTTATTCGGCGGGATGCTCGCGGGCGTTTTCGCGTTCGAGACGCCAGCGGGACCAGCGCGCCCAAACGGCGGTTGCAATCCCGAATGAGAGCCCGCCCAGAACGAGGATGATTTCTTCAGTGGTCATGTCTCGGCCTCCAGTTGCTTCAGAATATAGTGAGCCAAGGCGTGCAGGGCTAGTCCCGTGGCACCGAACACGAAGCCGGCGATCCCGATGTCCACATCAGGATCGACCAGCGGACGCACGATCCCGAGTGCCACGAGCGCCAATCCGACAGCGTTCACGCTGTTTGCACCGAGTTTCACCCGCTCGTTATGCGCGCCTAGTCTGTCACGCTGCCGCATGGGCGATCTCCTTCTGCTTCAGACCGGCTTCCGACGCCGCGACCAGAAAGTCCACGGCGCGCTGCGCGTGCGCGGCGGCGGTGAAGAGGAACCGGGTCTCGTTCTTCAGCACCTTGATCCATGACGAGATGTAGGCCGCGTGGTTGTCGATGTGGTCGGCGTAGAACCCCATGCGCTGCCCCATCAAGGCCTCCCCCACGCAGGCCACCAGCTCCTCCTTCGCGTAGGCCTCGTTGCCGAAGCTGGAGACGCCGAAGCTGCGGTCGAGCCGGTGCTTTGCTTTCGTGGCGTGGCACATTTCATGGGTGAGGGTCGACATGGCAGCACCCGCGCTCTCGAACCGGGCAACGTCGGGCATGTGGATCTGGTCGAGCGACGGGATATAGCAGGCCCGGTCCCCGCCGTAGCGCACGTCCATGCCGATCGCGTCGAAGAAGGCCTGGGCCTCGGGGTCCATCCTGGGTCCGTTGGTCGGATCGCCCTCGGGCTCGGGGTGCCAAGACGCCTCCAGTCCCTCGATCTGGCTGACATGGAAGACGCGGTAGGACTTCAGGAAGCGGTAGCTCCCGCCGCCCTCGCGACCATCCTCCTCGCCGCCCGCATCGTCCGCCTTCACGCCGCGTGTCTTGCCCGTCCCGTAGTAGACGACGAGGGACGACTTGCTGCCCTTCTTCACGCCCGCATCCAGCGACTTCGCCTGGGCGAACGTCATCCAGTAGGGCGAGCTGTAGCCCATCATCGTGGACCGCAGGCCCAGCAGAAAGGCGTTGATGCCCTGATAGCGTTCGCCGTTATGGCGCAGCGGCACGCCGCCGCCGGCGATCTTCCACGGCTGGCGCCATGGCATCGTGCCCTTCTCAAACAGGGCGATGATCTCGGTGGTGATCTCCTGCGCGGGGTCGAGCTTCGGCTTGCTGCTGGTCATCGTCGTGATCCTTCTTCCGAGGTGAAAATCACCCGAAAAAAGGCCCCTTTGCCCTCTCAGGACCGGGAGCCTTCGGATCGGTCGGCCGGAGGAAAGTTGCGAGCCACGCCTGCTGCGCGCACACGTCCGTCCGTTCCGCTTGGCACCGCAGCGCCGGATGCGGTATGGGTGCCGCAGCCCCCGAATGGGGCTGCGGTGTGCGTCGTCCTCAGATGGTCCCGTGCTGTGCGAGGAAGGCGCGGGCGATCTTTGCCGACAGGACGCCCTTCCTCAGTAGCGCCCAGGCTTCGGGCCGACGCGCTGCGATGTACTCATCGAAGGTCTTCATGGTGTTCACCCCCTTTTCGGGTCGAGGCGCGGGGCGAGACCGGACGCATTACCCGCTCCCTTCACCCCGACATCCTCATCCCAAAAAAAGCCCGCTTTCCTCTGTCTGGTGATGGCGGATCGGCCGGGCGGGAGGGCAGAGGGTGTGCGGAACGTGACCTTGGGAGACGGCTTGCCTCGCGTCGTGTTCTCCTATTGTTCTTACGCATGGGACGACGGATGCCACGCCGCGAGGACTATGTTCCGCACTGCTTCGCGGTGCGCCTGGTGGCCGAGCCGGAGGCGAACCGGTATCTCGAGCCATACCTGCGGACCCTGCGGGGCGGGCACTACATCCAGGCCTACAACGTCATGACCTTCGTCTTCCTCGACGACCTGGCGGACGCCTGCCGCCTCGTGATGTCCTGCCTCCGGCTCCGATTGATCGGCGTGGACGCAGATGATTTTCCCGCCTCGCCGGCGGCGATCGGCGGCGATCACTACGCCGTCAGGATCGTCGTCGCGATCGCGGGCGACCGGGACGATCCGCCGAACCGGCTGACCAATGCGTATCTGGCAAGTGTGAAGCATCGCTACGCGATGGAGAAGGGGCGCCTTCCGGCAAGCGCGGCACCCGTCGTGCGGATGCACCTGCCGACGCTCCGCGAGGCCGTGGATCTGACCCGAGCCTGCCCGCATCTGCGGCTGGCGGCCGATGTCGATCCCGACCGGACATGATAGCGGGCGGGCAAGGCTGTCGAGAGCCGCGAGATGCGGCCCGAGCCCTCAGTTCGTCGCGTCGTAGGCGATGCCGGCTTCGATGCCGAAGAACTGGACGTATCGCCGAAGCACGTCCTGGTACTCGTCGCGGGCGCGCATGGATTCTGTGTTCAGGCAGTTCAGGTAGATCTCGGTGTCGCGGATGTAGGTTTGGTATTCCTCGTCGATCAGGCGGACCAGCTCCGGGTCGTCCTTCGGCGGCGCGTAGGCGAACGGCGTGGCCGGCGGCAGGCATCCGACTTGGGCCTGCGCGACCATCGGCACCGCGGCCAACACGAGAAAGGCCGCGGCGACGCGCCTCATTCCGAGAATCTGATTTCGGTGGACCGGTCGCGGTCCATGCCCGTGGCGAACTGCTGCCAGCCCTGGGTGAACTCCGAGGGCGTGCCCGGCTCCAGCGTCAGTTTCGTCCGGAAGTCCACCCGCTCCGGTTGAGAGCGCCCGGTGTAGCGCGACCGGCCTTCCGAGCCGAACTCGTAGGCCTTGTCGTAGCAGAACGTACTGACCTCATAACGCGGATTCTCATTGTTCGTGCGGACGTCGTGGTAGAGCGTCTTGCCGGGCGGGCAGCTCCAGACGTCCCTCGAGTGCGCTGGCACGATGGCGTAGTCGATCTCGTAGGCGGTGTATTCTGTGCCGTCCGACATCGCACAGAAGCCGATCGGCGATTTGCCGTCGCGCAGGCGGTCCCGCATGTGATCCAGGGCGTCGCTGCACCCGGACGGGAAGCCGCCGGGCAGACAGAGCAGGAGCTTGCAGTCCATATCGTAGTCCTGCGCAGTGGCCGTAGACGGGGCGAGGGCGGCGAGCGCGGCGGCGCCGGCGAGCGCGACTGTGGCGGAGCGGGTCCGGGCTGGTGGGGTCATGTCGTCTCCGGAGAAGTGGATGGAGGGAGGGCGTGACCGGACTCTATCACGTGGAAACGAAACGTGAATCCTATAATCGTGGCGAAAGGTGTCCGTTTCACCGATTGATCCGAGCGAGGACGCGCTGGCCTATATCCGTCCGAAACATTGACCTGAAACATCCTTGCTCCATCACCAAAAGTCCGGTGGTGATGCCGAACACGTTTTAGCTTCTGCGCTGCGATCTCAAGTGTGACGTCCTGCGCCGTCCCACCCGTCACGCGATGAATTCAATCCATTTGCCCCGCAAGTAATTGCTCTCATTCATGATCGTGCTCCACACCGAAATGCGGGACATGCGATCGCGGTGACCGCCGCCCGCGCGGCGGGTGCCGGGGGAGATGGCGGTTCGGCCGTCGGGGCCGGGAAGGGCGGTGCTGGCCGCCGCACCTTCGTACCAGAACGCCCATTCCGGTCCGGTCAGCTCGTCCTGCAATGGTGCTGTGACAGACATGTAGTACCCCTGCCGCGACAGGATCGCGCCGGGGACGCCGGACAGCCACCAGTTGAGGTAGGCGTAGGCCCGGTCATGCATCGCGGGCTCGAGCGTGGCGGACAGGCACAGGCCCGAATGCCAGCCCCGATAACCCTCTTTCGGGCTGGCATAGGCCAGGTCCACCCCGTTCGCGCGCAGTTCGAAATAGGCTGGCGACCAGAGGGCGCCGATGCCGGTCGAGGGCTGCGCCATCAGACGCACCGACTCTTCATGCGTCGCCCATGTGCGCGAGAAATGTCCCGCCTTGCGGCGCCGGTTCAGCAGCGCAAAAAGGGCGTCGATCTCTTCGATCGTCAGGTTGGTACAGTCGGCGATCTCGACGTGGCCGGTGGCGCGGGCCGCCATCGCAAGTTCGACGATGCTGCTTGCCGGGTCCTGCGACATCATGCAACGCGAGCTTGGGTCCTGTTCCAGAAGCCAGCCCCAGCTTTCGGTATTGCCGCGGCCGCTCGCAAGATCGGGGCGGTAGGCGAAGGCGTCGGCATTGCAGGCGGTGGGCAGCATCGAGATCCGCAGCGACGGCGCCGGGCCAAGGTGGCCGTCGGCCTGCACGAACAGCACGTCGGCGGGGCAGAGGCCCGCGTGGGTGCGGGGGCCGGGGGTGGCGTCGAACATCGGCGCCATCTGGTGCCAGCGCTCGATCCCGATGACATCGATCGGTGCGATCGAGCCTGCCGTGTGCAGCAGGTCGATGGAATGGAACCACTGGTCGTAGATGTCGAAACTATCCGGCCGGGTGACACCCCGGCGCAGGCAGGCGGACCCATCGAGCACGTCGAACGCGATCGGAAACCCAAGATCGGCGCGGACGCGGGCCTGCACCTCGCGCGGCAACGTGACGCTCGTACCGATGACACGTAAGGGAACGTCAGGCACGATCGGGCCCTTCAATGGATGGCGCAAAGCCAGAGGTCGGTCGACGGCGGAGGCAGAACCGACAGCACCCGCAACCGCGCAAGGGTAAGCGCGCTGGCGTTTTCCAAGTGGGTGTCCAGCAGGAGGGCAGCGGCATCGGCGCTACCGGCGATCAGCGCGCGCACTATCTGGTCGTACAGGCGCAGCGCGGGCAGATCGTCGCGCAGTGGAAAGTTGCGCCGGAACAGTTGCGGCACAACGAGCGGGATCTGGTTGCGGCGGATCGATGCGCGCATCCGCGAATTGTTTAGCCCGTCAAACAGACGGTGGCAGACGTCGTCCTCGATGGTGTCGATCTGCCCGGCGGTCACATTGGGGAACGCGGCGACGACGCCGACGATGCGGGCGGAGAGACAGGCCAGGAACGCAGGGTCGAGGACTCCCGCCACGAGGCGCAGGGCATGGGGCTCGATCGCCCGGCGCATTTCCAGGGTGTCACGGATATCCCGCGCCGAAAGTTGCGGGACGATCCAGTGCGACTTGCGGTCCTTGTGGATGAAGCGTTGTTCCATGAGACGCCAGAGCACCTCTCGGGCGACGGTGCGGCTGACCCCGAAATGCTCGCCCAGTTCGGATTCGAGGATCCGGTAATGGCCGAACGGCATTACCGCGACGATGGCGTCGTGGACGTCCGCGATGATCCGTTCGGCAGAAACGGTGCGGCCCGCGTGGGCAACGCCGTCGTGCAGGGTGTCGTGGATCTCGCGCGGGGTAAGCGTGCGTGGCGGCTCGGTGCCGACGACGTACCCCTGGCCCGTCGCGGCCCGGATCGTTCCCGAATGCGCCAGTGCCCGCAGGGCGCGGCGGACCGGCGCGCGGCTCGTGCCGATCTGGGCTGCGATCGTCCCCTCCTTGAGGACGGCACCACCAGGCAGAGCTCCCGAGGCGATCCGGTTCTGCAACAGGTCATGCACGAGCGCATAGAGATAGACGCCCCCGCGGCCCACGGTGTCGGGGAACGGTCCGGAGAGCGTCCGCGGACCCGGATCGTGGGGCGTCGTTCGACGGTCGGGTGATGTTGGCATACGTTCCGCACTCTTGCTGCCGACAATTCGGGCATATGGCCGATGATGTGCCTTCCGGACACGCGCTTCGGGACCACCATTAAGACGATTGCATACGAAAGACGTTCCAGACTAGCCTGCTTCTGTCCGGTGTCGGCAACTATCGATCCCATGGCGACCGGATTATCCGCACGGATCGCGCAGTTCGGCACGGCAACTGGGAGCAAGGCGATGACAGCGAGAGACAGCAAGAAACCCGCGAACAGCATAAGCCGCCGGGGCATCCTCAAGGGTGGCGCAGTGGTGACGGGTGCCGCGATCGGATCGGGCGTGCTGGGTGCACCGATGATCTGGGCGCAGACGATCCGCGACATCACCCTCAATCAGGTGGGGCCGTCCTATTCGGTCATTTCCGACATCGCCGCGAAGGCGAGCGAGGATCTGGGGTTCACGATCAATCCGCAGGTCTCTGACACCACCGCATTGATGGCCAAGATCGCGACTCAGCCGGAGACGGTGGATATCGCCGACCTCGAATTCTTCGGCCTGCAGAAAGTCTATCGCTCGGGCAACATCCGCCCCGTAGAAACGAGCCGGATCACCCGCTGGGACGAGATGACGCCGCTGATGCGCGACGGCAAGAGCTTCGACGGGACCGATCTGACCCCTGAGGGGACGCTGCCGTTCAACGTGGTCTATACCAACTCGATGGAGTCGACCGAGTTCGCCGACGAGGCAACCGGGATCACCACCTGCGTGCCGACGATCTTCAACGCCGATACGCTGGGCATCCGTACCGACCTGATCGACCGTGACATCACCAGCTGGGGTGACCTTTTCGCACCCGAGTTCGCGGGCAAGGCGGCGCTGGTCAACATCCCGCAGATCGGGATCATGGATGCGGCGCTCGCGATGGAGGCCCTCGGCCTCGCGACCTACGGTAACAAAGGCAACATGACCCAGGCCGAGATCGACGTGACCATCGACAAGTTGATCGAGCTGAAGCGGGCGGGGCATTTTCGCGCCTTCTGGTCCACTTTCGACGAAAGCGTGAACCTGATGGCCGCGGGCGAGGTGGTGATCCAGTCGATGTGGTCGCCCGCCGTGACGGCGGTCCGCGCGCGCGGTCTGCCCTGCGTCTATCAGGGCCTGAAGGAGGGGTATCGCGGCTGGGGCCTCGGGATGAGCCTGATGAGCCACCTCGACGACATGAAGCGGGATGCCGCGATCGAATACATCAACTGGTGCCTCGACGGCTGGCAGGGCGCGTTCGTCGGGCGGCAGGGCTATTACTCGGCGGTGCCCGAGACGGCGCTTGCGAACATGACCGAGAACGAGCGGGGGTACTGGTACGGCGGCGAAGAGGCGACGGAGGCCATCCTCGATCCTTACGGCGCCGTGATGGAAGAGGCCGGACGCGCTCGCGACGGCGGCTCGTTCGAGAACCGGATGGGCAACATTGCCTGCTGGAACACAGTCATGGACGAGGACCGCTACATGATCCGCCGCTGGAACGAGTTCATCTCGGCCTGACGCGGCGTCCGATGTTTCGCGGGGCGGCGATGGACGCCGCCTCGCGTGTCCGAGGCAAACCTGAGGGTCCGGTCGGGGACCGGTTTCCAAGGTAAGGAAGTGCCGATGTCCGGTAACAGATTTGCGCCCTATGCTCAGGCGGCCCCGCTGGCGATCATTATGCTGACGATGGTGGGGATACCGCTCATCACGGTCTTCGTGATCTCGTTCTGGGATTCCGACGGGATCATGCTCTATCCCGATTTTCGCTGGCAGAACTATTCCGAAATCCTGTCGCGCGGCCTGATCTACGACCTGTTCCTCAAGACGTTCTTCTACGCCGGCGTCACGCTGGTGCTGACGATCCTGATCGGGTTCACCTGCTCTTACTTCCTCGTGTTCCATGTCCGCAGCCTGAAGGTGCAGATCGCGCTGCTGCTGCTGTGCACCGTGCCGTTCTGGACCTCGAACATCATCCGCATGGTGTCCTGGATCCCGTTCCTGGGCCGCGAGGGGCTCTTCAACTCGACCCTGATAAAGCTCGGCTTGATCGACGCGCCCCTCGACGTGCTGCTGTATTCCGATTTTGCGGTGATCCTGACCTATGTGCACCTGTTCACGCTGTTCATGCTGGTGCCGATCTTCAACTCGATGGCGAAGATCAATCCCAATCTGATCGAGGCGGCCCGGGATGCGGGGGCGGGATCGTTCGTGATCCTGCGAGATGTCATCGTTCCGCTGTCGCGCACCGGCATCGCGCTTGGTTCCATCTTCGTGCTCACGCTGGTGATGGGCGATTTCTTCGTCGTGCGGGTGATGAGCGGCGGCCAGAGCGCGTCGGTGGTCTCGGCGATGAAGAACGAGATTGACCAGTTGTATTATCCGCAGGCCAGCGCGTTGGCGATCATGCTCGTCGCCGTGGTCCTACTGATCGTGGCGGCGATCCTGCGGGTCGTCGACATTCGTTCCGAACTTGCGAAATAGGGGCTGACGATGGCGGCGAGCGGCGCGAAACGGGGCCTGTCCTTCTACCTTCTCGCGGCGTTCTTCGCGCTGTTCGTGGTGTTCCTCTACGGGCCGATGCTCATCATCTTCGTCCTGTCGTTCCAGGGGCCGACGGGGGGCCTGACCTTCCCGATGCGGGGCGCATCGCTGCACTGGTTTTCGGACCTGTTCACGTCGAGCCGGTACGGCGACATCTCGGGCGGGTTCCAACGCTCGCTCGGCCTTGGTCTGATGGCGATGTCGATCACAATGGTCTGCTGCCTGTTCGCGGGGTTGGCGTTCCGGCGCCGGTTCTGGGGGTCCGGCACGCTGTTCTATCTTTGCATCGTCAGCCTCGTGGTGCCGGGCATCCTGCTTGGCCTCGGGATCAGCCAGTTCTTCCAGATCCTCGGGTTCCGCCTGCAATGGTGGCTCTCCGGTCTCGGCGCGCACCTAAGCTGGACGTTGCCGTTCGGCCTTCTGATCATGTTCGCGGTGCTGAACCGGTACGACAATTCCTGGGACGAGGCGGCGCGTGATGCGGGCGCCAGTGCGCGCCAGATCCTGTTGTGGGTGACGATCCCGATCCTGTTCCCCGGCCTGATCGCGGTGGCGCTGTTCGGGTTCACCCTTTCCTACGATGAACTGCCCCGGTCGATCCTGACGGTGGGCGGGAGCAACACCCTGCCGATCGAGATCTCGAACATGACGACGAACGTCACGACGCCCGCCCTCTACGCCATCGGGACCGTCACCTCGGTGGTCAGCTTCGCCGTCATCGCTCTCGCGTTCATCGCCATCGCCGTGGTCCAGAAACGCCGCATGCGCGGTCATTGATCGTCCCGATCCGCCAAAACATCTGATCGAAAGCAACACATGACCGACACCAGCAAGATCGACATTGAGGGCGTCATCAAGAACTACGGCGACGTACGGGCGGTGAACGACGTCGATCTCGTCATCGAGGGCGGATCGTACTGCTGCATGATCGGGCCGTCGGGCTGTGGCAAGACCACGCTCCTGCGGATGATCGCGGGCCACGAGACGCCAAGTGCCGGACGCATCCTGATCGGCGGGCAGGACGTGACGAACGCGCGCATCGGCGATCGTGGCACGGCCCTCATGTTCCAGAACTATGCGCTGTTTCCGCACCTGAGCCTGACCGACAACGTCGCCTTCAGCCTCAAGGTCAAGGGCGAGGCGGCGGCGGCACGGCGCGACCAGGCGCGCGAGATGCTGGACCGGGTGCAGTTGCTGCATCTGGCGAACCGCGTGCCATCGGAACTGTCGGGCGGCCAGCAGCAGCGAGTGGCCCTGGCGCGCGCGCTGATCACCAATCCGCGTGTCCTGCTGCTCGACGAGCCGCTGTCGGCGCTGGACGAATTCCTGCGTCTGCGGATGCGGGTGGAACTCAAGCGACTGCAGAACGAGCTGGGGATCACCTTCGTCCACGTCACCCACACCCAGCCCGAGGCGATTGCCCTGGCCGATCAGGTGATCGTCATGGACCACGGCACGATCGAACAGGCAGGCAGCCCGCGCGAGATCTACGACCGCCCGTTCAGCCCGTATATCGCCCGGTTCATGGGCGGACAGAACGTCGTCGAGGCGAAGGTGACCGCGCTGGACGGCATCACCGGCGAGGCGACAGGGCCCGACGACATGGTCTATGACCTGAACGAGACCAAAGGGCTGACGACGGGCCAGACCGTCCGCCTGTCGGTACGCCGCGACAAGATCGCGCTCGACGCCGGGCAGCGGCACCCGCGCAATGCAGCCTCGGGGACGGTCATCAACACCGAATACCAAGGCACCTTCGTCAAGGTCTCGTTGCGGACGGAGACCGACGAGGAATTCATCGTCTATCAGGACGACGCCGATTTCTTCGCCAGCCCCGCCCACGTCGGCGAGACGGTCAACGTCCACTGGAACGGCGCCGCGAACCACCTGTTGCGAGGTGAGAACACGTCGACGGGTGTTCCGGTCGAGGATTAGGGCGCAACCGAAAGGGAGAGATCGCCATGAGCAAGGTCATCAGGAACGGCACCATCGTCGCCGCTGACCGCACCTACAAGGCCGACATCCGTATCGAGGGCGAAACCATCGCCGAGATCGGCAAGAACCTGTCGGGGGACGAGACGATCGATGCCGGGGGGGCCTATGTCATCCCCGGCGGGATCGACCCGCACACGCATCTGGAAATGCCGTTCATGGGCACCCATGCGGCCGAGACCTTCGAAAGCGGCACCCGCGCCGCCGCCTCGGGCGGGACAACGATGATCGTGGATTTCGTGCTCCCCGGCCCGGACGGCAGCCTCGTGAACGCGGTGAAGGACTGGCACCGCAAGGCGGATGACCAGATCTGCATCGACATCGGCTGGCATGTCGCGGTCACCGACTGGTCGGAAAAGGTCTTCGACGAGATGGCCGAGTGTGTGAAGATGGGGGTCAACACCTTCAAGCATTTCATGGCCTACAAGGGCGCGCTGATGGTCGAGGACGACGAGATGTACGCCTCGTTCTTGCGCTGCGCCGAACTGGGGGCGCTGCCGCTTGTCCACGCCGAAAACGGCGCGATCGTCGCCGAATTGCAGGACAAATACATGAAGGCGGGCAAGATCGGGCCCGAGGGACACGCCTACTCGCGCCCTCCCGAGGTCGAGGGCGAGGCGGTGAACCGCGCGATCATGATCGCCGACGCGACCGACACGCCGCTCTACGTCGTGCACGTCAGTTGCGAGCAGGCGCACGAGGCGATCCGCCGCGCGCGCCAGAAAGGGATGCGCGTCTACGGAGAGCCGCTGATCCAACACCTGACGCTAGACGAGAGCGAATACCTGCACCCGGACTGGGACCACGCCGCGCAGCGCGTCATGTCGCCCCCCTTTCGCTCGAAGGAACATCAGGCGAGTCTCTGGGCCGGGCTTCAGGCAGGCTCCCTTCAGGTGGTGTCGACGGATCACTGCGCCTTCACGACCGAGCAGAAGCGGATGGGCCTGAAGGGATTTCCGCTGATCCCCAACGGTACCGGCGGCCTCGAGGACCGGATGTCCATGCTGTGGACCACCGGCGTCGAGACCGGGCGCCTGACGCCCGAGGAATTCGTCGCCGTTACCTCGACCAACGCCGCGCGGATCCTCAACATCTATCCGCGCAAGGGCGCCATCGTGCCCGGCGCCGACGCCGACCTCGTGGTCTGGGACCCGAAGCTGTCCAAAACCATCCGCGCCGCGACCCAGCAAAGCATCCTGGACTACAACGTCTTCGAGGGGTTCGAGGTGCGCGCCCTGCCACGCTATACGATCTCGCGCGGCGAGGTGGTTTGGACCCACGGAAGCAACAGCAGGCCGACGCCCGGACGCGGCAAGTACATTCCGCGCCCGGCCTTCCCGTCCGCCGTGAAGGCGCTCTCCAAATGGAAGGCGCTGACCGCGCCGCGTTTTGTCGAGCGCGATCCGCAGAACATCCCAAGCGGCATCTGACCCGCCCAACCCGGAGAACGACCATGACGAAGAAGATCCAATGCGCCTTTGGCGTCGACATCGATTCCGTCGCGGGCTGGATTGGTTCGTACGGCGGGGGCGACAGCCCCAACGACATCCAGCGCGGCATCTTCGCGACCGAGGTGGGCGTGCCGCGTCTACTGCGGATGTTCCGCAGGAACGACATGCAGGTCTCGTTCTTCGTCCCCGGACACAGCCTCGAGACGTTTCCCGACGAGATGAAGATGATCGTCGACGCAGGCCACGAGATCGGTGCGCACGGGTACCTGCACGAGAACCCGGTGGCGATGACGCCCAGCCAAGAAGAGGCGGTTCTCGTCAAGTCGATCGAACTGATCGAGGGCCTCACCGGCAAGGCCCCGCGCGGCTACGTCGCCCCCTGGTGGGAGATGTCGACCGTCACCGCCGACCTGCTGAAGAAGTACGGTTTCGCCTACGACCACAGTCAGAGCTACCGTGATTTTCAGCCCCATTACGCCCGGTCCGGTGATAAATGGAACCTGATCGACTATACCAAGACTGCAGAGGAATGGATGCATCCGCTGACGCGCGGCGGCGAGATCGACCTCGTTGAGATTTCCGCAAACTGGTACGTCGACGATCTGCCGCCGATGCTGTTCATCAAGAAATCTCCCAACAGCCACGGTTTCGTTGATCCGCGCGTGATTGAGCAGTTGTGGAAGGACCAGTTCGACTGGGTCTACCGCGAGATGGACTATGGCACCTTCCCGATCACCCTGCATCCCGACGTATCGGGACGGCCGCAGGTCCTGCTGATGCTCGAACGGCTGATCGAATACATCAACGGCCACGACGGCGTCGAATGGGTCCCGTTCGAGACGATCGCCGCCGAGTTCCGCCGCCGCTATCCATACGACGGCGACGACCGACCCGAGGTAATTTGACCCATGTGCAGTGCCTGCGGCTATCCGCCAGCGCCCGGACACTGGACCGATGCCGGCGCGGTCAGTGCCGGTGACCGGATGCGTAACCGTCTGATCCGTATGAAGATCGTAAACCGGATTCTGGCGCCCTACCGGCTGAGTGCGCGCGACGACGGGGTAATCCCCGGCATCCAGCTCTCGAGCGGGTTCGGTGCGGAGGTCATCGTCCCCGACCTGGAAACGCTGTGGACCGAGGCCGCCCGCATGGCGGGACGGCCCGTCGATCCGCTGGCCGATGTCTGACGCAGACGGCCGGATACCCCTCACCATCGTCGGCGGCTATCTCGGTGCGGGAAAATCCACTTGGTTGCGGCACCGGCTGCACGTCGGCGGGTTCGCGGGCGCGCATGTGCTGGTGAACGAGGCCGCCGCGATGCCGGTGGATCACCTGCTGCTTACGGGGGCGGCCGGGCTCACGGTGCTCGCCGACGGATGTGCATGTTGCGACGGTGCGGCGCGCTTCGTCGCGGCGATGCGCGATCTGTGCGACCGGTCGGTTCCGGCGATCGTACTGGAAACGAGCGGCTTGTCCGATCCGGCCCGGATCGCCGCCCACATTGCGGCGGACGGAGTTCTCGCACGCCGTATCCGGGTCGTCGAGACGGTGGTGGTCGCCGATGCGCTGCACGCGGCGGCGCAACTTCGCGACGAGCCGTTGTGGCTGTGCCAGATCGAGGCGGCGGACCGGATCGTGCTGACCAAGGCCGACGTCGCCGCGCCCGCGGACCTCGCGAGGCTCGTGGCGACGATGCACGTATTGAACCCCGGTGCGGCGGTTTCGGGCGCGGTCCTGGGGTCGGCGGTGGATCTGCCGGAGGGAACCGGCGCGGTACCCCATGACGTGGCGCCCGTCGACGCCGCGCCGATCGCGACGCTGCACATCGATGTCGGTGCGGCACCCGGCTGGGCGGCGGTATCGGCGTGGCTCTCGGCGGTCCTGCACGTGCACGGGAGTGATCTCGTGCGGGTCAAGGGCGTGGTGCGTGCGCCGGTGGGACGGCTTCTCCTGCAATCAGTGCGCGGCACGGTGCAACCGCCTGAAATATTGCCAGGGATATTGCCCGGGGACGGGACGGCGGACGGGGATGCGCTGGTGTTTATCGGCCGGGGGGTGGGGGATGGCCGGATCAAGCGGTCGTTCCGGACGCTGACGCAGGACGGCTGACGGAAACCCGCGCGGGCAGCGCAAGATTCTTAGGGCACGGATCAAATAGCCGCCCAGCCAAGAGTCTGAGTAGCGATGGAACAGAAAACCTACACAAGCTGAGCGAAGGTTCGGCTGCTCCAACAAACCTCAGTTTTCTGCGGAGCGTCTAGTTCGCGTCGGCTACTGCCTGCGGCGTTGCAAAAACAGGTGTTTCTGCAGCGATCTCGTCTTGTAGCCCATGATCAAGCTGTGCGGACGAGAATGTCCCGTTATACAGTCTGCCTGTTTGTGGAGCAGATGGCCGTGGTCCGCCGCGGGCACGATACCGAGTGATTGTCTGGCGCACGATCTTTCGTTGTGACGGGTCATCCGGTGAGATAATCGGCGGCCAATCAGACTGCCTCACGGTCTTCTTTACGAATTTCACCGATGAGTGCGCGCACCACGGTGATCCGGCCACGGATTCCATGAGCATCCGGCCACCGGTTCCACCGCGATCCGGCCACCGGTTCCACGAGGATCCGGCCACCCTCGCGTGAGCTCCTGCGG
>JBBQDX010000074.1:0-16629 GCA_038320125.1 Rhodobacterales bacterium | reverse complement strand
GCCGGATAGCAGAAAATGAGGAAGATCATGAACATGTCGTCGCTCCAGTCTGAAATAGACGTCGGAGCGACCATGAGGACGGAAAAACGGCCCGCCGTCTGATCGGCGGGCCGTCAGCAGCTACCGGCAAGGGGCTGGGGCGAGAGGACCGTCCCTTTCGTTCTTGCTGGCAACAAACTACCA
This sequence comes from Rhodobacterales bacterium, assembly GCA_038320125.1. Lineage (GTDB taxonomy): Bacteria > Pseudomonadota > Alphaproteobacteria > Rhodobacterales > Rhodobacteraceae > Jannaschia. The sequence goes on along the minus strand of JBBQDX010000074.1, from coordinate 16,446 downwards.
CCGACCGGCTGACAGCAATCGTGCAAGCCGCCCGGGTCCTGACGCCGCCGTCATTGCCGCCTGTCCGATAGCCCCATGCCGTCAGCCGCGCGACGGGCGCTTCGACGGGCCAAAGCCCTACCGGCCCATCCCCGCCACCCGGTCGTGACAGGCGCACCCGATCAGGTGGTCGTTCACCAGGCCGGTCGCTTCCATCCAGGCATAGACGATGGTGGGGCCGCAGAAGCGGAAGCCCGCCGCCTTGAGGTCGTGCGAAATCCGGCGCGACAGCGGCGTCTGCGTCGGAACCTCCTCGGCCTTCGCGGGACGCGGCTGCAACGGCACGCCGTCGACATAGTCCCAGCACCATTCGGAAAAATCGGGGATCGCGAGATAGGCGCGGGCATTGCCGACGGTCGCCTCGATCTTGCCGCGGTGCCGGACGATGCCGGGATCCGCGAGCAGGCGGGCGACCTCCGCGTCGCCCCATCCGGCGATGATCTCCGGGTCGAATCCGGCGAAGGCGGCACGAAAGTTCTCGCGTTTCCTCAGGATCGTCAGCCACGACAGTCCGGCCTGGAAGCCGTCGAGCACGAGCTTTTCCCAAAGCGCGCGACCGTCGCGCTCGGGCACGCCCCATTCCTCGTCATGATAGGCCCGGTAGAGCGGATCGGTGCCGACCCAGCCACATCTTTCCATCGCGTCACCCCTGCGGAACATCGGACCGCGCCGTTCGTTGGGGGACGATACACGAAATCGGAAGGACTCCCCATGACCGCGATCGCCGACGCCAAGATACTCATCATCGCCACGAACGGATTCGAGCAGTCGGAGCTGGAAGTGCCGCGAGACAAGCTGCGCGAGCATGGCGCGACCGTCCATGTCGCCTCGCCGGACGGGCGCTCCATCAAGGGCTGGGACGGCAACGACTGGGGCCAGGACGCGCCCGTCGACCTGCAACTGTCGGACGCCGATGTCGCCGACTACGACGCGCTGGTGTTGCCCGGCGGGCAGATGAACCCGGACGTCCTGCGCGTCGACCGCGACGCGATCTCACTCATCCAGGCATTCGTGTCGGCGGAAAAATGCGTCGCCGCCATCTGCCATGCGCCCTGGCTCCTGATCGAGGCCGGCGTGGTCGAGGGACGCGAGATGACGTCCTACCCCTCGATCCGCACCGACCTGCGCAATGCGGGCGCGGAGGTGGTCGACAAGCCGGTCGTCGTCTCGGACGGCATCGTCACGAGCCGCAATCCCGACGATCTGGGCGATTTCGTCGACAAGATCGTCGAGGAGATCGAGGACGGCAAGCACGCGCGCTCCGCCGCCTGAGGAATGCTGCAATTGGTGCGGTCGACGGGGTTGGAAACCAATGCCTTGGCCGCGCCGACCTTGCGGACGAACCGCGCACGCGCTGCGGTCTGGGAACGTGGCCTCCGACCTTTACCACATCCCCTTGGGGCCAAGGCTTGGAAAGCCGGCCGGCGCAGTCTGCCCTCGCCGCAGCAGCGGGGTTGGCTCAACCCGCACGGCTCTTCGGGTAGCGATATCACGCGGTATTCTCGACGGCCACCGCCGGGCAATGCACCGCGTCCAAAAGACCGCCAAGGCGCACCAATGCGAAAAAGGCCAATCCGCCGGCGCCCGATTCGCATCGACCCCTGCCGACAGCGTTTGCCCCCGGCGCGTGGGCGGGTTACCCAAATGCCATGTTCGGCGGCCGGGGTTTCCCTGCCGGGGCCTCTTGCTCCGCCCCCGCGCCGGGCACCGAAAGGTTGTCTGCCATGACGAATGTCGTGATCGCCTCCGCCGCCCGGACCCCCGTGGGTTCGTTTCTGGGCGGCTTCGCCAATACCCCGGCCCATGACCTGGGGAGCGCCGTTCTCGAGGAGGTCGTCGCGCGCGCCGGCGTCGACAAGGCCGAGATCTCCGAGACGATCCTCGGTCAGGTGCTCACTGCGGGTCACGGCCAGAACCCGGCCCGGCAGGCACATATCAACGCGGGCCTGCCGGAGGCATCGGCGGCCTGGGGCATAAACCAGGTCTGCGGCTCGGGCCTGCGCGCCGTGGCGCTCGGCGCGCAGCACATCATGCTGGGCGACAGCGCCATCGTGCTGGCCGGCGGCCAGGAGAGCATGTCGATGTCGATGCATGCCCAGGCCCTGCGCCAGGGGCAGAAGATGGGCGACGTGAAGCTCGTCGACACGATGATCAAGGACGGCCTCTGGGATGCCTTCAACGACTACCACATGGGCCAGACCGCCGAGAACGTGGCCGAGAAGTGGCAGATCAGCCGCGACGACCAGGACCGGTTCGCCGTCGCCAGCCAGAACAAGGCCGAGGCGGCGCAGAAGGCGGGCAGGTTCGCCGACGAGATCGTGGGCTTCACCGTCAAGGGGCGCAAGGGCGACACGATCGTCGATCAGGACGAATACATCCGCCACGGCGCCACGATGGAGGCCATGCAGAAGCTGCGGCCCGCCTTCACCAAGGACGGCACCGTCACGGCGGCCAACGCGAGCGGGCTGAACGACGGCGCCGCCGCCGTGCTGCTGATGTCGGCGGAGGACGCCGAGAAGCGCGGGATCGAGCCGCTGGCCCGGATCGTCAGCTACGCGACCGCGGGCGTCGACCCGAAGATCATGGGCGTCGGTCCGATCTACGCCTCGCGCAAGGCGCTTGAGAAGGCGGGCTGGAAGGCCGGCGATCTCGACCTGATCGAGGCGAACGAGGCCTTTGCGGCGCAGGCCTGCGCGGTCAACAAGGAGATGGGCTGGGATCCGGAGATCGTGAACGTCAACGGCGGGGCCATCGCCATCGGCCACCCCATCGGCGCCTCGGGCGCCCGGGTTCTCAACACGCTGCTCTTCGAGATGAAGCGGCGCGATGCGAAGAAGGGCCTCGCGACGCTCTGCATCGGCGGCGGCATGGGCGTGGCCCTCTGCGTCGAGCGGGCCTAGGATGTGGGCGGGGCAGCGGCTGTGGACACGCTGATCTGTCCCGTCCCGGTCGCGCATGTCGCAAGCGCGCGCTCGCTTGGAGCGTAGAACGACGGTTTCGTCGCTTTCGGTTCCGGTTCCCCCGAAGGCGGCGGCACGATGTGGGAGTTCTTTACGAAGGTGCCACCCGGGACGCCGATCCTGGTCTACGTCTCGCGGACCGGGCTGAACGACGAAAATCGGGCCGCATTTCATGGTCCGGTAATTTCGCTTGCAGCCACCTATGCGAGGTTTTCCGTGGAGCGGCGGGAAGTGAACTCCCTGCGCCCGGATAGCACCGCGACGGATAGCGACTGGCAGGGCTTCTGGATCTGCTCCGGCCTGCGCGCGCTGCCCGGCGACGAACGGCTGACCCTCACCAGCATCATCGGCATCAAGGGCGTGCTCAGAGGCCCAAGGCTCCTGGAGTACAGCCCCCCTGACGGGTGGACGGGCATCAACAAACCGGTTTAGCTGCCACCGAACAGGGAGGACATGACATGACCCGTATCGCAGTCGTCACCGGAGGCAGCCGCGGCATCGGCGCGGCCATCTCGCAGGCGCTGAAGGAGCAGGGCTGCACCGTCGCGGCGACCTATGCCGGGAACGACGAGAAGGCCGCGGCCTTCACCGAAGAAACCGGCATCGCGACCTACAAATGGAATGTCGGCGACTACGACGCCTGCAAGGAGGGCATCGCCAAGGTCGAGAGCGACATCGGGCCGGTCGACATCCTCGTCAACAACGCCGGCATCACCCGCGACGCGCCGTTCCACAAGATGACGCCGGAGCAGTGGCATGAGGTCATGGACACGAACCTGAACGGCGTCTTCAACATGACGCACAACGTCTGGGCCGGGATGCGGGATCGCAAGTTCGGGCGCGTCGTCACCATCAGCTCCATCAACGGGCAGAAGGGGCAGTTCGCGCAGGCGAATTATGCCGCGACCAAGGCCGCCGACATCGGCTTCACCAAGGCGCTGGCGCAGGAAGGCGCGCGGGCCGGCATCACTGTGAACGTGGTGGCACCCGGCTACATCAACACCGAGATGATGAGCACGATTCCCGAGAAGGTGATGAACGAGGTGATCCTGCCGCAGATCCCGGTGGGCCGTCTGGGCGAGGCCCGGGAGATCGCCCGCGCCGTCGCGTTCCTCGCTTCCGACGACGCGGGCTTCATCACCGGGTCGACGCTGTCGGCCAACGGCGGGCAATACCTCTCGTGAGCGATGCCGCCCGTCCCCTCGATCGGGGGCGGGCCGGGTCTGGCGCGCGACGCGCCGTCAGTGCTGCGTCGCGCTCAGCTTCTCGATCTCCTGCTTGAGGACGAGCTTGCGTTTCTTCATCTCGGTCAATACGATACTGTCGGAGCCCGGATTGCGGGCCTCCTGCTCCACCTGCCTTGAAAGAACCTCATGCTTCTTGCGCAATTCCGTGAGATGGGACGTAAGGGTCATCGGCTTCTCCTGTTACGGGTGGGTCGTCTCTCGAGTGCAGCATAGGACATAGGCCCCTGTCACGGGTTTTGAAGCGAGCCCGGCGGCAAATCCTGCGCAATTCTAGCTGATCGGCGCATTTTTTCGCAGATCGCCGCCCTCCGTGGCAGATCGTCTCACGTGTCGGAGATGGCGATCTCGTTGTCGCGCATGGCCGCCCGTGCCAGGAACAGGTCCCGGTCGATAACCATCATCCGGCGCGGCAGGATTCCGATGGAGCCTTCGAGCACCGAGATGTTTGCATCCAGAACGAAGCAATCTATACCCTCGCCGTCCAGGATGGCGCTGGCGAAGGCGATGACCGTGGGGTCGTTGGTGCGCAGGAGTTCCTTCATGCCCGGACAGCTACGGACCCAGCCGTCGCTTGTCGAGTGACCCCGAACGGATGACCGAATGACCGATGCGCGTGCCCTAAGTCCCGCCGAGAAGCCGCAGGAGCGCCTCGCGGAAGCTCTGTCGGACGACATGGCCGCCGTCGCCCGGCTCATCTCGACCAGGATGGCGTCGCAGGATGCGCCGCGCATTCCGGAAGTGACGGCGCATCTAGTGCAGGCGGGGGGCAAGCGGGTGCGTCCGCTCCTGACGGTCGCGTCGGCGCGGCTCTGCGGCTACGGGGGGGCGGACCACGTTAAGCTGGCCGCGACGGTCGAGTTCATCCACACAGCGACGCTGCTCCACGACGACGTGGTGGATGAAAGCACGCAGCGGCGCGGGCGCCCGACGGCAAACCTGCTGTGGGACAACCAGTCGAGCGTCCTGGTGGGCGACTACCTTTTCGCGCGCAGTTTCCAGCTGATGGTGGAATGCGGGTCGCTGCGGATCCTCGACACCCTGGCAGGGGCGGCCGCGACCATCGCGGAGGGCGAGGTGCTGCAGCTGACGGCGGCGCGCAACCTCGCCACCACCGAGGCGACCTATTTCAGGGTCGTGCGCGGCAAGACCGCGGCCCTGTTCGAGGCGGCCTGCAAGGTCGGGGCGGTGGTGGCGGCGGCTCCCGAGGACCATGTCGAGGCTTTGGCGACGTTCGGTGATGCCCTGGGCGTCAGCTTCCAGATCATCGACGACTGGCTCGACTACGGCGGCGCGGGCGACGGCATCGGCAAGAACCTCGGCGACGATTTCCGCGAGGGGAAACTCACCTTGCCCGTGATCCGGGCGCTGGCCCGGGCAGACGACGCGGAGCGGGCCTTCTGGCGCGAGGCACTGGAACGGGGACGGGGCGACGACCTCGACCGCGCGCGCGCGATCCTGGCGCGCCACGGAACGCTGGAGGAGACGCGGCTCGCAGCGCTGGACTGGCGGAACCGCGCGAAGGCGGCGCTCTCGCGGCTGCCGGCGTCGGAGTTCCGCGACATGCTGGGCGACCTTGCCGATTACGTGGTTGCGCGCGCTAGCTGAACGACGCGGCGCGGACCCACCAGCCGGAGCGCGAGAGCGCCGTCGCGGCCGCCTCCGCCCGCGCCCGCGAGGACCAGAGGCCGAAGCAGGTGGCGCCGGAGCCCGACATCCGCGCGGGGCCCGCCCCGGCGTGGCGCAGCGCCGCGAGCACCTCGGCGATCACCGGCGCCACCTGCAGCGCGGGCGCTTCCAGATCGTTGCGCTGCACGAGGAGCCAGTGGAGCAGATCCGCAGCGTCACGCCAGTCGGGAAGCCGGTCGTGGCCCGCCCCGTCGGTCCGTTCGAGCGCGGCGAAGACCGCGGGCGTCGGCACCGCAACGCCGGGGTTCACGAGAACGCCGTGCAGCGGCGGAAGTGCCACGGGCGTCACCTCCCCGCCCACGCCGCGCATCCGCGACGCGCGCGCGGCGAGGCAGACCGGAAGGTCGGCCCCGAGCGACATGAGATCGGCCAGGGGGAGCGTCGCGCCGACGAGGCGCAGCGCCGCCGCCGCGTCGGAGGATCCGCCGCCGACGCCGCCCGGATGGGGCAACTGCTTGTCGAGCATGACGGCGCGGGGCGCACCCGCCAGACCCAGGGCGCGGCGGACGAGATTGCGCGCGTCGGTCGGCACGCCCGCCGCGAAGGGGCCGGTGACGGTCAGGGAGTCGCCCGGCGCCGCCGCCAGCCGGTCGCCCACGTCGGCGAAGACCACGAGCGAGTCGAGCAGATGATAGCCATCATGCCTGCGCCCGGTGACATGCAGCGTCAGGTTGATCTTGGCGGGCGCGAACCCGGGATCGGTCTTGGGGCGAGACCGGCTCAGTTGCCGGCCGCCCTGGTCGGACCAGCCCCGCCTTCCTCCTCGAGCACGACGTCGAGGCCGACCTCCAGCTTGCGCTCGATGCGCTCGACCTGTTCCTCGGGATCGAGCGAGAGCGCACGTTTCCACTGGAACTCGGCCTCCCGCTTGCGTCCGACGACCCAGAGCACATCGCCGAGATGGTCGTTGATAAGCGGATCCATCGGCTCCAGCTCCACGGCCTCCTCCATCGGCGCAATCGCCTCATCGTAGCGGCCGAGCCGATAGAGCGCCCAGCCCAGCGAATCGGTGATGTATCCGTCGTCGGCGCGCGCCGCCACGGCCTGCTCGATCATCGAGAGCGCCTCGTCCAGCTTGAGCCGCTGCTCCACCAGACCGTAGCCGAGGTTGTTGAGCACGTTGGGCTGTTCGGGGTTCAGGGCCAGCGCCTGCCGGAAGTCGGCCTCCGCGCCGGGCCAGTCGCCCAGCCGTTCGCGCGCTATTCCTCGGGCGTAGACGAGATACCAGTCCCGCTCGTCGAGCTCGGAGATCATGTCGATGGCCGTATCGTAGGCCGCGGCGGCCGCCTCGAAACGCTCGAGCCGGCGCAGCACGTCGGCATAGGCGGCCCAGACTTCCTGGCGGTCGCCGTGCGAGCGGGTCAGCGCCAGCAGCACCTCCACCGCGGCGTCGTCGCGCCCGGAGGCGAGAAGTACCTCGGCGCGTGCGATCTCCGCTCCGAAGAACGCCGGATCGGACTGCGGAACCTTGCTCAGCGCGGCGCCCGCCAGATCGTGTTGCGCCTGGCTTTCCAGGAGCTCCGCCGTCAGCACCAGCGCGTCCACGTGACCGGGGCGCAGGACCGTGGCGGCGCGCGCGTTCAGGAGCGTGAACGTGGTGGAGGATTCGCCCGACAGCAGCGCCGCCAGGGTGAAATAGGCTTCGGCCATCCCGTCCTTCGGCGTCGCGATCGCATCGTAGGGGATCGCATCGCCCGCCTCGATGCGCTCCTGCATGTCCTGCAGCATCGGGCTGTTGGCGGCATCGTTGGCCTGGGTCAGCAACTCGAGCGCGTCGTCCTCGCGGTCGAGCTGCATCAGGATCTGGGCATGGGCCGTGATGATGCGGGTGTTGGCGTTCAGCGGGCCATGCGCGCGCCCGGACAGGATGTCGTCGGCCCCCTCGAAGTCCCCCGCCTGCGCCAGCAGGAACGCCTTGTGCTCCCAGGCGAAGGGCGCGAAGCTCTCGGTCTCGGCCATCGCGTCGAAGGCGGCGAGCGCTTTCGTCGTCTCGCCCGCCTGCGCGTCGATCCAGGCCCCGAGCAACCCGTCGAGCAGCGCGCCTCCGACACCCTCCCCCTCGAGCTGGGCGCGCGCGGTCGCCGTGTCGCCATCGCGCAGGGCCACGACCATCCGGGCATTGGCCGCGAACTGGCTCGCCTGACCCTCTCCATCCAGAGCTTCGGCAGCCTCGGCGGCGGCGTCGAAGTCGCCAAGCACCGAGAAGATGATGATCGCGTTCTCCTGCACTTGCGCGGTGGCCTCACTGGCGCGCAGAAGCTCCTCGTAGTAGTCGCCCGCCGCCCGGTAGTCGTTGGAGAACCCGGCGATGCGCGCCGCGAGATAGGGGCCGGCCACCCCCTGCGCCTGCGCCGCGCCGAACCCGGGCGGCATGGCCCCGAGCGGGCCTCCGGCGAACGGGCCTCCGACGGGCGAGTCTCCGACGGGCGGGCCTCCGACGGGCGGGCCGATGAGCGGCGGCACCGTCAGGAAGGTGGCGGCGAGAAGAAGCGAGCGGAACATGGCATGACCCCTTTGCGACGGTCGGGCCGTCCGGTTGCAGCCGAATCTAGGGCCGCCGCCCACAGGATGCAACGCGGCCCCCACGCCACAGGCGCTTCACATGTTCGGGTAGTTCGGCCCGTCCCCGCCCTGCGGCGTGGTCCAGACGATGTTCTGGGCCGGGTCCTTGATGTCGCAGGTCTTGCAGTGGACGCAGTTCTGGAAGTTGATGACGAACTTCGCGTCGTCGCCCTCGCCCACGAACTCGTAGACGCCCGCCGGGCAATAGCGGGTGCTCGGCCCTGCATAAACTTTCAGATCGATCGCCACCGGCACCTCCGGGTCCTTCAGCTTCAGGTGCGACGGCTGACTTTCCTCGTGGTTGGTGAACGAGAAGGCGACGTTAGTCAGCCGGTCGAACGACAGCTTGCCGTCGGGCTTCGGGTAGTCGATGGGTTTGTGCTTGGAGGCAGGCTCCGTCGCCTCGGCGTCGGACTTGCCGTGTTTCGAGGTGAAGGGCGACCAGCCGATGGCGTTGTTCATCCACATCGACGCGCCGCCCACGGCCATGGAGGCCGCGAGGCCGTAGTTCGACCAGAGCGGCTTGACGTTGCGAACGCGTTTGAGATCCTTGCCGATGGGGCCGGTGCGCACCTCGCTGTCGTAGGCGTCGAGCGTGTCGCCCTCCCGCCCCCCGGAGATCGCCGCGAAGGCGGCCTCGGCGGCGGCCTTGCCCGAGTGCATGGCGTTATGGTTGCCCTTGATCCGCGGCACGTTGACCATTCCCGCTGCACAGCCCAGCAGGACGCCGCCCGGGAAGGCGGTCTTCGGCAGCGACTGCCAGCCACCCTCGCTGATCGCCCGCGCGCCGTAGGCCGTGCGCTTGCCGCCCTCCAGAAGCTCGGCCACAATCGGGTGATGCTTGAACTGCTGGAAGCTCAGATACGGGTTCACGTAAGGGTTCTTGTAGTTCAGGTGGACGACGAAGCCGACATAGACCTGATTGTTGTCGAGGTGATAGATGAAGCTGCCGCCCCCGGCGTTGCGCCCCAGCGGCCAGCCCATCGTGTGCACGACCTTGCCGGGCTGGTGCTTTGCCGGGTTGATCTCCCAGATCTCCTTCATCCCGAGGCCGTATTTTTGTGGCTCGGCGGCATCGGCCAGGCCGAACTTCGCGATGATCTGCTTGGAGAGCGAGCCGTGGACCCCCTCGCCCAGCATCACGTATTTGCCGTGCAGCTCCATGCCGGGCTCGTAGCCGTTGCCGAGGGAGCCGTCGGCGTTCTTGCCGAACTCGCCCGCGACGACGCCCTTCACCCGGTCGTTGCCATCCTCGTCCTTGGCCCAGACGAGCTCGCTGCACGACATTCCGGGGAAGATCTCGACGCCAAGCGCCTCCGCCTGCTCCGCCATCCAGCGGCAGACGTTGCCCATGGAGACGACGTAGTTGCCGTGGTTCGACATGAGCGGTGGCATCGCGACGTTGGGCACGCGCACACGGCCCCCCGCGCGCAGCACGTAGAAGCTATCGGAGGTGACCGGCACCGAAAGCGGCGCGCCCTTCTCCGCCCAATCCGGGATCAGGGCATCGAGCCCCACCGGATCGAGCACCGCGCCCGAAAGGATATGTGCGCCGACCTCGGAACCCTTCTCGAGCACCACGACCGACAGGTCCGCGTCGAGCTGTTTGAGCCGGATCGCCGCCGACAGGCCGGCGGGGCCCGCACCGACAATGACGACGTCGTAGTCCATGGCTTCGCGTTCGACGGTTTCTGGCGTCTCGGTCATGGCGGCAGGCTCCTCGCAACGGGTGTGATCCGGTATGGGGTCGGTCGCCCGGAGCGTCAATCGGGACGCAACATCTTGTCGCGGGACCGCGTTTCCGTCTTTGCTCCCCAAATATCCCCGCCGGAGGCTCCCCCATCCCCGCCGGAGGCTCTCCCATCCCCGCCGGAGGCTCCCCGGTTCCCCCCGGCGCGGACCTCGGCTAGACCGGCGCGACCCCGTCCCGCGAGGCTTTGCCATGTCCCCGATCCGAATCCTCTGGCTGATCCTCTGCGTCCTCGGGATCGTCCTGCCGATGCGTCATTTCCTGCCCTGGCTCGCCGCCAACGACTGGAGCATCGGCGGCATGATCGATGCCTGGCACACCAACGACGCCTCGAGCGGTCTGGTCTGGGACCTGACGATTGCCGCCATCACCCTCACCCTCTGGATCCTCCGGGAAAGCTGGACCCGGCGCGACTGGCTCGGCCTCGTCGCCATTCCCGCGACCTATCTCGTCGGCGTCTCCTTCGGCCTGCCGCTCTATCTCTTCCTGCGGAGCCGCTGATGGATCACTTTCTCTACCGCGGCGGCACGCTCCACGCCGAGGACGTGCCGCTGGCCGAGATCGCGCGCAGCATCGGCACGCCCGCCTACATCTATTCCGCCGCCACGCTCCTGCGGCATTACCGGCTCTTTGACGAGGCGCTGGCCTGGGGGCCGCATCTGGTCTGCTACGCGGTCAAGGCCGCCTCGAACGTCGCCATCCTCAAGCTGCTCGGCGACGCGGGCGCGGGGATGGACGTGGTCAGCGAGGGCGAATATCGCCGGGCGCGGGTGGCAGGCGTGCCCGGCGAGCGGATCGTCTTCTCGGGCGTGGGCAAGACCGAGGCCGAGATGCGGTACGTGCTGGTCGGCGGCGTCCGCCAGATCAACCTCGAGAGCGAGCCGGAGATGCGGCTCCTGTCGCGCGTCGCCGTCGAACTCGGCGTCGAGGTGCCCGTCGCCGTCCGCGTGAACCCCGACGTGGACGCGCGGACCCACGAGAAGATCGCCACCGGCAAGTCGGAGAACAAGTTCGGCATCCCCATTGCCCGCGCCCGCGCCGTCTATGCCGAGATCGCCAGGCTTCCCGGCCTGCGCATCGTCGGCATCGACGTCCACATCGGCAGCCAGCTCACCGACCTCGACCCGTTCCGGCAGGCCTACGCCAAGGTCGCGACCCTCACCGAAGCCTTGCGCGCCGACGGCCATTCCATCGAGCGGCTGGATCTCGGCGGCGGCCTCGGCATCCCCTATGCCCGCTCCAACCTCGCGCCGCCGGTGCCCGCCGAATACGGCCAGGTGATCCGCGACGAGGTGGGCCATCTCGGCTGCGAGATCGAGATCGAGCCGGGACGCCTGATCGCGGGCAACGCGGGCATCCTTCTGGCCTCGACGATCTTCGTGAAGGAGGGCGAGGGCCGCAATTTCCTGATTCTGGATGCGGCAATGAACGACCTGATCCGGCCGGCGATGTACGGCGCGCACCACGACATCGTGCCGGTGGCGGAGCCCGCGCCGGGCACCGAAACACGCGTCTACGACATCGTCGGCCCGGTCTGCGAGAGCGGCGACACCTTCGCCAGGGGGCGCGACATGGTGCCGCTGGCGGCGGGCGACCTCGTCGCGTTCCGGTCGGCGGGCGCCTATGGCGCCGTCATGGCAGGCGAATACAACTCCCGCCCGCTCGTCCCCGAGGTGCTGGTGCAGGGCGATCACTACGCGGTGATCCGCCGGCGGCCGACCTATGACGAGATGATCTCACGCGATAGCATTCCAGAATGGCTCGACCGCTCCTAGGTTGGGGCAAGGACCACCGACAGGGGACCCCGCGTGGCCGAGACGCGATACGACGTGACCCGCCAGCTCCGGCTGACGCGTATCGGCCTCTGGGCCGAGCGGATCACGCATGCCTTCTGGCCCGCCTGGACGGCCGGGTTCGTGGCGCTGGCGGTCTGGGCCTCCGGCGCCGTTCCCGACCCCTGGGCATTCGCCCTGATCGCCGCGTTCGGGCTACTGGCGCTCGCCCTCGTGCTGCGCGGCCTCTACGGCTTCGCCGTGCCGACGGCGGCCGAGGCGCGCGCCCGGCTCGACGCGACGCTGCCCGGCCGACCGCTCGCCACGCTGGACGACGCCATGGCCGTGGGCTCGGACGACGCCGACGCGACCGCGGTCTGGGCCGCGCACCGCGCCCGGATGGCGGCACGGCTTGCGGGCGCGCGGGCCGTGGCGCCCGACTTGCGGGTCTCGCGCCGCGACCCCTACGCGCTGCGCTACATGGCCGTCCTGCTGGCCTCGGTGGCGGTGATCTTCGGCATGATCTGGCGCTCGCCCGCCCTGCCGGTCTTGATCGGCGGCGGCGGTGCGCAGGCGTCGACCGGCCCGACCTGGGAAGGCTGGCTGGAGCCGCCGCGTCACACCGGGCAGCCGACGCTCTATCTCGCCGACGTCGCGCCCGGGGTCGTGACCGTGCCGGAGGGGACGCGCGTCATCCTGCGTCTCTACGGCGAGGTCGGGGCGCTGACCGTCGCTGAGACCGTTTCGGACCGCCCCGTTTCGGACGCACCCATTTCGGACCTCCCCGCACCCTCCGACGCCGAGACCGCTTCCGCCGAGCCCGCCCCCGTCGCGGACGCGCCGGACGCGCCGATGCAGGAATTCACCGTCACCCGCTCCGGCAGCCTGTCGATCGAGGGGGCCGAGGACACGCCGAGCTGGACCGTGACTGCGACGCTCGACGCCGCCCCCACCATCGCGGTCGCGGGCGAGGCGGCCTATGCACACCCGGATCTGATCACCCTGCCCTGGACCGCGACCGACGATTACGGCGTCACCGGGGCGGAGATCACGCTCGCCCTCGACCCGGACGCGGTCGACCGCCGCTTCGGCCTCGCGGTGGAGCCGGAGCCGCGCGAGCCGCTGACGCAGGACATGGCGCTGCCGATCTCCGGCGGGCGCGACGCGGTGACCGAGACCTTTCGCGGCGAGTTGACCAAGCATCCGCTGGCGGGCATGCCGGTGACGGTGACGTTGCGGGCGACCGACGCGGCGGGCCAGCAGGGTGAAGCGGTGCAGGGCCTCGTCCTGCCGTCGCGCGCGTTCTACGATCCGGTCGCCGCCGCCCTGATCGAGCTGCGCCGCGACCTGAACTGGTCCCGCGCCAACCGCGACCGCGCGCGGGAAGTGCTCAGGGCGGTGACGTGGAAGGCCGACGGGACCTGGTCCAACCCGACCGCCTTTCTCATCGCGCGCATGGCGATCCGCCGGCTGGACGCGGGGCCGCTGACACTGGAGACGCGCGACGAGGTGGCGGAGATGCTGTGGCAGGCGGCCGTCCGGCTCGACGAGAACTCCCTTGACAGCGCGCTCGAACGGCTGCGCCAGGCTCAGGACCGGTTGTCGGAGGCGATCCGGCAGGGGGCGTCTCCCGAGGAGATCGAGCGGCTGATGGCCGAGATGCGCCAGGCGATGGACGAATACACCCGCCAGCTCGCGGAGCAAGGCGAACAGGGGGAGAACCAGCAGCAGGCCGAGGGCGAGACCCAGGAGATCACGCCCGACATGCTCGACGAGATGATGCAGCGCATCGAGGAGCTGATGCAGCAGGGCCGCACCGCCGAGGCGCAGGAACTGCTCCGCCAGCTTCAGGAGATGATGGAGAACATGCAGGTCACCCAGGGCCAGGGTGGCGGTCAGGGCGGCCAGGGCCAGCCGGGCCAGGGCGAGCAGGCGATGGACGAGCTGCGCGAGCAATTGCGCGAGCAGCAGGATCTGAGCGACGAGGCCTTCCGCGAGTTGCAGGAACAGTTCGGCCAGAGCGGCCCACCGCAACCGCAGCCCGGCGCACCGGGTCAGGGCGAGCAGCCCGGCCAGGGTCAACCGGGACAGGGTCAGCAGGGCCAAGGTCATCAGGGTCAAGGTCAGCAAGGACAAGGTCAGCCGGGCCAAGGTCAGCCGGGACAGGGTCAGCAAGGGCCGGGTCAGCAGGGGCAATCTGGTGAGGGCCGCCCCTCACAGTCGCCGGGGACGGGCGATGGTGAAGGAGAGGCCCCGGGGCAGCCCGATGCCCGGAGCCTGGCCGAGCGGCAGGACGCATTGCGGCGCGGCCTCGAGACCCTTCGCGGCACCTTGCCCGGCGCCGGGAGCGAGGCGGGCGACGCCGCGCGCGAGGCCTTGGGGCGCGCCGAGGAGGCGATGCGGGACGCGGAGCGCGACCTTGCCGACGGCAACCTGGGCGAAGCGCTGGACGACCAGAGCCGGGCGATGGATGCGCTGCGCGACGGGATGCAGGAGTTGGGCCGCGCGCTGGCGGGCGACCGGCCGCAAGGCGGCGAGCAGCAGGGCCAGGGCGAGGCCGGGCAGCGCGATGGCCGCGGTCTGGACCGCGATCCGCTCGGGCGGCAGTCCGGCGAGGGCGGCCAGCTCGGGACTGCGGACGACCTGCCGGACGGCATGGACGCGGCTCGGCGGTCCCGCGAGCTTCTGGACGAGATCCGCCGCCGGTCGGGCGAACGCGGCCGCCCGAAGCTGGAGCAGGACTACCTGCGCCGCTTGCTCGACCGGTTCTGACCTGAACGCACGGCCTCCGGCGGACCGAGGCGGCCTCAGGGTTCTGGAGCGATCCTCTTGGTCAGCGCCTCGACCGCGTCCTCGAGGCCCATCCGGCGGGCATCGACCCAGGCGACATAGCGCGCCACCGGCTCGGCCAGCGCCGGGACGGCGCGAATGATCCCGTCCGCGAATGCGTAGCACCCGACGAGGACCAGCGTGAGCGCGCAGACCGCAAGGAAGCCCGAACGGAACCCCGATCGCGACGGCGGGGCGTCCGCGCCCGAACTTTTCGCGCCCTGCTTCGCATCCGCGCCCCCGGGGCCGTCGTCGGGGCGCAGCGAGGAATTGATCTCCTCGATGTCCGGAAGCAACGCCCGCCGCGTGATGCGCTCCCGCCGGACGGGGGCGGCGACGACAGATGCGCCGGTTGCGGGCGACGGCGCAGCGGCGGCATCGCGCAGGGTCGCGGCGACGGCGTCCGAGACATCGTCCGGGGCTTCCGCCTCGGCCCCGGTCACGGGGCCGGCGCCGGCCTCCGCGCCCGGGTCGCCAACGGGCGGTGGGCCAGCGTCGCGCGGGTCGGGGAGGCCGCCGTCCCGGGCACGGGCGCGGCTCGCGGCGGCGCCCATTCGCACGCGCTCCGCGGCGGCCGCCTCGCGCGGGTTCGTCGCTGGCAACAGATCCGTCTCCGGGGATCCAGCCGCCCCGCGTGACGGCATCTCCCCTTCGGAGGGATCGCCCCGCATCCCGGCGCGCAGACGATCCTCGCGGGCCCGCTCCTCGCGCAGGATATCGAGCGCCGCCTTGTCGGCCGACGGGCGGCGGGCCGGGCGCGGCGTCGCGGTCGCGCCACCGTCCACCTCTCCGTCGCTGTCTCCGTCTTCGTCCCGAGCCGCTTCGGCAGCCGGACGGTCGCGGGCGCGGACCGTCGCGGGCGCGACCGTCGCAGCCGGGCCACGACCCTCCTGGAACCACGTCGTTCCGCAGTTCGAGCACTGGACGTCCCGCCCCTCGGGCCGGATCAGCTCCTCGCCGATCTCGTAGTGGGCGTTGCAATTCGGGCAAGTGATGCGCATGGGCGGGTGGCTCGATATCATGGTCCTGACCCCGCGCGGGGGCGGTGGCGGTCCGGGGTAACGCGCCCGATAGGGCTGGGTCTGTCAACCCTGCCGAGGGGCCTGCGCCGCCATTTGTGTCCCTCCGTCATGGATCGGCACGGATTGCGACGAAATCATGGCTGGGGCAGAAGCGGACGGGGCGGAACGGGTCGCAGAACGGGGGCCTGCCGGTAATCGAGCTGCGCAGAGTGGAATACTTCCATGGCGGCGGCGGGGTCCTCGCCGGGCTCGACATGGCCTTCGCTCCCGGCTCGTTCCATTTCCTGACCGGGCCGCCGGGGGCGGGCAGGACCACGCTGCCGAAGCTCCGCTACGGCGAGCGGAGGCCCACGGCGGGAACGGTGCTGCTCGACGGGCGCGACAGTCGCGCGCTCGACAGCGACGGGCTTGCGCGGCTGCGGCGGCGCATCGGCCTCCTGCCTCAGGATTGCCCGTTCCTCGACCACCTCGGCCTCCGGGAGAACGTCGCCCTGCCGCTGGCGGTCCCCAATGAGGACGTGGCTGCGGAGGCGGAGCTTTGACGGCGACCGACCGCCTGCGCGCGCTGCTCGATGCGGC
>JBBQDX010000073.1:0-16826 GCA_038320125.1 Rhodobacterales bacterium | reverse complement strand
GGACCGCGGTGCGGCCGCGAAAGCCCGAAGGATAGGGACAGGTCACGTTCAAGAGAACCGACCTGACTTGCGCGGTCGTGGCCGAAGGACGGTTTCCCTTCTCGGACAGGCCAGCCTGCCTTGCCGGACAGGGGATGAGCGTCGTGGTCGAGGCCGTATAAGCGTCGAGGCGCCCCGCCAGCGAGACAGGCTCCCGCAGCCCCTCGACGCTCGACTTCACATTCGACCCCTCCACCGGACGTGGCGCGCAGGCGGCCGCGGGGATCAGCAGCATGGTTGCGCCGACATGCTCCACCTCGAAGGAAGGCGCGACATTGCCGGCCCGGCGGGCAAGCCGCCGCAGGACAGCGACGCGACGACCGCAGAGCGGATGGCGCGGATGGCGAACCGATACGTCCTCCGGACAGGGATCATCAGCCTCGGTGAAGGGGACATTCCTGTATGTCTTCGCTGGAGGGGATCGACTGGCGGCTGGAAGGGATCGACCGGCGCAATCCGCGCTGGACACAACGGCCTGCGTAGGCGGGATGAAAGTCGTTGTAGCGCCCCATATTCATGGGCCTTTCCGATGGCCTGTCGTAAGATGCAGCAGGATTGATGCCGCCTCCGAGATTGCCGGATTGCAGGCTGCCCTCGCGGCTTTCGAGGCACGTGCCTGGACTGCAGAGGCCCGGGCGCAGACCGCAGACCGCCGAGAGCGAGCTGGCGCAGGCTCGGGCGGTCGTCGGGGCCTCCGAGGTGATGATCGCGCATCTCGAGCTTCAGATCGCCGAGCTGCGGCGCGAGCAGTACGGCCACAGCTCGGAACGCGGCGCCCGCCTGATCGATCGGATGGAGTTGCAGCTCGAGGACCTCGAGGCCGCCGCCACCGAAGACGGGATCGCCGCACAGAAGGCAGCTCAAACCACGCCCGTGGCAAAGGCCCCGGGCCGCCGCCCGGCCCGCAAGCCATTCCCGGAGCATCTGCCGCGCGAGCGGGTGGTGGTCGAGGCTCCCTCAGCCTGCTCCTGCTCCTGCTGCGGCTTCGACCGCATCGTGAAGATGGGGGAGGATGTGACCGGGACGCTCGAGGTTGTTCCTCGGCAGTGGAAGGTGATCCGGACCGTCCGCGAGAAGTTGCCGGGGCTCCGCCCGTTCACGCCTCAAACTGTCCACTGGACAGTTTGCCGCCTTGCGGGCCGGCGCTCACCCTGCCGAGCTTGTGAGAAGATTGCGCAGCCCCCTGCGCCCTTCCATGCCACCCCGCGGGGGTGGGCCGGTCCGAACCTGCTGGCGACGATCCTGTTCGAGGGCGAGCCATTGTGCGCCATTGGTCCAAGGATCATGGCGAGCGGGCAGCATCAGCCGCTGAACCGCCAAGCCGAGCGCCATGCCCGCGAAGGCGTCGATCCGAGCCTGTCGACCCTGGCCGACCAGGTCGGCGCCTGCGCCGCCGCACTCGTTCCCCTTCATGGCCTGATCCGCGAGCATGTTCTGGGGGCGGAGCGGCTGCCTGGCCCCTCTCGGCAGATCGCGTCACGATCGCCTGCCGGGCAATGGAGGATACGACGGCGCCGCTGCTGGCAAAGGCGGGAACGCGGACAGCGCGGCTCTGCCTCAAGTCCGCGACGACCGTCCCTTCGCCGGCGGAGCGCCGCCGGCCGCGCTTCCAGGTCTCGCGCGACAGGGAGATGGCTCATCCCGATCGGCATCTCGCCGGATGGCAGGGCATCCTCCAGGTCCCCTCTCATGGTTTGCGGGCAAACCACTGCCGGGCAATGGGTGCTTATGGCGGATACAACGATCTCTATCGCGGTGACCATGATCCCGGGCCGGTCATCAGCGCGCTGTGCTGGAGCCATGCCCGCCGCAAGCCCTTCGAACGCGCCGAGCTCAAGGGCAACGTCCGCAAGGGCAAACCCGCCCACGACATCTCCCCCGTCGCGCTGGAAGCGGTGAACCGGATCGACGCGATCTTCGATGTCGGGCGCAGCCTCAACGGCCTCAGCGCTGCGGCGCAGCTCGAAGCCCGGCAGCGCCTGGTTCGGCGATTGGTCGATGACCTCCACGTCTGGATGTGCGCCGAACGCGATACGATGTCGAGGCACAATCCCGTCGCCAAGGCGATCGCCTATATGTTCAGGACAGGCCGCTGGGAAGCCTTCACGCGTTCCGGCAGCTTGCGTGGCCCCGCTGGGGCCCCGGCCCACCTCCACCTCCACGACGGCCGGATCGGCCTGACGAACGACGCGGCGGAACGGACCCTGCGCGGCGTGGCCCCCGGCCGCAAGTCATGGTTCTTCGCCGGCTCCGAGCGGGGCGGCGACCGCGCCGCCTTCATGTATACCCTGATCATCACCGCCAAGATGAACGACATCGATGCCCAGGCGTGGTGAGCCGATGCCCTCGGCCGTCTGCCGGACACGACCGCTTCGCGGGTGCCGGACCTGCTGCCGTGGAACTGGTCTGGGTCCCGACACAGGATGGCCGCATGACCCTGATCGCCCGCCTCCGGATTATCCTGAACGACGTCGATCCGCAGCCGATGCGCCATGTGGAGGTCCCGCTGAAGGTCGGGCTCGACCGGCTGCAGGACGTCATGCGGGCCGTCATGGGCTGGACGGACACTCATCTCTATAAGTTCCGTGTCGGCGATGCCGGTTGGGGCGTGCCCGACCCGGACAGCTTTTACAGACGGGCCCATGCCCGCTAAGAAGATGACCCTGAAGAAGCTGCTCCAGGAAACCGGCGCCGGAACGATCCAGTATGTCTATGACTTCGGCGACGATCGGGACCACAGCATCCGGATCGAGCGGGTCAACGATGCCCCTCCCGGCACGGTCTGCCCGCGGCTCCTCAAGGCGACCGGCGCCTGCCCACCCATGGATGTCGGCGCAGCTTGGGGCCATGAGGAGTTCCTCGAAGCCCTCGCCGATCCCGACCACGAGCGACACGATGACTTGGTGCGCTGGTCAGGTGGCTCCTTCGATCCCGAAGACGCCAAGGTCGACAGGATCATTCGGAAGTTCGCGACGCCCGCAAAGAAATGGACCCCGCGACCGCGCAAGCCCAAGGCTCCCAAAGCCCAATCCAAGAACCGACCGCGTCCGCCGCCTACGCCGGATGGTTACCGCGAACCTCGCCGCGCCCATTCCCCTCTGTCGAAGCGACCTCTATCGTCTTTCTGCGACATCCACACCGATGTCGGCGATACGCTCATGCTTGGCACGTCTCATATGCTGGAGGCTCTGCGCCAAGAGATCCGGGGAAACACTCGGACCTATATGCTGTGCAACAGGTCGCCGTATGTCAGGCGAAGATGTGGTTTAGTCGCTTTTGAGATCGGGTGCCCAAGGCTCCAGCGGCTCGAACGGCAGGTTGCGTTCGGCCCAGCCATCGGTTCCGGCCGGGAACCAGTGGACGCGCTCCAACCCCAGTTCGAGCGCGCGCTTTGCCGCGTTCCAGGACATCCAGCAGTTCTTCTGGCAATAAAAGACGACGGGAGTCGCCTTTTCTCCGATTGCAGTCGCAAGTCCTGCGTCGAAGTAGGACTGCACCTCGGGTGCCAAAGCGCCGTAGCCGGTGTTCGGCAGCCAAGTGCTGCCGGGTAGGCCAAGCCGTTCGGGCGCACGCCAGTAAGTGTCAGTCGGCAGGCCGTCGGGGCGCTCGGGGCGGGGCAGGACATCGACAAAGATTGTTTCACCTCCGCGCCACAGTCGCTCGGCCTCCGCGGCGTCGATCACGGTGGCTCCACTCAGCGTGTCAGGCACCGCTGCGCGGTACTCCGACATGCGATACTCAAGCGGCTCTGTAACCGTCCGCACCGGCCCCGCCGCGCAAAGCAGGAAGAAGGCGCTTGCGGCGATGCCGATCCGCGCCAGCATCATCGAGTGATCGGCTGGCCCTGCTCGTCGAGCAGTGGCACTCCGTAGTCGAGCAGTAGCGCGTCGATGTCGGCCTGGTTGTCACGGATCAAATCGTTCAGCTCACGCTTCCATTCCTGGTCGGATGGACGGACACCCATCGTGATCCGATAGGTCATGCGCGGTCCGTCCACCTCGGAGGTCAGAGGGACCACCTTGAGCGGTGGCGTGCTGAGCTGGGCGTAGTAGCCGGCCATGGGCCCCCAAGCGAGGGCGGCGTCAATTTCTCCCGTGGCGAGGTCGGTGATCATGTCCTGAACAGGCGCCGAGGCGCGTGTGTCGACCATCAGCTGGTAGGGCCGCGCGGTTCCCATCAAGCCATGCTTGGCAAGACTTGTGGCCGGCGGGGTTCCGGCGACGACCCCGATCCGCTGCCCCTGAAGCCGCGGATCGTCCAGGCGCATGACATCGGCGAGCCCGGACTCCGGCCGCACGACCAGCGCATAGGCCGAACTGTAGTAGGGGTTGGTATTCTGGACCAGCTCGTCGCCCTGAGCGTAGCCCATGATGATATCGCACCTGTAAGCCTGCAGTGTGTTTCGAACGAAACCGACCCCTTGAGGAAAGAAACTGTATTCGACCTTCGACCGCCCGAGCCTGTCCGCCACGAGCTCGGCCAAAGCGTTCTCGAAACCTTCGCCTGCTTCGTTCGAGAAGGGCAGGTTACGCGGATCGGCGCAGACCCGCAGCGTCTCAGGATCGACAAGCTCGAATGCGTCACCGACGCCGGTTTCCTGACCGGCGGCGGCATATGGAGTGACGACCGCGATGGCGGCCGCCAAGAGAAGGCTGGGCGCCCCCTCAGCCCATGCAGGCATCTTCCAACTCCGTAAACAGATCGTTTTTCGCTTCCTTGTCGGCGGGACGGCCGCGAGGTAAATCGCCCTCGCCGCGTGCGCGAAGATACACGTATATATCGTCCAGATAGCACATGACGTTGGGATTGGTGCCGAACGCGGGCATGACCTTCTGGTTACCTGAACCGACATTCTCGCGGCCGCCAGCGACGACGGCGACAAAATCCTCGTAGCTCAAGTTCTGAACGCTCTCGACGAGGGCCGGCGCAAAGGTTGAGCCGACGCCGTCGGGGCCGTGACAGACGTGACATTCCGCGTTGAAGCGGCGGAAGCCTGAGAAGGTGGGGAAATCTACCGTTCCGTCCTCGGCAATGTTGAATGTGGGATAGCCTTCAGCGTCGTAATACTTGCCGTCTTCGCTTTCGACGGCGGCGGGATCAGCGGCCTGCGCCGAGGCGAAACCTGCGGTGCAGGCCGCCAGGACAACACCACGGATTGCATGCTTCAGCATCATCGAATGTTCCTATTCAGCAGGATCTGGTAACTGCGGTCGCGTGGCAGACATCGACTTCTGCGTCGTCCCTGCACTGCACCGCCGAAGAAATGGAACGCGGAGGCATTGACTGCCTCCGCGATTGCCGCAGGAGCGATGTCCCGGGCATGTATAGGCGCGCTATTCCAACGACGCCACATCGTCGGGCAGCTTGAAGACTGTCAACATGCCGCCGAGGTTGGTGTAGTCGGACAGGGCGGCATAGCCGCCAACTGCGCCGAGACCTTCGTTTGGATTGGTGAGGCCGGCTGCTAGGCCGATGCCGGCCCAGCCGCCAACGCCCGAGAGTACTCCGACGTACTGATCGCCCTCATGCTCGTAGGTCATGACGTTGCCGATTACGCCAGACCCAGTCCGGAAGCGGTAGAGCTCTTCGCCCGTCTCGATGCTGACCGCCTTCAGATGGCCCTCAAGCGTGCCGTAGAAGACGATATCTCCAGCCGTAGCGAGCGCGCCCGACCAGACCGAGAACTTCTCGGGGACGGACCAAACGATTTCCCCCTTTGCGGCGTCCCACGCGATGAAGTTGCCCATGCCGCCATGGCTCTCCGGCGCCGGGTACATCGAAAGGGTAGCTCCGACATAGGGCTGGCCGGCAGTGTAGCTGATGCGGTACGGCTCGTAGTCCATGCAGACGTGGTTGGTCGGGATATAGAACAATCCTGTTTTCGGCGAATAGGCCGACGGCTGCTGATCCTTCGTGCCAAGCGCGGCCGGGCAGATGCCGGTCGTGTTGACGTCTTCGCCACCGGCTTCGGTCGAGTATTCCTCGACCACCTGCGGACGGCCGTATTCAGGGCTTTCGGGGTCCATCTCCACGTGGGTCGCCCAGTTCACGGACGGGTCGTACTTTTCAGCCACGAGAAGTTCGCCGGTTTCGCGGTCGAGAGTGTAGGCGAAGCCGTTCCGGTCGGGATGCACTACCGTCTTGCGGGTTTCGCCGTCGAACTCGAGATCCGCGAGGATCATTTCGTTCACGCCGTCGTAGTCCCACTCATCATGCGGGGTCATCTGATAGAGCCACTTGGCCATCCCGTCATCCGGGTCGCGGGCCATGATGGTCATCGACCAGCGGTTGTCGCCCGGACGCTGCGCCGGGTTCCAGGTCGAGGGATTGCCGGTGCCGTAGTAGATGAGGTTCAACTCGGGATCGTAGGAGATCCAGCCCCAGGTGGTGCCGCCCCCGATCTGCCACTGGTCGCCTTCCCAGGTCGCCGTGCCCGAGTCGACGCCCACCGGCTCGCCGAGATGAGTGGTGTTCTCGGGGTCGAGCAGCGTCATGTCGTCGGGACCTGCCGAAAAGGCACGCCACGCCTGTTCGCCGGTCGCGAGATCGTAGGCGGTCATGTGGCCGAGAACGCCGAACTCGCCGCCCGAATTGCCGATCAGGACCTTGTCCTTGACGACCAAGGGCGCCATCGTCGCGGTTTCGCCAGCCAGCGGATCGCCGTTCACCGCTTCCCACTCGACCGCGCCGGTATCGGCGTTGAGCGCCACGACCGTGGTGTCCGCCTGGAGCAGAATGATCAGCGCCGGGCGGTCGCCCTCGGCGGGCGCGTAGGCGACGCCGCGGCTGACCGTGTCGCAGCACATCACTGCGATCACCTGCGGGTCCTGCTGCGGTTCGTATTTCCACTTGATGATGCCGTCATTTCCGAGATCGACCGCAAAGACGTTGTTCGGGAACGGCGTCGAGAAGTACATCGTGTCGCCGATCACGAGCGGGTTGCCCTCGTGTCCGCGTAGAACGCCGGTAGACATCGTCCAGGCAACCTGGAGTTCGTCGACGTTGTCCTTGTTGATCTGGTCCAGTTCCGAATAGCGCCAGTTGGCATAGTTGCCGGTCGGCATGACCCATTCGCCCGGCTGTTCCTCAGCCATGTTCTGAAGCTCTTCATTGGCTGACGCCGACCAGCCGGTCGCTGCAATCGCAGCGATAGACACTGCGCCGAGCAAAGTTCGTCTCATGGTAATTCCTCCCTCAACGGCCGTCCTGCGCAGGATCGTCAGGATCCGGCATCGTGCCTCGCTCCTCCGCGGACGCCGCAAAAAAAGCGGTATCCAAATGCGCCCCCAATAGCCCTCCCGAGCGATCCGGTGCGTCGCATCAGGTGCAGCCGCGGCGGAATAAATCGAGACTACCCATAGGATTCGCGTTGGCGCAAGTGTCAAAAATTTGTGGTGGTGGCGGCAGATTGGCCGCATTGTCGGAAGAGCTGCGGTGTTCCGCGCCCACGGGTACCGCCAAGTCCGTCATCGACAGCCAGGACTCGAAATCCTTAGCATTGGCCGAGATGACCGGCCCGTTCGCGCGGAGTTTGTGAGAAAGGCGACATGCAAGCGACCGATCACCTTATCGCGAGCACGGCCCCCCTGGCCGTGGCAGGGGCGCTCTCGCTGTTCGTATCGCTGGCAGAGGCAGCGCCTCCGCGCCCCGTTGAGGTTGCGGCGGGCATTTTCGTGATCGAGGGCGTCGTCGCCCTTGCATCGCCCGAGAACGAGGGCGCGATCGCAAATTCCGGTTTCATTGTCGGACGGGATGCGGTCGCGGTGATCGATCCTGGCGGCAGCACCGCCGAAG
Organism: Rhodobacterales bacterium; assembly: GCA_038320125.1. Taxonomy (GTDB): domain Bacteria; phylum Pseudomonadota; class Alphaproteobacteria; order Rhodobacterales; family Rhodobacteraceae; genus Jannaschia. The sequence goes on along the minus strand of JBBQDX010000073.1, from coordinate 8,993 downwards.
GTGCATCGCTGGTCGAGGTGATCCGGGGCATCACGGACCTGCCGATCCGCTACGTCATCTACACGCACATGCACCCGGACCACGTGCTCGGCGCAGCACCTGTCGTGGCTGCATCCGAGGCAGAGGTGGTGGCCCATGCCAAGCTCGCCCATGCACTTGCCGCCCGAGCCGAACACTATGTGGCGGGGGCCCGGGACGCGCTCGGTGACGAGGCGGTCCGTGAACTGGAGGTTGTCCTGCCAGACAGGGCGGTGGAGGACACGGCGACGCTCGACCTTGGCGACCGGCTGCTCCTGCTTCGCGCCTGGCCGACGGCGCACACGGACAACGACCTGACGGTGCTCGACGCGCGGACTGGGTTGCTCTTCGCGGGCGACCTTCTGTTTCTCGAGCATCTGCCGGTGGTCGATGGCAGCATCAAGGGCTGGCTGGCGATCGAGGCCGACCTGACGTCTCTCCCCGCCGCCCGCGCCGTCCCGGGGCATGGCCCTGCGGTCGTCGACTGGCCGGAGGGAGCCTCGGCGCAGTTCGGGTATCTCGCCGGCCTTGCCGAGTCCGTTCGAGCTCAGATCGCCAGGGGTGCCGGTCTGGCCGACGCGATCGAGGCGGTGCCAGTGCCTGCCGGTGACTGGGCCCTCGCCGATGCGTTCCACCGGCGGAATGTCGCCGCCGCTTTTACCGAGCTTGAGTGGGAATGACGCCACGGTTCTGCTATCCTAGGGCTGGCCCGTGCAGATTGGGAGGGTTTGAGCGATGCTGAGAACGGCGATTGTATTTGCGGGCGGGATGCTGATGGCGTCGGCCGGGCTGGCACAGGAGGCGTCCGACGCATGGTCGGACATCGTGGCCAACGTGTTCGACGGACGCGCGATGCACCAAAGCGAAGTCGTTGCGCTCGAAACGCCGTACCGGGCCGAGGATGCGGCGACGGTGCCGGTGACGCTTCACTTCGCGGCGCCCGAAGGCAGCGATCTGCGGATAGAGCGTGTGACGCTGGTGATTGACGAGAATCCGGCTCCGGTCGCGGCTGTGTTCGAACTGGGCGCGGACGCGGGCGTCACCCGCATCGATACGCGGGTGCGCGTCCAGTCCTACACGAACGTCCATGTGGTGGCCGAGCTGTCGGACGGCTCGCTGCACGTGGCCGAGAGATTCATCAAGGCGTCGGGCGGTTGCTCGGCACCGATGGGCAAGGACCCCGAGGCGGCGATGGCCAATCTTGGCCAGATGAAGCTGCGGCAGTTCGAAGGCGTGGCCGGCACGCATCCCGAGGCGCAGCTGATGATCCGCCACCCGAACAATTCGGGCCTGCAGATGGACCAGCTGACGCGCCTTCATATCCCGGCGCATTTCATTCACAGCGTGACGATCACACAGGGCGACGCACCGATCCTGACGATGGAGGGCGGCATCTCGCTGTCCGAGGATCCGAGCATCCGCTTCGACTTCGAGCCGACTGGCAATCCGATCACGGTCGAGGCTCAGGATACCGAGGGCAACATTTTCGGCGGCACCTGGCCGGTGGAGGTCGGACGCTCGGGCGCCTGACGGTTCAGAAGCAGCGCAGTTCGGCCTCGATCTGAGCGCGGCGAAGGTTCCCGGTCGCCTCCTTGGACAACTCGCTTTCGCGGAAGATCACTCCGCGCTCGCCGATGACCCGGCCGAGGCTCATGTAACTTTCGGCCGTTGCATAGGCCTCGTAAGGGAGAATGGTCGAGATCACGTCGATCGAGCAGGAGCAGCGCCGCAGGGCGTCCTGCGAGTTGCCGTTCGCGGCCATGCATCCAAGTACGTAGTCAGCCACCGCGACTGTCGGATAGACGTTGCCGGTGCCGTCGCGAAGTTGAGCAGAGGCAACCGTAGCGCTTGCGCCCATGAGCAGCGCCAGAAGCGTCAGTCTCATCCTTTCGTCCCCCTCATGCCGTCAACTCAATGGCTTGCAACGTCGGATGTATTTTGTAAAGCTTTGCGGCAATAACAGGGGAGAAACAGATAATGGATACGCGCGCCGCCGTCGCATTCAAGGCGGGAGAGCCGCTCGAGATCGCCACCGTCAGCCTGGAGGGGCCGAGAGAAGGCGAGGTCCTCGTCGAGATCAAGGCGACCGGCATCTGTCACACCGATGAGTTCACCCGTTCGGGCGAAGATCCCGAGGGTCTCTTTCCCGCCATCCTCGGCCACGAGGGCGCGGGCGTCGTCGTCGACATCGGCCCCGGCGTCACCAGCGTCAGGAAGGGCGATCACGTGATCCCGCTCTATACACCCGAGTGCCGCGAGTGCTTCTCGTGCCTGTCGCAGAAGACGAACCTCTGCACCGCGATCCGCTCGACGCAAGGGCAGGGCCTGATGCCCGACGGCACCTCGCGCTTCAGCCTCGATGGCAAGCCGATCCATCACTACATGGGCTGCTCGACCTTCTCGAACTTCACCGTGCTGCCCGAAATCGCCCTCGCCAAGGTGCGCGAGGACGCGCCTTTCGACAAGATCTGCTACATCGGCTGCGGCGTGACGACGGGGATCGGCGCTGTGGTCAACACCGCCAAGGTGGAGTCGGGCTCGACGGCGGTGGTCTTCGGCCTCGGCGGCATCGGTCTCAACGTGATCCAGGGTCTGCGCATGGTGGGTGCCGACATGATCATCGGCGTCGACATCAACGACAGCAAGAAGGCGATCGCCGAGCAGTTCGGGATGACGCATTTCGTTAACCCAAAGGAGATCGGCGAGGATGTCGTTCCCTACCTCGTCAACCTGACGAAGCGGCGCGGCGATCAGATCGGCGGCGCGGACTACACGTTCGACTGCACCGGCAACGTCAACGTCATGCGTCAGGCGCTCGAGTGCGCGCACCGTGGCTGGGGCCAGTCGATCGTCATCGGCGTGGCACCGGCGGGGGCCGAGATCGCGACGCGTCCGTTCCAGCTGGTCACCGGCCGGGTCTGGAAGGGCACGGCCTTTGGAGGAGCGCGGGGCCGGACCGACGTTCCGAAGATCGTGGACTGGTACATGGACGGCAAGATCGACATCGACAGCCTGATCACCCACACGATGCCGCTCGAGGACATCAACAAGGGCTTCGACCTGATGCACAAGGGCGAGAGCATCCGCTCGGTCGTCCTCTACTGATGCGGACCGGACTTTGGTCACTCGTTGCCGCGACAAGCTTCGCTGTCGCGTCTGCCGCCACTGCCGAGCCGCAGCCGCGGCCGCAGCCTCTGTCGTTCTCGGTCGGCGAGGCGCGCCACGTGGTCCCGCCAACCGAGCTGTCGTCGCTCGAGGTCGGCGAGGAAATCGGGCTGACGCTTTGCTTCAGCGAGGCGCAGCAGCAGGCGCTGCAAGACTTCACTGGCGACCATATCGGCGACACGGTCACGGTTTCGATCGGCGAGACGAAGGTTTTCTTCCTTCAGATCGTCGAGCCATATGACGGCGGCTGCATCGACTGGCCGCTGCACCCGCGCGTGGCCGAGAGCTATCGCGCGCGGTTGACCGGAAGCGGGGGAGATGAATGATGGAGATCGTCTCGGAATGGGCGGCTCATGGCGGTCGGCAGCTGGTCTGCCGCCACCAGTCCGAAACCGTCGGCGGCGAGATGACCTTCGCGGTGTTCCTGCCGCCGGGCACCGACGCACGAAAGAGCCCCGTCCTATGGTACTTGTCGGGCCTGACCTGCAACCACGCCAACGTAATGGAGAAGGGAGAGTATCGGCAGGCGGCGGCAAAGGCCGGCATCATCGTCGTATGCCCGGATACGAGCCCGCGCGGCGACGCGCCGGATGACGACGGCTACGACCTGGGTCAAGGTGCCGGCTTCTATCTCGACGCGACGCAGGCACCGTGGGCCGGACGCTTCAACATGCTGAGCTACGTCACGAAGGAACTGCCCGGGATGATCGGCCGCGAGTTCCCCGCGGACATGGAGCGGCAAAGCATCTTCGGGCATTCCATGGGCGGCCACGGCGCACTGACGATCGCGCTGCGCGAAGGCGGCTTCAAATCGGTCTCGGCGTTCGCTCCGATCGTGGCGCCAAGCCACGTGCCTTGGGGCGAAAAGGCGTTCTCGGCCTATCTCGGCCAAGACCGCGACGCCTGGCGGCGCCACGACGCCGTCGCCTTGATTGAGGATGGGGCGCGGGTGCCCGAGATCCTCGTCGATCAGGGCGAGGCCGACATATTTCTCGACGAGCAACTCAAACCCGAGCTGCTGGAGAAGGCCTGCAGCGACGCGGGCATTGAATTCAGGCTTCGCAGACATGTCGGGCACGACCATTCGTACTACTTCATATCGACGTTCATGGCCGATCATATCGCGTGGCATGCCGAACGCCTTTGCTAAAGTTTCCAGGGAGGATGATGAACCGATGCTAAAACTAGCACCCGCCGTCGCCGTCGCAGTGATGGCGTTCTCGGCTCAAGCGCAGGACTTCACCGAGGGCGATCCGGAGGCCGGCGAAGGGGTATTTCGCCGATGTGGCGCCTGTCACGCGGTCGGCGAAGACGCACAGAACCGCGTCGGTCCGGAGCTGAACCAGCTTTTCGGGCGGGTGCCCGGATCGTTGGAAGGCTTTTCGTATTCGCCCGCGATGCAGGAGTTCGGCGATACCCATGTCTGGGATGCTGAGATGTTGCATGGGTACCTGCAGGCGCCGCGGGAGGTCGTCCCCGGAACCAAAATGGCGTTCGCTGGCCTGCGCAGCGACGAGGACCTGGTCGACCTGCTGGCCTATCTGGCCCAGTATGACGACGACGGCTTCACGGTCGAATAAGCGACAAACGACAGGCGCGGGCGCCTTCGGCGGGCGAGGCGGTCGAGGGTGCCGGAACCGGAGAGGGGCGAGGACGCCGGGCAGGGCGGCGCATGGTTGTCGGGATGGCCGTCGGGATCGGCGGTGGGATCGGGACGGATCATGGGGTGGCGGCGCTCGAGGTGGGGGGGGGCGGGAGGTCTCTGGCGGGGATCTCCGGGGTTCATCGGAGAGGTAGCGATAAGGCAATTATCGGCGATAGAAGACCGGGGCAAGCCGCGGCGTTTACCGCCCTTGCAGCTTGCCGCCACTGCAGCGGCGGTGCCAGGCGAGGACCATGTCGCGCCGGCCGCCTTTTCTGCCGTTCTCCGCATCTGGCCCTCTTGCGATGCCATCCTGGATCGCCGGGCGCCCGCGGCGGGGCGCGGGGGGCGGAGCGCGGGGGGGCGGCGGCCGCGTTCCATGCTGGGGCGGCGCTGGCGCATCTGCAGGATACCGCGACGGAACGGGCGAGCGGCGTGCCCTTGGCGCTCCAGCGCGACCGGCTGGCGCTCGGGGCGGCGGCGGCGGGTCTGATGCGGGCCGGGGCCCGCGCGCTGGCGGGGGATCTGCGCGACCGGCTGTGCTTTCTGCCGGCGGGGGCGGCGATGGATCCGGCGACCGCGCGGCTCGTCCTCTGGCGGCGGGCGGGGCGCATCCGGCTGCGCGGCGGCGGGCTGGCGCGGATGCTGGCGGAGGTCGGGGGCGGGAACGGGGGCGTGGATGGCGGCGGGAGCCGGTGCGGGGCCGCGGCCGATCTCGTCGTCGTCGTGGAGGGCAGCGGGGACTGGGGCCGGTGCAAGGACGGGGGCCGCTGCGGGGACGGAGGCTTGCGCGCGGGCCGGGACGGGTGCGGGGTCGTCGCTGCGGAGGAGGGCGCGGAGTAGGGTGCGGCGGGGGGCGATCCGGTGGCCCGCGCCGCCGCCGTCCTCGGGCGGGTCCGGGCCTCGGGCCGCGGCGTGCGCATATGGACCCCGAGACCGCGCGTTTGTCTTCTGTAGCCGAGCCGTGGCCACCGATCCTCGCGGCGAAGCGCCTATGCGTCTGCCGATCGGGAGGGCTGACAAGCGTGCGGGCGGCGCATCTCCTTGCGCGCGTCCAAACGGCGATGCCCGGTTTTGCGGATGCCGCGACGATGCTGCCGACGCGGCGCTGGCACGCAGCCTGGGCTGGCCGTTTCCGCTGCCGCTTTGGGCGACGGGCCTGTCCCGACGCGACCTGCTTTTGCTTGACTCTGGGCCTCGGGAGGGCTGCCGCCGCGTGAGGCGGTGCGAGCCGGGCGGATGGCGGACGGTCTGGCGCGGCGCGCGGGCGGTTTGGGGGAGGTCAGGGGGGCCGGCGGGCAGGAGCGGAGGGTGCGGCGGTAGTGCTGTTCCTGGCCCGCGATCCTGTAGCGCCAATGATGGATCTTGCGCCGGTGGTGTGGGGCATGCGCGTGCCTATGTGGCCGCGCGAAAGCGCCCGGTTTCGCGACTGGCTGGTCGCGCGGGGTGGTGCGCAAGCTGACCGGGCGAGTCCGTCATTCCGACTCTACGGGCTGTGGAAATCGATCAGGCACGAGATCGCCTCCGTCTGGCTAGGGAGCTGGAGCGGAAAAGAGAGGGGTTCCGGTCTTTGCCCCGCAGGATGCGAAGAACCGCCTCAGCGTTGTCGTGGAAACGGTCCTGGCGGGGCGGCGACAAGTTGTCTCGCGATCGGGCAAGCCTGCGGTCGTCGTCTCGGTCGGGGAGTATGACCGTTTGCTCGCCACGGCGCAGGTCGTCTGCGAAAGCTTCACCGATCATCTGCTGGCGTTTCCGGGTGAGGCCGGGTCCTGAATCGAGGTCCGTCCGCGCGACGGGCCCTCCCGATCAAGATTGCGGTAATGCAACGGGGTCGGATCGTGGAGCGGGGTCGGACGGCCGCGATGTTCACCGACCCGGCGCAGGGCTACACTCGCCAATCGCTCGCCGCCGTGCCGGGGCGCGATATGTTTGCCCAGACTGTCCTGACCGGAGACTGCGAATGCCTCTTTCCCCCGAGCTTTCCGCGAGGATCGTCGACGCCGTCGATGCGGGTTTCGACGATCAGATCGCGATGACGCAGGAGATGATCCGCTTTCCCTCGCTGCGGGGCATGGAGCATCCGGTGCAGGATTACGTCTATCGCGCGCTGCGGGATCGCGGCATGGCGATGGACCGCTTCGAGATGGACGAGGCGGCGATCACCCGCCACCCCGGCGGCGGCGCTTTCGCGCCCGGACATTCGCGCGCGCCAATCGTCGTCGGCATCCACCGCCCCCGTGCCGAGACCGGCCGGTCGCTGATCCTGCAGGCGCATGTGGACGTGGTGCCCACGGGCCCGGCGGAGATGTGGACCAACCCGCCCTTCGACCCCGTCATCGATGGCGACTGGCTTTACGGCAGGGGCGGGGCCGACATGAAGGCGGGACACGTCGCCAGTATCGCAGCTCTCGACGCGCTGCGGCGCCTCGGGCTGGTCCCCGCCGCCACTCTCTACGTGCAGTCGGTGGTGGAGGAGGAATCGACCGGCAACGGGGCGCTGATGACGTATCTGCGCGGCTATACCGCCGATGCGGTGCTGATCCCCGAGCCGGAGGAGGAGATGCTGGTGCGCGCCAACGTCGGCGTGCTCTGGTTCCAGGTCGAGATCGCCGGTGCGCCGGTGCACGTGCGCGAGATGTCGGAAGGCGCCAATGCCATCGACGCCGCGTACCGGGTGATGGCCGGATTGCGCGGGCTGGAGGCGCGATGGAACGACCAAAAGGCCGACCACCCGCACTTCGAGAACGCGGCGCATCCGATCAACCTCAACTTCGGCCGCATCGAGGGCGGCGACTGGGCCTCGTCCGTGCCTGCGTGGTGCCGTATCGACTGCCGGATCTCCCTCTATCCGGGCGTGACGGCAAAGGACGCCGAGCGTGAGATCCGGGAGCGTCTGTCGGAAATATCGCGCGACGATGCGTTCCTGTCGAACACCCCGCCCCGCGTGACGTTCAACGGGTTCTATGCCGAAGGCTATGTGCTCGAGCCCGGTTCCGACGCCGAGACCGTCCTCGGCCGCTGCCACGAGACGGCAACCGGATCGGCACTCGAGACGTTCATGACACCGGGCTATCTCGATACGCGAGTCTACGCGCTCTACAAAAGAATCCCCGCGCTCTGCTACGGTCCTAGATCGGAGAACATACACGGGTTCGACGAGCGGGTGAGCCTGCGGTCCCTGAAGAGGATCACCGCGACCATCGCGCTTTTCGTCGCCGAATGGTGCGGTGTGGAGGACGCGAGGTGACGTGCCTTGCGTCTTGATTGTTTGCAGCGAGGATCGGCAGGGGTGTGCTTCGCTCCTCAATCCCGGAGCGGCGGCCGCCGGAGTTTTCCGGCTTTCGGGTTCGACCGCGTTTGGGATTTGGCCGAGGTCGTTTCAGGGCGAGCCCGCCGGTGGGAGAAGCGCATCCCAGTCCGCGTGGACTGCCCCCATGCCGACCGGCCAGTCCGGCATGAACATGGACGGCACAAGCCTGTGCCGGGGGGCATGCCTCTGCCCGACGACGATATTCGCCGGCTGGTGGGCGCGGGGGTGCCGTGGCTGTGGGATCGAACGGGTCGGTGGTGGGGGCCTCGGGGTGTCCGGCCTTGGAACGATCGCGACCGCGCTTCTGCGCGCGGTGCCGGTCGTGGCGGAGGCAAGAAAACATGGGTGGCATTTGCCGTCGCCGCCGATGAGTGCATCCCCCGCTCGGGGAGACCGGCCCGCCTTGCCGGGCAGTGGAGGAGTCGGGGGGGGAGTGCTGGGGATCGGTCGGTCCCGGCTCGATGCGGGGGCGTCCGGGACGTCGCAGTTCCGTGGAGCTTACGGCAGCGGACCTGGCGCCGAACGGCAGTTTGTGAGCCGTTGTCCCGTCGATCAGCGTCCCGCCTGCGGCGCACCGGCTCACGGCGCTGCTGAACCGCGAGCGGCGAAGTGGCTGCCTGGGGCCTTTGGAACCGCGAGCGCGGGCTGCGCGGGCCCGGTCAACACGGTCTGACGCTGGAACAACCCACGGTGCGTCGCGCGGGCCGTGTCCACGGCGGTAGGATTGCCGTGATGGCCCCGAACCTGCGCCGGTGTTCCGATGCTCTCGAGATCGGGTGCTGGAACGGGGAAAAGGTCCGCATCGCCCACGTTGCCGGTGTCGGTGCCGGTGCCTCGAATCCGGATATCGGTGCCATG
>JBBQDX010000072.1:0-16939 GCA_038320125.1 Rhodobacterales bacterium | reverse complement strand
ATGGTGCAGCTGGTAGCGCCAGCCGGTGCGGGCACACAGATCGCGCAGCGCGGCGCGGCGGGCGGCGAGGCGCTGCAGATACTCGGCGCGCAACTGGCCGGCCTTCAGGGTCTCGAAGCGGATCGCGCCCGACATGCTCTCGAACACCGTCCGCCCGTCATAGGGAAACGCCTCCTCCTCGGGGTCGAGGATCTGCAGCAGAACCCCCTGGACGCCCCGGTCGGCGGCGGAGGTCAGCGCCCTGGCTACCGGCTCCACCGGCCCGAGGAAGTCCGACAGGAAGACGGCACGGGAACCCGTCGGCATGACGCGGGAACGGGGTGCGCCGTAATCCGGCACCTCACCCCCCTCCATCAGCGCCTCGGTCATGCGGATGAGTTGCGCCCGGCCGGCGCGCGGCGGCTCGGCCAGCGTCGCCAGCCCCGTGCGCTCGCCGGCCTTTACTGCCAGCACCGCCAGCGCCAGAGCCAGCGTCTGCGCCCGGCGCAACTTCGACGGACGCGACGCCCCGGCAAAGCCCATCGAGGCGGCATCGTCGACCCAGAGCATCAGCGACTGCGCCGCCTGCCATTCGGTCTCCCGAACGAAATGCCCGTCGCCGCGCGCCGATTGCCGCCAGTCGATCGAGCGGCGCGCATCGCCGGGCTGCGCCGCGCGAAACTGCCAGAAGGCATCGCCCGCCCCGGCCCGCTTGCGCCCGTGCTCGCCCAGCAGAACGGTTGCGGCCAGACGTTCCGCCGACATCAGCAGGCCGGGAAGGCCGGAGGCCGCGCTTTCGGAGCGCGCCCGCAGGCTGGCCGGCGTATGGAGCGCGTCGACCGCCAAACCGGTCAGGCCGCCCGCTCGACGCGGGTAACGCGGGCGGTGACCTCGTCGATCACGTCCTCCAGCACCACGCCCTCGGCGCGCGCCGCAAAGGACAGCGCCATCCGGTGCCCAAGCACGGGCCGCGCCAGCCGCGCGACATCGGACAGGTCCGGCGCCAGCCGGCCCTCCAGCAGGGCCTGCGCCCGTGTCATCAGCATCAGCGCCTGCGCCGCGCGGGGACCGGGGCCCCAGGCGACGTGGCACTTTACCGTGTCCGGCGCATCCGCACCCTCGGGGCGGCAGGCGCGCACGAGGTCGAGGACCAGGTCCAGCACCGAATCGCCCACCGGCATCCGCCGCACCACGGCCTGCGCCGCGATGAGGGCCGCACCGTCGAACACCGCATGGGCCACGCCCTCCGACGCGCCAGTCGTGGCGAGCACGATGGCCCGCTCGGTGGCGCGGTCAGGGTATTCGACGTCGATCTTGACGAGGAAGCGGTCGAGCTGCGCCTCGGGCAGCGGATACGTGCCTTCCTGCTCGATGGGGTTCTGCGTGGCGAGCACGTGGAACGGCGCGGGAAGGATGCGGGTCTGGCCGGCCACGGTCACCTCGCGCTCCTGCATCGCCTGCAGCAGCGCCGACTGGGTGCGGGGGGACGCCCGGTTGATCTCGTCGGCCATCAGCAGCTGCGCGAAGATCGGCCCCTCGATGTAGCGGAACGCGCGGGAGCCGTCCTGCGCCGTCTCGAGCACTTCGGAGCCCAGGATATCCGACGGCATCAGGTCCGGCGTGAACTGGATCCGGCTGCCCTTCAGGCCCATCACCGTCGCGAGGGTCTCGACCAGCCGTGTCTTGCCCAGCCCCGGCAGACCCATCAGCAGGGCGTGGCCGCCCGACAGCATCGCCGCCAGCGCCAGTTCCACCACCCGGTCCTGCCCGACGATGCGGGTGGCCACCGCAGCCCGCGCCTCGGTCAGGCGGATGCTGAGGGCCTCGATCTCGTCAAGAAGGTCGTCGGCCATTGCAATGCTCCCGCGCGGGTTGTCTGATGAACACATCTATGACTGCAGAAGGCGGGGGCAAAGGGCAATGAGCGACGAACGAGACGCGACCCCCTCGGCGGCCTCCCTCCTGTCGGCGGCCCGGGCGGCAAAGGGACCGGCCCCGGTGCACCTCTGGAACCCGCCCTATTGCGGCGAAATCGACATCCTCATCAAGCGCGACGGCACCTGGATCCACGAGGGGAGCCCGATCGGCCGGCAGGGGCTGGTGCGGCTCTTCGCCTCGATCCTCAAGCGCGAGGGCGACCGTCACTTCCTCGTGACCCCGGTCGAAAAGGTCGGCATCAAGGTCGAGGACGCGCCCTTCGTGGCCATCGACGTCGAGCAGTCGGAGGGAGCTATCGCCTTCCGGACCAACGTCGGCGACGTGGTGGAGGCCGGCCCGGAGCATCCGATCCGGGTCCCGCTCGCGGCGGATGGCGAACCCGCTCCCTATGTCGAGGTGCGCCACGGACTGGAGGCGTTAATCGACCGCAAGTCGTTCTACCGGCTGGTGGAGATGGGCGAGGAACGGGACGGCTGGTTCGGCGTCCGGTCGGGCGGCGCATTCTTTCCGATCGTCGAGGCGGGCAAGCTGCGCTGAGTGCCGCCTCGACGCCTGCCGAAGGCCCGCGAGGATCGGGCGCGGCGCGGTCCGCCGCGCCACATCCACGCGGCGTCAGGCCGCCAGGGTGCCGCGCGGCGGGTAGGCCTTCTCCTTGATGAAATCGATCTTGCGCAGCAGCATCCCAAGGTCGGGCCGCACGACGGGCGTGCTGGACATTTCCGCGAAGTAGAGCGTGCCGTCCGGCTTCACCATGAAGAGCCCGGGCTCCGAGAAGACCTTCGGCTCCTTGTCCGTCATGCCTTCCGAGAGATAAAGCCCCCAGGCGCGGGCCTGCTCCTCCGTCAGGCCATAGCCCATCGGCACCGGGTCGAGGGCCCAGTCCTCATGCGCCTGCGCGGCCTTTTCCTTGGTATCCATGGAGACATGGACGATCTCGACGCCCTTCGCCAGCCAGTCGTCGTAGTTCGCGCGCAGACCCTGAAGATACGACTTGCAGATCGGGCAATGCAGCCCGCGGTAGAAGACGATCATGGTGAAGGCGTCGGGCGACTGCTGCGACAACTGCCATTCGGCGTCGATGATGAGGTTCAGGTCGAGGGCGGGGGCGGGGGTGCCGGGCAGCGGCATGGTGACGGAATCGGTCATGTCTCTCTCCTGTGGATCTCGCCTCAACGGCTTATCCGGCACCCGGTTCCGCACGCCCCCGTCGACAAGGCGGGCATGCTGCTGACACCATGCTGTCAGCAGGGGGGTGCGATGAAGGAGCTCCCACCCGAAAAGGAACCCGACATGGCCTCATCTTCCGAAACTCCCCCTCCCCTCCATCCGATTGTCTGGGTCGAGATCCCCGTGACCGACCTCGATGTCGCCCGCCGCTTCTACGAAGCCGTCTTCGGCTGGAAGACCACGCTAGAGACGGGCGGCCCGAACCCGATGGCCGCCTTCCCCTCCTCGGACCCGAGCAAGGGCGTGGCGGGGCACCTCTATCCCGGCACGCCCGCAAGCTCCGGCGGTCCGACGGTGCATCTGGCGGTGCCGGGCAAGCTCGAGGAGGCCGTGGTTCGGGTATGGAAAGCGGGCGGCAAGGTGCTCGACAGGCCGCCGGAGACCATCCCGCCGGGGCGCTTCGCCTATGCCCTCGACCCCGACGGAAACTCCATCGGGCTGTTCGAGGCCCACACCTGATGCGTCGCGCCGACCGCCTGCTCCGGATCATCGACATCCTGCGCGGCGGTCGGCTCACCACGGCGCGCGCCCTGGCCGCCGCTCTGGAGGTCTCGCAGCGCACGATCTACCGCGACGTGGCGGACCTGATGGCCAACCGCGTCCCCATCGAGGGCGAGGCGGGCGTCGGCTATGTCATGCGCGGCGGCTACGACCTGCCGCCCGTCATGTTCACCCCCGAGGAGGTCGTGGCCCTCGTCGGCGGCGCGCGCATGATCCGGGCATGGGGCGGCTCCGGCATGGCGCGCGCGGCGGACTCCGCCCTCGACAAGATCGCCGCCGTCCTGCCCGATCCGCAGGCGGCGCGCGCGGGCTCGGTCCACATCCACGCCTTCCGCCCCGACGCGCAGCGGCCCGAGGTCACGCATCTCCTCGACCGGATCGAGAGCGCGACCGAGGCCGGGTGCTACCTGGCCTTCGCCTATCGGGACGAGGCCGGCCAGGCGACGCGCCGCACCGTGCGCCCCCTCGGCCTGTGGTTCTGGGGCAAGGTCTGGACGATGGTCGCATGGTGCGAGTTGCGCGAGGATTTCCGCATGTTCCGCCTCGACCGCATGTCCGACACCATCGACGGCGCGCCCTTTCCGCCCGACCCAGAGCGCAGCCTCGCCGCATTCCGGCGCCGGGAGACCTGCCTCACGTCGGGGCTCTAGTCCGGCAGCCTGCGCCATTCGCCGGGCCCAAGCCCCGCCACCGTCCAGGGACCCACGGACCAGCGGATCAGCCGCAGCACCGGCAGACCCACATGCGCGCACATGCGCCGCACCTGCCGGTTGCGCCCCTCCGAGATCGTCAGGCGCAGCCAGGCGTCGGGCACGGTCTTGCGCAGCCGCACCGGCGGATCGCGCGGCCAGAGCCAGTCGGGCGCCGCCACCGCCTCCACCTGCGCCGGGCGCGTCGCGCCATCCTTCAGGGTCACGCCCGTTCGCAGCGCCGCAAGAGCCTCCGCTCCCGGGACTCCTTCCACCAGGGCAAGATAGGTCTTCGCCGTCCCCGCCGCCGGATCGGCGATCCGCGCCTGCGCCCGCCCGTCGTCGGTCAGGATCAGCAGGCCCTCGCTGTCGCGGTCCAGCCGCCCGGCGGCATAGACGCCCGGCGCGTCGATCCAGCGCTTGAGGCCCGGCCATCTGCCCTCGTCGGTGAACTGGCTCAGCACGTTCATCGGCTTGTTGAACGCGATCAGCACATCAATGCCCGATGGCCGCGACGCCCGGAGGACAGGCCCCGGGGCGCTCCATCTCGAGCGTGGTATGCTCTACGATGAAGCTGTCGCGCAGCGCCTCGATGACGCGCTGGCGCACTCGCGCCGGATCGCCGCCCTCGGTCACCACGACATGCGCGTCCACCGCCGCGAGCCCTTCCTGCATCTCCCAAACGTGCAGGTGATGCACTGAGGCCACGCCCTCCACTGCCTCCATCCCGCACAACACGGCCCGCGTGTCCACGTCAGGCGGCGCACCCAGCATGAGCATGGCGACGACGCGCGGCGTGCCCTGCCAGACGTGCCAGAGGATGTAGCCCGCGATGGCGAGCGTCACGAGCGGGTCCACGATGGTCCAGTCGAAGAGCAGGATCAGCGTGCCGGCCACGATCACGCCGACGGAGCCCAGCGCGTCGGCCAGATTGTGCAGGAAGGCGGCCCGGATGTTGGCGGAGGTCTTCGACATGGCATAGGTCAGCGCCGCCGTCGCAAGGTCCACCGCGAGCGCCACCCCTGCGACGATCACCACGATCCAGCCGGCGACGGGCTGCGGATCGAGGAGCCGCGCGACCCCCTCCCAGATCAGCCAGAGCGCGATGACGGCGAGCGAGGTGTAGTTCACCAGCGCCGCCACCATCTCCGCGCGGCCATACCCGAAGGTCATCTTCGCGTCCGACGGCCGGCGCGCGATCTTGCGAGCGGCGAAGGCGATGATCAGCGACAGCGCGTCCGACAGGTTGTGGATGGCGTCCGCGATCATGGCGAGCGAGCCCGACGCGATCCCCGCCACGACCTGCGCCACCGTCAGCCCGAGGTTGACGGCGATGGCGGCGAAGACGCGACGGTCGCCCGAGGCCGGGTCGATGTGGTGGGCGTGATGGGAATCATGGGGCATCGTATTGCTCGGATCGAACTTAAGGAAATGAGTGCGCCGGAGTCGCGACAGGCGCGTCCGGCGACGGGATCACGGAAAGCATTCCACTCCGAACCTGATCCCCAGATCGGCGAGAGATCGCAGTTGACCGGGATCGAGCACGAAACCCGAATGCCGCTCCCCATGGAAGTCAATCGTCAGAAAAGCTGTCTGCGCCTCCGCGACGAACGGTGCGACACCATCCCTGCGACGTTCGAGCAACGCGACGAAACTCGCCAACTTCTCCATCGCATCGGATATATCGGCGAAGTCCTCGCTCCGTGACCACGAGTAAGACTCGTGGCGATCATCCACACCGCCGATCGCACTTCCCTTCGGTGTGCGACGCCGCTCGCCCCTGATCCATACCCATGTCGGAGCAAGGCCGACCGTCTCGGTAAACCTGTCCGGATGAGTATGGAAGTGTCTGAGCACAAATCTAGCATGACCGGCGGGCAAGGGATCGTCCTCCACCGTCAATGCGCCGCTGCCCAGGTCCGCCCCTGCCCCGCATCCACGATCAGCGGCACCGACAGGTCGACGACCGGCATGTTCGCGCCCTCCATCACCTCCCGCGCCCGCACGATCAGCGCCTCCGCATCCCGCTCGGCCACCTCGAACAGCAACTCGTCGTGGACCTGCAGCAGCATCGTCGCGTCGAGACCGAGGGTGGCTGCCTCCATCCGCACCATCGCGCGGCGGATGACGTCGGCCGCCGTGCCCTGAATGGGCGCGTTGATGGCGGCGCGGCGGGCGAACCCGGCGCCGGGCCCCTTGGCGTTGATCTCGGGGGTGTGGATGCGGCGGCCAAACAGCGTCTCGACGCGGTCGTGCGCCTTTGCGAACTTCACCGTCGCGTCCATGTAATCGCGGATGCCGGGGAAGCGCTCGAAATAGGTGTCGATGAAGGCCTGCGCGTCGGCCCGCGGGATCCGCAGGTTGCGCGCCAACCCGAAGCCCGAGATGCCGTAGATCACGCCGAAATTGATCGCCTTGGCCTGCCGCCGCACGTCCGGCGTCATCTGCTCGAGCGGCACGCCGAACATCTGGCTGGCGGTGATCGCATGGATGTCCTGCCCCTCGCGAAAGGCCTGCTTCAGCTCCTCGATGCCGGCGACATGGGCGAGGATGCGAAGCTCGATCTGGCTGTAGTCGAGCGAGACCAGCACCCGGCCTTCCGGCGCCACGAAAGCCTCGCGGATGCGCCGCCCTTCCTCCGTGCGCACCGGGATGTTCTGCAGGTTCGGGTCGGTGGAGGCGAGCCGCCCGGTGCTCGCCCCGGCGATGGAATAGGATGTGTGCACCCGCCCCGTCTCCGGGTTGATATGCGTCTGCAGCGCATCGGTATAGGTCGATTTCAGCTTCGATATCTGGCGCCAGTCGAGGATGAGCCTCGGCAGCTCGTGCTCCGTCGCCAGATCCTCCAGCACGTCGGCCCCGGTGGCGTAGGCCCCGGTCTTGCCCTTCTTGCCGCCCGGCAGCGACAGTTCGTCGAACAGGATTTCGCCCAGCTGCTTTGGCGAGCCGACGTTGAACGGCCGTCCGGCCTTGGCGTGGATCTCCTCCTCCAGCGCGCCCATCTTCTGCGCGAAGGCCCCGGACATGCGGCTGAGCACCTCGCGGTCCACCCGCACGCCCGCCATCTCCATCCGCGCCAGCACCGGCACCAGCGGCCGCTCCAGCGTCTCGTAGACCTGCGTCACCCTCGCCATGTGCAGCGACGGCTTCAGCCGCCGCCAGAGGCGCAGCGTCACGTCGGCATCCTCGGCGGCGTAGGGCGCGGCCTTCTCGATGGCGACCCGGTCGAAGGTGACCTGCGTCTTGCCCGACCCGATCAGCGCCTTGATCCGGATCGGCTGGTGGTTCAGATAGCGGTCGCTGAGCGTGTCCATACCGTGCCCGTGCAGGCCGGCGTGCTGCGCGTAGGACAGCAGCATCGTGTCGTCGATGGGGGCGACGTCAATCCCGAGGCGAGCGAAGATCTTGAAGTCGTACTTCATGTTCTGCCCGATCTTGAGGACGGCCGCGTCCTCGAGCATCGGTTTCAGCATCGCCAGAGCCGTGTTTACCGGCATCTGCCCTTCCACCAGCGCATCGCTGTCGAAAAGGTCGCCGCTGCCGCTGCGGTGACCCAGAGGGATGTAGCAGGCCACTCCCGGTGCGGTCGCCAGCGACACGCCCACCAGCTCCGCGCGCATCTCGTCGAGCGAGGTCGTCTCGGTGTCCACCGCCACGACGCCCGCCCGCGCAATCCGGTCGAGCCAGACCTGCAACGCCGCTTCGTCGCGCACGACCTCGTAGACCGCGGGGTCGATGGCGGGGTCGTCGGGCACCTCGGGGGCCGCCGCCTCCAGCTCGATCACGGCGGGCGGCTCCTTGCCGAAACGCTCGGCGATCCGGCGGGTGAGCGAGCGGAACTCCATACGGTTGAGGAAACCGAGCAGCACCTCCGGCTCGGCATCGCGGATTTCCAGATCGTCCAGCCCGAACGGCAGCTCCATCCCGCAATCGAGCTGCACCAGCCGCTTCGACAGCTCGATCTGCGCGCGGTGCTCGATCAGCACCTGCCGCCGCTTCGGCTGCTTGATCTCCTCCGCCCGGTCCAGAAGCTCCTCCAGCGAGCCGTATTCCTCGATGAGTTGCGAAGCCGTCTTGATGCCGATGCCCGGCGCGCCCGGCACGTTGTCGACGCTGTCCCCGGCCAGCGCCTGCACGTCGACCACCCGGTCGGGGTCCACCCCGAACTTCTGGCGCACCCCGTCGACGTCGATGCGGACGTTCTTCATCGGATCCAGCATCTCGACGCCGTCGCCCACGAGCTGCATCAGGTCCTTGTCGGACGACACGATGGTCACGCGGCCCCCGGCGTCGCGCGCCCGACACGAGAGCGTGGCGATGATGTCGTCAGCCTCGAACCCCTCGAGCTCCTGGCAGGCGATGTTGAAGGCCAGCGTCGCCTCCCGCGTCAACGGGATCTGCGGGCGCAGGTCCTCGGGCATCTCGCTGCGGTTCGCCTTGTAGAGGTCGTACATGTCGTTGCGGAAGGTGTGCGAGCCCTTGTCGAAGATCACCGCCACATGGGTCGCCGCATCCGCCCCGCTGTTCCCCTCCACGTAGCGGTCGAGCATGTTGCAGAAACCCGCGACGGCACCGATGGGCAGCCCGTCGGACTTGCGGGTCAGCGGCGGGAGCGCGTGGAACGCCCGGAAGATGAAGGCCGAGCCGTCGATCAGGTGCAGGTGATGTCCCTTGCCGAATGTCATGCGCCGTCCCTCCGGTTTCCAGAGCCCGTCTTGCCACGATCGCCATGCCTGTGCCACCGTCAGCTGATCGGCACCGGCCGCCCCCCTTTCCGCACTGCCGGAGCGCAACAGGTATCGATTCCTGCTGCCGCTCCTCGTCCTTTTGATGGCCGTGCCCGCCACCGCGCAGATGGGGGGCATGACCGCCCAGGAGGTCGCCAACAACGCCGGGCTGCTGCCGAAGCGGGTGCAGGGGCCGAGGCGGGTGCAGGGGCCGACCATCACGCGGCTCGAGACGGAAACAGGACGGGTCGGTTACCTGCTCTGGGGCCACCCCACGGACACGGGCCCGACCTTCGTTTTGGTGGCCCTGCTCTACGCATCAGGGCGGGAGGTGACGGGGGTAACCCTGGACGGAAATCCCGTCGCAGGCGCCTATGTGCCCGGCGGCACCTCGCCTTCCACTCGGCGCTCGGGCGGGAACGTGCAGATTCCCGTTACCGCCGCGCAAAATGCGAGCGGGCTTCGACAGGGATTGAGAGTCGAGGTCCACGGCCAGCCGAACCTGCGCTTCGAGGCCCCCTCCGATTACTTCCGCGGCTATGACACCCGCTGTCGCAGCGCCTTCGGCGGTTGAGCCCGGACGCGCTCAAACCAGCCGGTTCGCCACCATGTGCCAGGTGATCGCCACGAAGTAGACGGCCGAGGCTGCAACGACGAAGCCATGCCAGATCGCGTTGTGGAACCGCAGCCGCTCCAGCACGAGGAACGGCGTGCCCAGCGAGTAGAGCAGCCCGCCGGCCAGCATCAGCGCGAAGACCGGCCAGTCCGTCGTCGCGATGACGCTGCCGCCCGCGACCAGCACGGCCCAGCCCATGGCCAGCCCGATGCCCACCGACAGCGCCTTCGACCGACGCCGCCGCAGGAACGCCGTGGCCGTCGCCACCACGGCCGCCGCCCACATCGCCACGAGGAACACCGTGCCGGTCCCCGAAATCAGCACGAAGGGCGTCACGGTTCCGGCGATCTTGATGTAGATCGCCGAAAGGTCGAACCGGCGCAGCCTGTCGTTCCAGTCGGGCCGCGGCATATGGTTGTAGGCCAGCGAGGCCGTCAGCATGGCGATCAGCGTCGCCCCGTAGACCGAGACGCCCGCGATGCCCGCAGCGTCGCCGCGCAGCAGCGCCGTCAGGGTGATGAGCACCGGCACTGCCGCCAGCGCCAGGATGAGGCCCGCGAGGTGGACGACGGCATCGCTGAGGCGCTCGGCCCGGTCATAGGGCCGGGTCGGGCCGGTCAGCGGGGAGGGCACCGGGCGTTTCATGGACATGACCATAGCAGGCGCGCCGCGGGTGTCATCTCACGAACCCGCTCATGGTTTACGGCGTGGTCGCATGGAGCGCCGCCGACAGGCGCACCGCCTGCGGCGTGGGCGTCCAGACCCCGAACCGCACGCCGGCGGCGCGCAGCATCGCCCCGACCCAGACGTTGCAGGTGCGCCGCGCGTCGAACCGTCCGCGCGCCGCGAAGAAGGCATCGGTCGGCGTGAACCCTGCGTCAGCGAGTTCCGGCCCGGACCGGGTCGCCACGATGGCGGCGAGGAGGCGGGTGTATTGCGCGGCGCTCAACCGCAACCGCAGCGTGCCCTCCCCGTCGAACGGCCCCCACACGTCCACTCGCAGGACCGACGCATCGCCTGAAATCGCCCGCCAGACCGGGCCGGGCCGGAGGTCGGCATGGGCTCCCGTCGCGGTGTAGAAATCGCGCGCGCCCCACCCCGCCAGCACCCAAGCCACCCCGGGCGCGTCCACCGGCACGCCCCGGGCGAAGGCGAAGGCCGCGCGCGTCTCGGGCGTGGCGGGCAGCCGGAAATCGTAATGGATGGCGGTGCCCACGAGGCGGATCTCGACGTCATCGCCGGGGTCTTCTCCCCCCGCAGGGATGACCGCGCCCACCAGACCCGCGAGGAACCAGACGACGACGAGCGCAGGCAGCGACAACGTCAGGCCGAGCGCCCACCGCAGCGGTCTTTCGCGAAAGAGGGGGTTTTCATTCGTCATGGAGCAAGGGCGCTACTTCCGAAGAGCGTGAGGCGCCAGAATGGCAGAACCCGACACGGATCCACGGATGCGACCGGCATGGGACGCAGAGTCCGCCCCGGTATGTTGCACGGCGATCCCGACGGCGGGGACAGCGACAGGGAGGTCCGGCGGGCGCGCCTGGACAGTGCCGCCGCTCATGGTCGCGGCGGGGGTTTCGCTCTCGAGAAACTCGGGTTGGCTGCGCCGGACCCTGCGATCGTGCCGTCGAGGCGGCTCAGGCGGGCGCGCATCGCGGCGCTGGCCACCCCCTTGTTGCCCCCGCCGATGGTGGCGGCGATGCGGCGGTGTTCCTCGACCAGCCCGGCCATCCCGCATCCGTGACCCGGACTGAGGAGGCACAACCGGTCGACCTGCGTCTTCATGGCCTGCGCCGTACAATGCGCCTCGGGCTGGCCGGCTGCAACGCAAGGGAACCGGTGGAGCCCCCTGTCATCGTCAAAGGCGTCGATATCGAGGCGCGCGACGGCGTCGGCGGCTGCGGCCGGGATGCCCTCGGCGGCGAGGCAGCGCATGACCTCGACCTCCAGGCCTGCCGCACGAAGCGGGCATTTGTGATCGTCGCGCCGCTGAACCGGGTCACCATCGTTGCCTTCTGCGGGCGGATCAACAGGAACCCCAGGTTGCCGAGCCGCGAGATGTCGTCACGCACCGGCTGGCGCGAAACCTCGAACACGATCGCCACCTCGACCTCCGAAAGCCGGGATCCGGGCATCAGCGCCAGCGTCAAGGTCCGCCTGTGGGGAGCCTCGAACACTAGATCAGCGCTGGTGCGGCGATTGATGAGACGGGGCATCGTCGACATGATATCCTCCTGTCGACTGCCGCATCCCGTAGGGGCCGCCCCTGCCTAGGCCGTTCGTCGCAAAGCGGCCAGCTTCACCGCCCGTAAGCGAAAGCCGTCGGCTCCGGGACTGGTATGCCAGTCCGAGCAAACCCGTCGAGGGCTCATGTCACACGCCTCAGGGTCGCACCGGCCAATCCTGTCGTCCTCGTCGCGCCCTCGGGCTTCGACGAGGGGACGCCGCCGCGAAGGCTCGCGGGGTTCGAGAAGATCACCGACAGCGACCTCATCATCGACCACCGACGCCCTGAACCGAGCGCCACCCACCGAGCGGGCGTGGCGATGGTCCTCCGGGCCTGTCCGTTCCCGCCGCATCCGAACCTGGCCGAGAGATTCTCTGTCGCCCCGCAGATCCGGCGCGAAACGGGGGACACGATCAGGATCCACGTTGCAATGGGCTCGCGCGAAACGCAGCGCACCCGGCGCGGCGGATGCATGGTCCACGCGGGCGGTCGCCTGAGGCGCGAATCACGGCGCCGCATGATGCCCGCCCCTGCGATCATCTGACCGGTCGTCTTCCTCGACAAGGCGAGGGACGGCCCCCCGGTCGCCTTCGACGACTCCCCGGTCTTCCGCAGGATCGCAGGCATCCTCCGGATCAGGTTCGACCATCTCCAGACGCCCTTCGTCAACGCTCCACGGTGCGGCCGTGGCGAACAGGGCGAGACGCCGGGGGATGATCTGGCGCATCATGCGGCCCCGCACCCCGCCCACGACCATCTTCGCGCTCGCCATCGGCATCGCCGACATGCCGGAAGTCGACCTTGACATGATCCTTGAGCTCCACCAGCCCCCAACTGGGTGACGGCGAGCGTCAACCGCACCTTCGTCTGCCGGCAAAGCCTGCGGGGCGGCGGGCGGCGGGCGGCCGATGCGATCTCGCGGCGCTCCTTGCGCAGGCCACTGCGATAAGGCGCCCGCCCGGCAACCGCGACCTTCCCGTCCCGCGGCACGATCGCGTCGCTGCCGTTCAGCACCCCGAGCGCCAGTGCCCGCTCCAGGCCGCAGCTTCACAGGCGGCGCTTGTGAAACCTGATGGTGGCCTCCGCGACGTGGGCTGTTGCGGGCCTGATCGCGTTCTTCCGGCACTTCTGGGACCGGCAGCTCCACGACAGGTGCTGCGGCATCATCGCAGGCTTCGGACCAAATGGCTTCGCGCTGATCCTGATGCGCAACGTCACGCAACGCATCCCCGCAGCTCCGAGGAGGTGCAGATCGTCGGGGAACTGTCCGACGACAAGCATTCCTAGGCTGCCATCCTGCTCACGCGGCTCTGTTCGCCCGCGCCCGAGGGCGATGACCCAGTGCCCAACGTCCTTGGCATTAGTCCTTGCTCGAGGAGGATGCGATCCACCATGGGTCCTGGCCGTCCCTCCGCATCTACAGGCTGGAGCGCCAGCGGGCTTGGGCTCTACGCACCGGCGACGATCTTGCCACGCTCGACCGGGATGGGCCCGAACGACGTGATGGCGATCACGGAGACCGCCTGTGGCCGCCGGCAGTTCTGACACATCCTGGCTCAGGGGGCGCGGGGTCCGGGCCACGCTCTTCATTCGCACCGCTTGCCGCAAAGGGTTGGCGATGACGATGCCGCCCGCCTCGACGCGCCCGGGGCGGGCCGCCTGACCGTCCGGCGTGCGCCCGACGGCGGCACCGTGACCGAGGCACCGCCGGCCTTCGCCTGCCTCCCCGCAATCGGGGATGCAACGCGCTTCGCACTGCGCATCCGGCGCGATCCGGCACTTCACAAAGCGTCACATCGGTCCGGGCCGAGCTTCCGCGCCGGTTCTGCACTCCCGACGTTGGGCCTGGGGCCGGGCGACCGGCACCGGACCCAGGCGGTCCGGAAGGGCGGTCAAGCTCGCCAGGAACCGGGACGTGGCTCGCACCCGCACCGTGTTGAGGCTGAAAACCCCTTCGCCCTGCGCGCCACCCGCGACGAGGCGGTTGTCATGAAACGGATCGCATTTTTGGCTGTCGCCCGCCCAGAGCGCCGCCTTCCGCGCGACTATTTCCAGCGGATGCGCGACACGCCGGGATGCCACGATCACGACCTCGGTTTCCCCCTCTCGGGGATAGCCGTCGCGCACCCCGGGCTGACCAGCAACGCAGAGGCGGCGGAACTGGTCGGCGCGCGGGCCGCGCATGTGAACCTCGGGCTGCACGGTGCGATGGCCCCCGAGGGCAGCTGCGATGACGTCGGGCCGCTGTTGCGCGCGCTCGGGCCTGACAGCTTCCGGTCGCGCGTCACCGCGCCAGCCACCCCCCGTCGACGTTCAGAACCGCGCCGTGGATGTAGTTCGCCGCCGGCGAGGCGAGGAACACGGCGGTCTCGGCGATGTCGTCGGGCTGACCCCAGCGACCGGCGGGGATACGGTCGAGGATGGCCCTGTTGCGGCCTTCGTCGGAGCGCAGGGCTGCGGTGTTGTTCGTCTCGATGTAGCCCGGCGCGATGGCGTTCACGCCGATACCCCGCGCCGCCCATTCGTTCGCGAGGATCTTGGTCAGCCCCGCGACGCCGTGCTTGGCCGCGGTGTAGGAGGGCACGCGTATGCCGCCCTGGAACGACAGGAGCGAGGCGATGTTGACGATGCGGCCCCTGCCGCGAGGCAGAGCCGCGCGCGCGAAGGCCTGGCAGGTGAAGAACAGCGCCTTGAGGTTGACGTCCATCACCGCGTCCCAGTCTTCCTCCGTGAAATCGGTGCTGTCGGCGCGCCGGATGATGCCGGCGTTGTTGACGAGGATGTCCACGTCGCGGCCCGAGAACGCATCCTTGGCAGCCATCGGGTCGGCGAAGTCGAGGGCCAGCTCCTCGGCCGAGCCGATCATCCCTGCGGTTTCGGCACAGGACGAGCGCCCGGCGCAGATGACATGCGCGCCGGCCCGCCCCATGGAGACCGCGATGGCCTGGCCGAGGCCGGTGTTGGCCCCGGTCACGAGCGCGGTCCGGCCCTCCAGCGAGAAAGGGTTCACCTCAGGCTCTCCATCGCCACCATGTCCATGTCCGCGAAGTCGATGTTGTCGCCCGCCATCGCCCAACAGAAGGTGTAGGGGGCCGTGCCCGCACCGCAGTGGATCGACCAGGGCGGAGAGATCACCGCCTCCTCGTTGGCCATGACGATGTGCCGGGTTTCGGAAGGCTCGCCCATGAAGTGGAAGACGCGCGCGTCCTCGGGCAACTCGAAGTAGAGATAGGCCTCCATCCGGCGGTCGTGCAGGTGCGCGGGCATCGTGTTCCAGAGGGAGCCGGGCTGGAACTGGGTGTAGCCGATCAGGAGCTGGCAACTCTCGCAGACCTCGGGGTGCAGGAACTGGATGATGACGCGCTCGTTGGCGGTGTCGCGGGAGCCCATCTCGACGCGGCGCGCGTCCTTGAGCTTGATGAGCTTCGTCGGGCAGGTGCGGTGCGCCGGGGCCGACAGGATGTAGAAGCGGCCCGGCCCGGAGAATGCGACTTTGCCGGCACCCATCCCAACGTAGAGGACCTCGCCGTTCTCCAGCGCATGGTCCTCGCCGCCGACCGACACGGTGCCGGTCTCGCCGATGTTGAGCACGCCGAGCTCCCGGCGGTCGAGGAACGAGGGCGTGCCCGTCTCGGGCACCTCGTCGAGCGTCAGCACCCCTTTGCCCGGCACGGCCGAGCCGAGGATGAGGCGGTCGTAGTGGCTGTAGACCAGACGGATCTCGCCCTCCGCGAAGAGACCATCGACGTGGAAATGGCGGCGCAGGTCGGTGGTGTCGAGTGTCCGGGCGCTTGCGGGGTCGATGGCGTGGCGCGTTTCGGTCTTCAGCATCGGGTCGGTCCTTTCGGGTCTTTCAGAGAAAATCGTCGCGGCGCGGCGTGAACCCGTCGATCAGGGTTCCGGCCTCCAGGCAGGTGCAGCCGTGCCTGGCGTTGGAGGGAATTATGAAGCTGTCGCCCGGCCCCACCTCCGTTTCGGTGCCGTCCACGGTGAAGCGGAAGCGGCCGGAGCGGACGTAGGTGGATTGCACGTGCGGATGGTCATGCAGCTTGCCCTGCGCGCCCGCCTCGAACCGGAAGGAGACGACCATCAGCTCGGGGGCCTCCGAGAGGACTTGGCGGATCACGCCGGGGTCGGCGGCGACTTCGGGGAACGGCATGGGCGACCTCATCGAAAGAGTTGCGGAAGAAAGAGCGAGAGGGCCGGGATGTAGGTGACCGCCATCAGCACGACGACGGCGGCGAAGTAGAAGGGCCAGATCGTCCGCACCGCCTCCCAGATGGAGATGCGGCCCACCGCGCAGCCCACGAAGAGCACCGCCCCCACGGGTGGCGTGCACAGGCCGATGCCGAGGTTGAGGATCAGGATCACGCCGAAGTGTACCGGGTCGACGCCGAAGGCGATGGCCACCGGCAGGAAGATCGGCGTGGTGATGACGATCAGCGGCGACATGTCCATGAATGTGCCGAGGATCAACAGGATGACGTTGAGCAGCAGCAGGATGACGATGGGGTTGTCGCTGATCGACTGGAGGCCCGCGACCATCGACGCGGGCACCCGGGTATAGGCCAGCAGCCAGCCGAAGGAGGCGGCGCAGCCGATGACCATGAGGACCATCGCGGTGGTGCGCACGGCGGCAAAGGTCGCCTCGATGAAATCGTGGAACGACAGGGTGCGGTAGACGAAGAACGTGATCAGCAGCGCATAGATGACGGCGATGTTGGAGGATTCCGACGCGGTGAAGACGCCGGACCGGACGCCGCCGAAGATGATCGCCACGAGGATGAGGCCCGGCAGGGCAGAGACGAACAGGTCGCCCATGCGGGCGAACCCCTCGAACGGCTGCGTCGGGTAGCCCTTCCTGCGCGCAACGTGCCAGGCCGCGACCATGAGTGCGCCGGCCAGCAGGAAGCCCGGGATGATGCCGGCCGTGAAGAGGTCGGCGATGGAGATGCGGCCGCCGCCGGCGATGGAATAGATGATCATGTTGTGCGACGGCGGCAGCAGCAGCGCGATGATCGAGGAGACGACGGTG
>JBBQDX010000071.1:0-17107 GCA_038320125.1 Rhodobacterales bacterium | reverse complement strand
CAAGCTGAAGGCGGGCGAGATCATGGACCTCGGCTTTCCCGCCGGCGTCGCCGCCAGCGCGATCATCCTCCTCCGCCTCGAGGCCGGGCCGGAGATGACGAAGGCGATGGCGGGCGGGGCGGCGCTGGCCAAGCTGCGCGGTGCACGGGAACTTCTGATCCTTGGCGGCGCGCACCGGCGGCTCTGGGACGTGGTGCTCGGGGCGGCCCTGCGCGGCTACGACTTCACCGATCACAAGACCGGCCCGGAGGGGCGCGAGAAGCCCGGCGCGGCGGCGATCACCGTGATGGCGTCGAAGCCGGAGGAAGCCGAGGCCGCCTTCGCCGATGCCCGCGCCGTCGCCGAGGGCGTGTTCCTCACGCGCGATCTGGTCAACGAGCCGTCGAACGTGCTGACCACGACCGAGTTCGCGCTGCGGCTGGAGGGGCTGAAGTCGCTCGGCGTCGAGGTCGAGGTGCTCGAGGAGCCCGAACTGGCAAAGCTCGGGATGCGAACGCTGCTGGCGGTGGGGCAGGGGTCCGAGAGCCCGTCCAAGGTCGTCGTCATGCAGTGGAAGGGCGGGGCAGATGAGAAACCGCTGGCGCTCATTGGCAAGGGCGTCGTCTTCGACACCGGCGGCATCAGCCTCAAGCCCGCCGCCGGAATGGAGGACATGACGATGGACATGGGCGGCGCCGGCACCGTCGCGGGCGCGATGCATGCCATCGCCGCCCGCAAGGCGCGCGCCAACGTCGTCGGCATCGTCGGCCTGGTCGAGAACATGCCCGACGGGCGCGCCACCCGTCCCGGCGACGTGGTGGCCTCGATGAAGGGCGATACCATCGAGATCATCAACACCGACGCCGAAGGCCGCCTCGTCCTCTGCGACATCATGTGGTACGCGCAGGAGCGGTTCGAGCCGGTCGGCATGATCGACCTCGCCACGCTCACCGGGGCCATCATCGTGGGCCTCGGCCACGAGAATGCGGGCGTCTTCTCCAACGACGACGGCTTCTGCGACCGCTTCCTCGCGGCCGCGAAGGCCGAGGATGAGGGGGCCTGGCGGATGCCGCTGGGCGAGGCCTACGACAAGCTGCTGAAGTCGCGCGTGGCCGACATGAAGAACATCGGCGGGCGCCCGGGGGGGTCGATCACGGCGGCGCAGTTCCTGCAGCGGTTCGTCAAGGAGGGGATGCCCTGGATTCACCTCGACATCGCGGGCGTGGCATCGGTTTCGACGGGGACGCCGCTGTCGCCCGCAGGGGCGACGGGCTGGGGCGTGCGCGCGCTCGACCGGCTGGTGCGGGACGGATACGAGGCCGCGGGCACGGATGGGTGAAGCCTACTTCTACCATCTGACGCGCAACCCGGTGGAGGCGACGCTGATGACGCTGCTCGCCCGTTGCCTGAGCCAGACCTGGCGCGTCGCGGTGCGCGGCGGCGATGCGGAGCGGCTGGCGCGGCTCGACGCGGCACTCTGGGGCGGGCCGGGTGATGCTTTCCTGCCGCACGGGATCGCCGGCGGGGCGCACGACGCCCGTCAGCCCATCCTGCTCACCACGGGTGCGGCCGTGAACGCCCCCGACTGCCTGATGGCGGTCGATGGCGCGGAGGTCGCGGCGGCCGAGGTCGCGGAGATGACCCGCGTCTGCATCCTCTTCGACGGGATGGACGGAACAGTCGTGGCGCGCGCCCGGGCGCAGTGGACGACGCTGACGGAGGCGGGCTGCGGCGCGCGCTACTGGTCCGAGGAGACGGGCAAGTGGGCCGAGAAGGCGACGAAGAACGTCTGAGCGCCGTTCACCGGATGAGTCGCAGCCGGTCGCCCTCGATCTCGATCTTGCCGAACTTCTGCAGGTAGGACATCCCCAGCAGGCTCGTGTCCAGATCGCCCTCGTTGACGATGGCGCGCACGTCCCGATCCGAGATGGCCCCAAGCGAGACCGTCGCGAGACGCACCTCGGCGGTGCGCACCAGCCCGTTCGCGGTGCGCGCCCGGCCGATGTAGTCCAGCTCGTCCGGCGGAATGCCCACGGCCAGCGCGTCGGCCTGCGACAGGACCATGTGGGTGGCTCCGGTGTCGACGACGAATTGCAGCGACGTGCCGTTGACCTCGAGCTCCATGTAGTAGTGCCCGTCACGGCGGCGCGGCACGTCGACGATGGTGCCGGTCTGCGAGGTCACGATCGCCTGGCGGGGGCTGGTCGCCCGCTCGATGATGTCCCAGTTGTCGAAGGCGAGATAGCCGCCCGCGAAGATCACGAACCAGATGCCGGCGGAGACCGCGGTGTGCGCCAGCCGCGGCCGCCGCGCGATGCCGTAGGCCACCACGATGAAGACGAGGAGGCAGACGAGGTAGAGCAGACGGGCGGGATCGGGCGTTTCCATCTGCTCGAAGATAGGTGCACCCCGGCCGAATGCCAGAGCTCAAGCGGTCACCAGCCCGGCAGGTCGGACAGGCCGTCCAGCACGAATTGCACCGCCAGTGCCGCGAGGAGCATGCCCAGAAGCCGCGTGGCGACATTGATGCCGGTCGCGCCGAGCGCGCGCTCCATCGGCGAGGCGAGCTGGAAGAACCCGAAGACGACGGCGATCACGGCCAGCATCACCCCGATCGCCTGCGCGGTGCCCAGCGTCGCCGCCCCGTCGGTCAGCAGGATCATCGTGGCGATGGCGCCCGGCCCGGCGATCAGCGGCAGGGCGAGGGGAAAGACGGACGGGTCGTTCGTGGGCTGCTCGGCCCGGCCCTCGCGCTTGGGCTGGCGCTTCTCGAACAACATCTCGAGCGCGGTGAGAAACAGCAGGAGCCCGCCGGCGATGCGGAAGGCCGGCATCGAGATGCCGAGGAACGTCAGGATCGATTCGCCCAGGAGCGCGAAGGCGACGAGGATGCCCGCGCTGATGACGCAGGCGCGGATGGCGATGGAACGCCGCTCGTTCCGGGCCATGCCGGCGGTCATCGCCACGAAGATCGGGGCGAGGCCGATGGGGTCGATCACCACGAAGAGCGCCGTGAAGGCGGTGATGAGCTCGATCTGGCTCATGCCGTCTCGGCTTTCTCCAGCGTCTCCATCGCGGCGAGCCACAGGGCCTCGGCGCGGTCGGCGGCTTCCATGACCTCACCATACTTCTTGTTCCAGGTCTCCAGCTCACCCTGGCGGCCGTCTTCGTAAAGTTCCGGGTCGGCCAGCTTCTTGGCCAGCTTGTCGCGCATCGCGTCGATCTTCTTCACCCGCTCCTCGCCACGGCGGACCTCGGAGCGCAGCTCCAGGATCTTCTCGCGGCTGGCAGGCTTCTTCTTTTCCTTTTCCAATCCGGCTTTTGCGGGGCGTTCTTCACCCTGCAGGAGAAGTTGGCGGTATTGTTCCAGATCGCCGTCATACGGCCCGACGGTCCCGTCCTTCACCAGCCACAGCCGGTCGGCAACGAGGCTGAGGAGGTGCATGTCGTGGCTGACCAGCACGACCGCACCGGTATAGGCCGTCAGCGCCACGACCAGCGCCTCGCGGCTTTCGATGTCGAGGTGGTTGGTCGGCTCGTCGAGGATCAGCATGTGTGGCGCGTCGAGCGTGGCAAGAAGCAGCGACAGGCGCGATTTCTGTCCTCCGGAGAGTTTCGCCACCACCGTGTCGGCCTGATCGACGCCGAGGCCGAAGCCGGCGAGGCGGGCACGGTGTCTGGGCGGTGTCTCGTCGGGGCGTTCGCGGCGGATGTGGTCGAGCGGCGTCTCGTCCACGTGCAGCTCGTCGACCTGATGCTGCGCGAAGTAGCCGATCCTGAGCTTGCGCGACGTGGTCTTGGTGCCCTGGCAGGCTTGGAGTTTGTCCGACAAGAGTTTGGAAAGCGTGGATTTCCCTTCGCCGTTCCGGCCCAGAAGCGCGATCCGGTCGTCCTGGTCGATCCGCACGTTCAGGCGTTGCAGCACCGGCGGACCGTCGTAGCCGACCGCCACGCCTTCCAGCCGGACGATGGGCGGCGACAGGTCTTCGGGACGCGGAAAGGTGAAGACGACGCGGGCGGCATCCTCGGGCGCGGTGATGGTTTCCATCCGCTCCAGCATCTTGACGCGGGACTGGGCCTGCTTGGCCTTGGAGGCCTTGGCCTTGAAGCGGTCGACGAAGCTTTGCAGGTGCTTGCGCCGCGCGTCCTGCTTGGCGGCATCGGCGGCCTGACCGGCGCGCTTCTCGGCGCGGGCGCGCACGAACTGGTCGTAGGTGCCGGTGTAGTAGGTCAGCCCCTTCTCCTCGAGGTGGAGGATGCCGCCGACGGCGCGGTTCAGCAGGGCGCGGTCGTGGCTGATGATGATGACGGTATGCGGATACCTGGCGAGATAGGCTTCGAGCCAGAGCGCGCCCTCGAGGTCGAGATAGTTGGTCGGCTCGTCCAGCAGCAGCAGGTCGGGCTGCGCGAAGAGGACGCCGGCCAGCGCCACGCGCATTCGCCAGCCGCCGGAATAGTCCGAGCAGGGCCGCTGCTGTTCGTGAACTTCAAAGCCCAAGCCCTTGAGAATGCTGGAAGCGCGCGCCTCACCGGACCAGGCGTCGATATCCTGCAGACGCGCCTGCACTTCGGCGATGCGGTGCGGATCGGCCGCCGTCTCCGCCTCCGCCATCAGCGATGCCCGCTCCTCGTCGGCGTCGAGCACGGTCTGCAGGACGGAGACGCCGGAGGAGGGCACCTCCTGCGCCACGCCACCGATGCGGGCGCGCGACGGCAGGATGATTTCGCCCCCGTCGATGGCCAGTTCGCGCCGGATGAGCCGGAAGAGCGTGGTCTTGCCGGTGCCGTTGCGCCCGACCAGCCCGACCTTGTGGCCGTCGGGAATGGTGGCGGAGGCGCCCTCGAACAGCGGGCGGCCGGCGACGGAATAGTTGAGGTCGGTGATCTGGAGCATGGGCGGTGCCTTGGCGCAGCACCCGCCCGCCGTCAACACCCGGTTTCCTTCGGCCCCCGGCGCTGCTAGAGGCCCGCCGAACCGATGCCCCAGACCCCGACGGAGACCGACATGGCCCTTGAACGCACCTTCTCGATCATCAAGCCCGATGCCACCCGGCGCAACCTGACCGGCGCCATCACCGCCAAGTTCGAGGAGGCTGGCCTGCGCGTCGTCGCGTCCAAGCGCATCCACCTGACGCTGGCGCAGGCGCAGGCGTTCTACGGCGTCCACAAGGACCGTCCGTTCTTCGGCGAGCTGACCGAATACATGGTCTCCGAGCCGATCGTCGTGCAGGTGCTGGAGGGCGAGGGTGCCATCGCGAAGAACCGGGAGGTGATGGGGGCCACGAACCCGGCCGATGCCGATGCAGGCACCATCCGCAAGGAGTTCGCGCTGTCGATCGGCGAGAACTCGGTGCACGGCTCGGACGCGCCGGAGACGGCCGCCGAGGAGATCGCTTTTTTCTTCTCGGGTCTCGAACTCGTCGGCTGAAACCGCGGCCATTGCGCTCGCGCAGGGCGTCTTCGATGGGGCGCGCCCTCTTTCGGTGCGGAAACAGTCCGGCGAAGGCGGGGTTGGCGATACCACCGGGAGCCATCGCAGGACCCAACCCGGCACTTCCGCGCGGCTCTGTGCCAGCACCATGGTGGCGACCGGTATCGTCGACCTGCCGCTTGAAGCGTCAGCGGGACCCTTGACGCCGCTGCAGGCCCCGGTTGCCCGGACCGGGACCGCGCTGCACCACATCGACCCCGCAGGCGCCGACGGGAAGGCGGTCGATCTGCTGGCGCAGGGGCACGACGCGCCCTGCGCCTCGAAGTTGGATGTCTCGGCCTTCTTGCATGAGCGCGGGTCGGACCCGGCGGCAAGGGTCGGGTTCGTCGAAGGGCCGCGGGACGTGCTAGGGCGGGCACGGCCTCAAGGCGATGGTCGGGGGGACGGCACGCCGCCGCTCGACCGCTTGCGCGACACCATCGACGCGCTGGCGGACCCCGGAGGGGCCGCGACGCTCGAGCGGCACCGGACGCGGATGGTGTCGCTCGTAAACCGGTCGCAGGACGGCCTTGACGGCTGAGAGACTGCGCGATCCGGGAGGATTGCCTTGCGCCCGCCGGCCCGCTACCGGCGGCGCATGACCGAGCCGCTCGCCACCCATCTCAACCGCACGCTGGTGCTGGGCCTGCCGCTCGTCGGCAGCCAGGTCGCGCAGATCCTGATCGGGCTGACCGATACGTTGATGCTCGGGCGCTACTCGGTGGAGGCGCTGGCCGCCGCGACGCTCAGCACGTCCTATTTCTTCGCGCTTTTCGTACTCGGCTCCGGGTTCGCGGTGGCCTGCATGCCGATGGCGGCGGGCGCCCTCGACGATGAGGTCCGGGTCCGGCGTGTGGCGCGCATGGGGCTCTGGCTGTCGCTGGCGACCGGGGTGGCGATGGCGCCCGCGATGATCTGGGCGGAGCCGATCCTGCTGGCATTGGGCCAGAAGGCGCAGGTCGCGGCGGATGCGGAGGCCTACCTGCGGATCGCCGGGCTCGGCATGATTCCGGCGCTGCTGACGGCGACGTTCCGCAGTCATCTCAGCGCGTTGGAGAGGACCCGGATCGTGCTCCTGGCGACGCTCGCCGGGGCGGGGCTGAACGTCCCGCTGAACTGGCTCCTGATCTTCGGCGTCGGCGGGTTTCCGGAACTCGGGCTGCGCGGCGCCGCCGCCGCCTCGGTCTGCGTCCACGTGCTGACGACGCTCGTGCTGGCCCTCTATGCGACGCGCGGGCCCGACATGGCGCGGTTCGACCTGTTGCGGAACGTCCACCGGCCGGACTGGCCGATCCTCGGCGAAATCTTCCGCCTCGGCTGGCCCATCGGCCTCACGCATGTGTCGGAATCGGCGCTGTTCGCCGGCTCGGCGCTGATGATGGGCTGGCTCGGGACGGTGCCGCTGGCCGCGCATGGCGTCGCCATCGGCATCGCGGCACTGACGTTCATGGTGCACATGGGACTGAGCCAGGCGGCGACGGTGCGCGTCGGGCGGGCCTGGGGGCTGGGCGACATCCCGGGGCTGCGCCGCGCGGCGCTCGCCGCGACGATCCTGTCGGCGGGCGCGGTGCTGATGGCGGTCTGCCTCTACCTCGGAGCCGGAGAGTTCGTCGTCGGGCTGTTCGTGAGCCGCAACGATCCGGACGCCGCCGCAATTCTCGCGCTCGGAGCGCGGCTGCTCGTGGTCGCGGCCCTCTTCCAGCTGGTCGACGCGGGCCAGGTGATGGCGCTCGGCTTCCTGCGCGGGGTGCAGGACACGCGGCGGCCGATGATCTATGCCATCGTGGCCTACTGGGTCTTCGGGCTGCCCGCGGGCTACGTGCTGGGCTTCCCGCTGGATCTCGGGCCGCAAGGGATCTGGCTCGGTCTCGTGGTCGGGCTGCTGGCGGCGACGGTCGCGCTGACGGCGCGGTTCCTGCGGCTCACGTCGCGCTGAGGGCGGCGAGCTTCCGCGTTCACATCGAGAAGCTGACGCCGCAGCCGCAGCTCGAGGAGGCATTGGGGTTCTCGATGGTGAACCGCGCGCCGACCAGCGCCTCGGTGAAATCGATCACCGCGCCGCCGAGGAAGGGCAGCGACACTTCGTCGACCACGACGCGCTCGCCGGCACCCTCCAGCACGAGATCGCCGTCGCCAGCCTCGTCGAGCACGATCTGGTACTGGAAGCCGGAGCAGCCTCCGCCCTCGACCGCGATCCGCAGGACCTTGCCCTGCGCCGCGGCACCGATCTCGGACAGGCGCTCGTAGGCACGGGGCGTGACCTTGGGGGGGAGGGTCGAGAGGTCCATGGCGTCGCCTTCTGGCTGTGCATCGGGGGCAGGACAGATATATGGGTTGCGACCCCGCCTGCCAAGAGAGGCTCCGCGTGCCGCCACCCGCCGTCCCCTTCGCCTGCGACCCCGAGCGCTCGCGCGGCCGCCTCTACCCCGAGGAGGAGAGCGCCTTCCGCTCGCCGTTCCAGCGCGACCGGGACCGAATCATCCATTCCAGCGCCTTCCGCCGCCTGAAACACAAGACGCAGGTCTTCATCGAGCACGAGGGGGATTACTTCCGCACGCGCCTGACACATTCCATCGAGGTGGCGCAGGTGGCGCGCACCATCGCCAAGCACCTCGGCCTCGACGTGGATCTCGCGGAGGCGGTGGCACTTGCGCATGACCTCGGCCACACGCCCTTCGGCCATACCGGAGAGGAGGCGCTGGACCGGCTGATGGCCCCGTTCGGCGGCTTCGACCACAACGCGCAGGCGCTGCGGATCGTGACCCGGCTGGAGCGGCACTATGCGGAGTGGGACGGGTTGAACCTCACCTGGGAAACCCTTGAAGGCATTGCAAAACATAACGGGCCCGTCGCGCCCCTTCGGGGCGATTCCTCTGCCGCGCCCCACCGGGGTAACGGTCCTGCTGCGCTCCTTCGGGGCGATGCCCCTGTGACGCCCCTCGGAGGCGATTCCTCTTTGAAGCCCCTCCGGGGTGATCCCTCTGCTGCGCCTCACCGGGGTAACGGTCCCGCGGCGCCTCCCGTGCCCTACGCGCTCGCGGAATACGATGCGCTGCACGATCTGGAGCTGCACACCCACGCCGGCGCCGAGGCACAGGTGGCGGCGCTGTCGGACGATATCGCCTACAACAACCACGACCTGCACGACGGCCTGCGGGCGGGGCTGTTCTCCAGCGACGAACTCGCGGAACTGCCGATCCTCGGCCCATGCTTTAGCGCCGTTGATGCGAAATATCCGGGGCTGAACCATTACCGGCGGCGGCACGAGGCCTTGCGGCGGTTCTTCGGAGTGCTGGTCCGGGACGTGATCGCGGTTGCCGAGGCCAATCTGCGCGACATGGCGCCGCGCTCGCCCGCGGACGTGCGGCACGCGGGGCGGATGACCGTGCAGTTCTCGCCCGCCATCCGGGCCGATCTCAAGGTGATCCGCGGGTTCCTCTTCGAGCGGATGTACCGCGCGCCCTCCGTCATCGAGATGCGGACGCGGGTGACGCAAGTCGTGGACGATCTCTTCACGTTCTTCCTCGCTCATCCGCAGGACTTGCCCCGGCAGTGGCGCAAGGACGTGGAGGCGGCGCAGGATCCGACGGGGCTGGCGCGAATCGTCTCGGACTACATCGCGGGCATGACCGACCGCTTCGCGCTGCAATGTCACGATCGCCTGATCGGCGGAAACCCGTCGGAGAAATGACGCTCTCCGGGTGCGTTTCGGCGGGTTCGCGCCCCCGCGCCCGCCCCGCCTTGTCCGCCGGTCGACGAAGGGACACCTCTGGCCCGATCGCAACATAAGGAATACCTCATGCGCATCCTGACGCTTCTGGCCGTGCTGGCCGCCCCGACCCTCGCCTCGGCCGAGGAGATCACGCCGCTGGACGGCACCTGGAACGTGACGCCCCGCGAGACCTCGGTCGGCGACGGCTGCCCGGCGGAGATGACCACGGCTCTGGACGGAATGGCCGAGCAGATGTCGAAGGCCTCCACCTTCGACGTCGCCTGGAACGGCGATTTCGATCCGAGTGCCGCCGATATCGAAGGCGGCAACGACGGCGTGGAATGGACGGAGGTCGATGACCAGACATGGGACGGCGTGATGAAGGTCGCCCCCGAGGCGCCGGCGGTCGGCTCCATGCGGATGCGCATCACCGAGCCCGGAAAGATCGAATCCACCACCACCATCTCGGTTGGGCAGTTGATGGCGGCGCAGGGGCAGCAGGTTCCGGACATGGAGACCTGCGAGCTGGAGTTGGTGGCGGACATGGCCCACGCCGGCTGAACGCTGCTGCGCCTTTCGCCCCCATCGGGGGAGGCGCGTTGAACCCGGAGCGGGGCGGCGGTAAGGGAACGCGATCCCTTGCCTCCGGACCTGATCCCATGAACCTCTTCGCCGACATCCGCGCCCTGACCCTCGATGCCCTTGCCACGATGGTGCGCGACGGGGATCTGCCGGACGGCCTCGACATGGGCGCCGTCACGGTGGAGCCGCCCCGCGATCCGGCGCATGGCGACATGGCGACCAACGCGGCGATGGTGTTGGCCAAGCCCGCGGGCCTCAAGCCGCGCGACATTGCGGAGAGGCTGGCCACCTGTCTGGTCGCCGACCCGCGGATCGAGGCGGCGGAAGTGGCGGGGCCGGGCTTCCTGAACCTGCGGCTGGCAGCGCCAGTCTGGCGCGGGGTGGTCGCCGGCGTGCTGTCCAAGGGCACCGGGTTCGGCCGCTCCGGGATGGGGCAGGGCGCGCGGGTCAACGTCGAATACGTCAGCGCCAACCCCACCGGGCCGCTGCATGTCGGCCATACGCGGGGGGCGGTGTTCGGCGACGCGCTGGCCAGCCTCCTGCAATTCGCGGGCCATGAGGTGACGCGGGAATACTACATCAACGATGGCGGCGCGCAGGTCGATGTGCTCGCGCGCTCGGTCTACAACCGATACCTCGAGGCGCACGACCTGACGGTCGACTGGCCCGAGGGCACCTATCCCGGCGACTACCTCATCGAGGTGGGGGAGGCGCTGAAGGCAGACGTTGGCGACGCCTTCGTCGGCAAGGACGAGGGCGTGTGGCTCGAGACGGTGCGCACCTTCGCCACCGAGGCGATGATGGACCTGATCCGCGCCGATCTCGCGCGGCTCGGCGTCAGGATGGACGTGTTCAGCTCGGAGAAGGCTCTCTACGGCACCGGCCGGATCGAGGCGGCGATCAAGGCGCTCGATGACAAGGGCCTGATCTATCGCGGCACGCTGGAACCGCCGAAGGGCAAGCTGCCGGAGGACTGGGAGCCGCGCGAGCAGACGCTGTTCAGATCGACCGCCTATGGCGACGACGTCGATCGGCCGATCATGAAGTCGGACGAGGCCTGGACCTATTTCGCCCCCGACATCGCCTACCATCACGACAAGGTGACGCGCGGCTTCGACGCGCTGATCGACGTGTTCGGGGCCGACCATGGCGGCTACGTCAAGCGGATGAAGGCGGCGGTGGCGGCGCTGTCGGACAATGCGGTGCCGCTCGACGTCAAGCTGACGCAGCTCGTCAAGCTGACGCGGGGCGGCGAGCAGCTCAAGATGTCGAAGCGCGCCGGCACCTTCGTGACTCTGGCGGACGTGGTCGATCTCGTGGGCCGCGACGTGACCCGGTTCGTCATGCTGACGCGCAAGAACGACGCGCCACTCGACTTCGACGTCGATGAAGTGCTGGAGCAGTCGCGCGACAATCCGGTCTGGTACGTGCAGATGGCGCATGCCCGCGTCGCCTCGGTCCTGCGGAAGGCCGCGGATAGTGGCATCAATGTGGCGGATGCCGAACTTGCGATGGCGGATCTGTCGCATCTAAGTCACGCCTCGGAGCTGGCGCTGGCGGCCAAGGTGGCGGAGTGGCCGCGTCTCGTCGAGATCGCGGCGCGCACCCATGAGCCGCATCGGGTGGCCTTCTATCTCTACGATCTCGCATCGATGCTGCATGCGCACTGGAACCGTGGCAACGACGATTCGTCGCTGCGGTTTCTGCAGGACGACCCGGCGGTCGCCTCGGCAAAGATCGCGCTGGCCCGCTCGGTGGCCGTTGTAATCGCGACGGGCTTGGGTATTCTTGGCGTCGAGCCTGCGGAAGAGATGCGCTGAAGACCCCGAACGGGGCGCGGCGCCGCAGGGCATGAAGGCAGAGGCGGGCGACGGGGCCAAACTCCGCGTCCATGGGCAGTGAACAGCAGCACCGGGCGTCGTCGTCCGGGGCGCGGAGGTCAGGCGAATGGCGGATTTCGACTATTACGGGGCCGACTACGGTGTCGAGCGCCCCTCGCGGCTGATGGGCGCGATGCGCAATTTCGGTGTGGCCAACCTTGCCGGGGCGCTGACCTCGGTCACCCTGACGGCGGGCATGGCCGTCTGGGCCATCGACCTGACCTTCCGCGACGTCTCCGGCGTGCCGGTTGTCCGCGCGCTCGAGGGGCCGATGCGGATCGCTCCCGAGGAGCCGGGCGGCGACGTCGCCCCGTTCCAGGGTCTCGCGCTGGCCGATATCACCAGCGGCGGGTCGGCCGCCCCCGCCCCCGACCAGATCGTGCTGGCGCCGCCGCCGGTCGCGCTCGATGCGCCGTCGCTGGCGGAGCGGACCGCCGCGGCGGAGCCCGCGCCGGAGCGTCCCGCCGCGCCACCGGTGTCGGCCACCGAAGTGAGGATCGACCCGGATGCCGTGCAGATGGCCCTGTCGGAAGCGCTGGGCGGCGTGATGGACACCTCGTCCGCAAATGGGCAAAGCGACGAGGGGGCCGGGGGCGACGCGGCATCCATGGAGGTGGCCGGGGCCGCGCTTCCCGCCACCGTGCCCGGCATCGCCCGCTCCATCCGCCCGAAGGCCCGGCCGGACGGATTGCGCCGCATCAGCAGCCTTCCGACCGATGCGCCCGTGCTGGCGGCGGGCGTGCAGGTCGCCTCGCTCGACGCCATGGTTCCGATCACGAGCGAGGTGGACCCCACGTCCCTCACAGCCGGCCTCACCGCCGGAACGCGCGTCGTGCAGCTCGGTGCCTTCGACAGCGAGGCGATGGCGCTCGGCGAGTGGACCCGGCTCGAGGGCCGCTTCGGCGCTTACCTTGCAGGCAAGGACCGGATGATCCAGAAGGCGACGTCCGGCGGGCGGGAGTTCTGGCGGCTGCGCGTCGCGGGCTTCGACGGGGCCTCCGATGCCCGCCGCTTCTGCGCCGAGCTGCTCGCCCGGGACGCGGCCTGCATTCCCGTCACGGTCCGCTAGGCCGGCAGGTGTCCGGGGCCTTCATCCTCGGCTGCGAGGGCCCCGACCTCTCCGCGCGGGAAGCGGCGTTCTTCCGGGACTGCGACCCCTGGGGCTTCATCCTCTTTGCGCGCAACGTCGACACGCCGGACCGTCTGCGCGCCCTGACCGCCGCGTTGCGCGAAGCGGTCGGGCGGGATGCGCCGGTGCTCATCGACCAGGAGGGGGGGCGGGTGCAGCGCCTCGGCCCACCGTTCTGGACGCGCTGGCCGCGCCCGCTGACCCAGATGAGCCGGGCGACCGACCCCGAGCGCGCGAT
The DNA here is from genome assembly GCA_038320125.1 of Rhodobacterales bacterium. Lineage (GTDB taxonomy): Bacteria > Pseudomonadota > Alphaproteobacteria > Rhodobacterales > Rhodobacteraceae > Jannaschia. The sequence goes on along the minus strand of JBBQDX010000071.1, from coordinate 4,117 downwards.
GTTCCTGCGCGCCACGCTGATCGCGCGGGAGCTGCGCGACGTCGGCATCGACGTGAACTGCACGCCGACCGCCGATATCGCGGGGGAGCGCACGCATCCCTTCCTGCTCTCGCGCCTCTATGGCAGTTCGGTCGCGACCGTCGCCGCCCGCGCCCGCGCCAATGCCGACGGTTGCCTGCAAGGCGGCGTCCTGCCGGTGATGAAGCACATCCCCGGCCACGGACGCGGCGCCATCGACAGCCATCTGGGCTTGCCGCGGGTCGACACCGGGCTCGCCGACCTGCGCGCAACCGATTTCGAGGTCTTTCGTCTTCTGGCGGACCTGCCGCTGGGGATGTCGGCGCATGTCGTCTACGCCTGCCTCGACACCGAGCCCGGCACGATTTCGGCCAGGGTCGTCGCCGAGATCCGGGGGACCATCGGGTTCGACGGTCTGCTGATGACCGACGACATCGGCATGGGCGCGCTGCCCGGCACCCTCGAGAGCCGCTGCCGTGCTGCGATCGCGGCAGGCTGCGACGTCGTCCTGCACTGCAACGGCGAGCGCGAGGAGATGGCGATAGTTGCGGCCTGCACGCCCGCGCTCTCGGATGCGGCACTGGCGCGCGCCGACCGGGCGCTGGCGCTGCGGGCCGACCCGGTCGCGCTTGACAGGGAGGCGGCGCGTAGGGAACTTGACGCCCTTACCCCCTGACGGGGCAGGGCCGGGGGCATCCTTGAGCGATGATTTCATCGAAGGTCCCGCGCGCGACGGCGTGGCGGAGCGGCTGGCGGCCGAAGCGCTGATCGTCGATGTCGACGGCTTCGAGGGGCCGCTCGACCTGCTCCTGACGCTGGCGCGGACGCAGAAGGTGGACCTGCGCCGGATCTCGGTGCTCGAGCTGGCGCGGCAGTATCTCGCGTTCGTGCGGGAGGCGCGGGGCCTGCGGATCGAGCTCGCCGCCGACTATCTGGTAATGGCGGCCTGGCTCGCCTTCCTCAAGTCCCGACTGTTGCTGCCGCCCGATCCGGAGGAGGAGGGGCCGACCGCAGAGGAGCAGGCGGCGCTTCTGGCCTTCCAGCTCGAGCGGCTGGAGGCGATGCGGACGGCCGCTGCCCGCCTGATGGCGCGCGACCAGCTCGGCCGCGACGTTTTTGCGCGCGGCGAGACGCAGGAGGTGCAGCGGTCGCGCAAGGTCGTCTGGACGACCACGCTCCTCGATCTGATGCAGGCCTATGCCCGCACCCGCACCCGCGAGGATTTCCGCCCCTTCGTGCTGGACCGCGCGAACGTCTGGACGATGGAGGAGGCGCTGGAGCGGCTGCGGCCGGTCATCGGGGCCGTGGGGGACTGGACCGACCTGAGGGCGTTCCTGCCCAAGGGGTGGGACGGCGATGCGGCGCGGCGGCGTTCGGCCACGGCCTCCACCTTCGCGGCGACGCTGGAACTTGTCAGGGCCGGCGGGATGGAAATGCGGCAGGACGAGATGTTCGGGCCGATCCGGATCCGGTCGCGGGGAGACGGGCGCGGATGAGCGCCGACGGCGTCTTCGATGTGCCGCCGCCTGCCCAGCAGGAACGGATGGTGGAGGCGGTGCTCTTTGCCTCGGCGGCGCCCGTCACGATCGCCGAACTGCACGCCCGCCTGCCGCGGGGCTGCGACGCGCCCGCGGCCTTGCGGCGGCTCGAGGAGCGCTACGACGGGCGCGGCGTGCGGATCGTGCGCGTGGGCGACGCCTGGGCCATCCGCACGGCGGAGGATCTGGGATTCCTGATGACGCGCGAGACGGTCGAGACGCGCAGGCTGAGCCGCGCCGCCGTGGAGACGCTGGCCATCGTCGCCTACCACCAACCGGTGACGCGCGCCGAGATCGAGGAGATCCGGGGGGTGTCGGTCAGCAAGGGCACCGTCGAGCAGCTGATGGAGCTGGACTGGATCCGCCTCGGACGGCGCAGGATGACGCCGGGGCGGCCCGTCACCTTCGTCGTGACGCGGGCGTTCATGGACCATTTCGGCCTGACGACCGCGCGCGATCTGCCGGGGTTGAAGGAGCTTCGGGCGGCGGGCCTGCTGGGCGGCGCAGGAGCGCCGGAGGTGGCCAGCGGGGAGCGGGACGCAGAGGATCCGTTCACGTCGCCGGACCGGGGTGGAGACTGAGGCCGGTGTCAGCGCGCCGTCAGCCCTTGGCGAAGACCGCCGCGCGATCGAGCGAAGCGCAGGCGAGGGCCCAGTCGGGCGCCCAGATCTGCCCCATATGCAGCAGGCCCTCGGTCATCGTCAGTTGCGCATCGACGCCAAGCTCGCGGGCGCGCGCGTGGAAGAGACGCGAATCGTCGAGCAGCACCTCGGACGTGCCGACCTCGATCCAGGTGGGCGGCAACCGCGTCAGGTCGGCGAGGAGGGGCGAGACGTCGGGGGCCTCGACGGGCATGGCGCCGAAGCACATCCGCGCCAGCCGCCTGTCGCCCGCATCGTCCACCATCGGGTCGTCCTCGTCGAACGCATCCCGGGTCCGGCTCAGGCCCGTCCGGTCGGTATTGGGCGAGAAGAGCAGCAACCTGCGCACCCGCGCGGGAACCTGCAGCGCCGTCACAAGCGCCAGATGCCCCCCCGCGCTGTCGCCCGCAAGGATCACGTCGCATCCCGCCGGCAGCGCGGCCAGCGCATCGGAGAGCTGCGCTGGCCAGCGGTGCTCCGGGGCGAGGCGGTAGCGGGGCAGGATGACGACCAACCCATGCGCCTCGGCGAGGTGGATCGCGGCCCGCAGATGCGTCTCGGGCGATCCGAAGACGAAACCACCGCCGTGAAACCAGACCACGGGAGGTGCTTGCGCCGGATCGTCCGGCGTTACCGTCAGCCCGTGGTCGTGGGCGTGGACGGTGGAGGCCCGGGCCACCGCGGGCCCCGCACCGCAGACGAGCGCATGGAACGCCGCGCGCATCCCCGCCGGATCGTCGCCCAGGGGGTGTGCGTCGATGCGGGCGAGGATATCCGCGCGGTCCATCAGATGTTCATCGACTGCACCGCGCCGCCGTCGACGCGCCAGTTCGACCCGTTCACGAAGCTCGCGCGTTCCGAGCAGAGGCAGGCGATGACGAAGCCGACCTCCTCGGGACGCCCGCGCCGCTTCAGCGCAAGATGCGGGCGTTCCTCCGCAAGAAAGCTCTCGACGGCCTCGTCGACGCTGGTGCCCTTCTCCGCAGCGCGCTTCTCCATCATCCCGTCGGTCATGTCGGTCTTGATGAAGGCGGGCGCGACGCAATTGATGAGGACGCCCTGCTGCGCATAGACTTGGCTCATCCCCTTGGAAAAGCTCAGAACCGCCGATTTCGAGGCGTTGTAGACCACCTCGTCCGGATAGGGCTGCGCCACGTTTTCGGAGACGACGAAGACGACCCTCCCCCAGCCCCGCTTGCGCATGTCGGGGATGAAGGCCTTCGACATCCGCACCGCCGTCATGAAGTCGGTGTTCCAGGCGTGCATCCAGTCCGCTTCGGTGATGTCGTCGAGCGGGTCGCCCTTGGCCCCGGTGACGCCGGCCGCATGGACGAGGATGTCGCACTGCCAGCCCGCGTCCTTGCAGGCCTTCGCCACCTTGTCTGCCCCGGCCTGATCGCTGAGGTCGGCGATGACGCTGACAACATCGTCGCCCAGTGCCGCCGCCACCGTCGCCAATTCCGCTTCGTCGATGTCGGTGAGGACGAGGTTGCAGCCGTCGCCCTGGAGAATCTTCGCCGTTTCCAGCGCAATATCGCCGGCCGCGCCGGAGATCACCGCCGTGCGACCCTTGATGTCGAGATCCATTCAAAAAACTTTCGTGTCCGTTTGCGTCGACTTTCCAATGGATGGAACGACCGAAAGTTCCCTGCCGTCAGCCCTCCGCGAGGCCGTGCTCCGCGAGCTTTGCCCTGGCCTTGCGCCCGACCAGCAGGGTGACGGCCAGCGTTGCGGCGATGCCGACGGCGAAGAACGTCCATTTCGCCGCGCCGCCGCCACCGTCGCCAATTCCGCTTCGTCGATGTCGGTGAGGACGAGGTTGCAGCCGTCGCCCTGGAGAATCTTCGCCGATTCCAGCGCAATATCGCCGGCCGCGCCGGAGATCACCGCCGTGCGACCCTTGATGTCGAGATCCATTCA
>JBBQDX010000070.1:0-17135 GCA_038320125.1 Rhodobacterales bacterium | reverse complement strand
CCGCCGTCGCCCTCCTCGATCAGGACGATGGCGAGGAGCGGCAGATCGTCGGGGTTGGCGAAGGCGGCAGCCTCCCGCTCCAGCGCTCCCATGGGGGCGGCGCGACGGTCCGCCGAAGCCCCGGCCGCGGCCGTCGCGGTCTGCTGCGCGCTGTCGAGGACCAGGCGGCGGGGAAGCGCAGCGGTCGCCTCGACCTCGTTGGTGGCACTGCCCTCCGCCGTCTCCTGCGGGTCGGGCGGGCCCTGGGTCCGGTCCACCCCGGCGGCGGGCGGGACCACGCGGTTGGCCTCATCGACGAACGTGACCGCCGGACGCTGCTCCGCGCGGTCCGGCCGCGACGTCCCGTTCTCCGCGCCGTCTTGGGCGAGCTCCCCGGCCCTATCCTCCGCCGCATTCCCGGCGGGCGACGCGGCGGCTTCCGTCTCGATCGCGACCGTCATCTCCGCGTCCGGTTGCGGGACGCCCGCCCAACGGAGCCCGGCAAAGGTCTGCGGCGCCGCGTCGGCGAGGCTCAGGGGCAGGTTCGGCCCCTGGCCCGTCTCCGGCCCGGCCCCGAAGCCTTCCACCCGCGCTTCCGGCGGGCGGGTCGCGCTCCGGGTCTGGCGCAGCGGCCCGTCGCGCGGGACATCGGCCGCACCGCGAAGCCCGTCGGTCGCCGGCACCGGGCGGGCCACCGGGTCGGTCCCGGGCGTAACGGCTTCGCCGTCCTCGCGCGGGCGGTTGAAGGCGCTGGCCGCGGGCAAGGGCACCGCGGCGGCCCCCTCGACGGCGGGCCGCGCGTCGTCGGGCGTAACCGGCGCTGTCGTCCCGGCGGGCATCGGTGCTGCGTCCACCGGCGTGGCGGGCGACCGGAACGGGGCTTCGTCGGGATCGGGCTCCGCCGATCCGCGCTGCGGCAAGGCGTCGGGCACGCGCGGGGCCGCGTCGGCCTGGGCGCGCAGGACCGGGGCATCCGGGCGCGCGGCGACCGGCCGGTGCGCCCGGGACCCGGACGGCGGCGCGATCAGCGACAGCATTCCCACGAGCAGGACGCAGACCGCCAGGCCGCTGACCGACCCGAGCAAGAGACCTTTGAGCACGATGGAAATCCCCCGATCGCCTGCCTTGACCCTTTCGCCGGGTCTTGCGACCTCATATACCCGAAGGCACCGGTCTGTCACACCCCCGACCATGGCCCGACCCCGACCATGGCCGACGCGACCCCCGAGGGAGGACTGGCGTGCTTCTGCTGATCGACAATTACGACAGCTTCACCTGGAACCTCGTGCATCAGGTGGCCGAGTTCGGGACCGACGTGAAGGTGATCCGCAACGATGCGATGGACGTGGCGGCGGCGATGGCGATGGCGCCCGCCGGCGTGCTCCTCTCCCCCGGGCCCTGCGATCCCGACCGGGCGGGCATCTGCCTTGGAATGATCGCGGCCTGTGCCGAGACGCGCACGCCGCTTCTCGGCGTCTGTCTCGGGCATCAGGCCATCGGACAGGCGTTCGGCGGTCGCGTGGTGCGCGCGGGCGAGATCGTCCACGGCAAGCTCGGCCGGATGGAGAACGACGGCACCGGCGTCTTCGCCGGACTGCCACCCGCCTTCGACGCCACCCGCTACCACTCCCTCATCGTGGAGCGCGAGAGCCTGCGCGATGCGCTGGTGGTGAACGCACAGCTCGCCTGCGGCACGATCATGGGCCTGCGCCACCGCGACCTGCCGATCCACGGGGTGCAATTCCACCCCGAAAGCATCGCGTCGGAGCATGGCCGCGCGCTGATCCGCAATTTCCTCGACTTTCTCCCCGCCACGGCCCCCATGCCCGCATGACCGACCTCAAGCCGCTCCTGAACGCCGTCGCCGACCGCGCCCTGACGCGGGCCGAGGCCGAGGCAGCCTTCTCCGCGTTCTTCGACGGGGCCGCGACGCCGGCGCAGATCGGCGGCTTCCTGATGGCGCTCCGCACCCGGGGCGAAACCGTCGAGGAGATCGCCGCCGCTGCCGCCGCGATGCGCGCCCGGATGCACCGCGTCGCGGCCCCGCCGGGCGCGATGGACATCGTCGGCACCGGCGGCGACGGCAAGGGGACGCTGAACATCTCGACCGCGACGGCCTTCGTCGTGGCGGGGGCCGGAGTGCCGGTGGCCAAGCACGGGAACCGGAACCTCAGCTCCAGGTCGGGAGCGGCGGACGTGCTGACGCAAATGGGCATCGAGGTGAACGTCGGGCCTCAAGTGGCTGAAAAGGCTCTGACGGAGATCGGCATCTGCTTCATGATGGCGCCGATGCACCACCCCGCCACGCGCCACGTCATGCCGGTGCGAAGCGAGCTCGGCACCCGGACGGTCTTCAACATCCTGGGGCCGCTGACCAATCCCGCCGGGGTCACCCGGCAACTCACCGGGGCCTTCTCGCCGGAGCTGCTGCGCCCCATGGCCGAGGTCCTGGCCGCGCTGGGGTCGGAGGCGGCGTGGCTCGTGCACGGCGCGGACGGCACCGACGAGATCTCCATCGCCGGGCCGACCGCCGTCGCGGTGCTCGAGGACGGTGTCGTGACCGAGCGCACCATCACGCCGGCCGACGCGGGCTTGCCGACCCATCCCTTCGAGGCCATCATTGGCGGGGAGCCGGCCGAGAACGGCCGCGCCTTTCGCGCCCTGCTCGACGGCGAGGCGGGCGCCTTCCGCGACGCGGTCCTGCTGAACGCCGCCGGCGCGCTGATCGTTGCGGGGCGGGTGGCGACCCTGCCCGAGGGCGTGGTGCTGGCGACGGCGTCCCTCGACAACGGTGCGGCGCGCGACAAGGTCCGCGCCCTCGCCAGTATCACGACGAAGGGCAGCCGATGAGCGCACCGACCATCCTGGACCGCATCAAGGCCTACAAGCTCGACGAGATCGCCACCCGCAAGGCCGCGCGCGGTCAGGCCGCTGTTGAGGAGGCGGCCCGCGGGGCGCCGCCCGTCCGACCCTTTGCCGACGCGCTGCACCAGGCCGCCATCTCGGGTTATGGGCTGATCGCGGAAGTCAAGAAGGCCAGCCCGTCGAAAGGGTTGATCCGCGCCGATTTCGACCCGGCCGCGATTGCCCGCGCCTATGCGCACGGCGGCGCGACTTGCCTGTCCGTGCTGACCGACCGGCCCAGCTTCCAGGGCGACGATGCCTTCCTTGTTGCCGCGCGCGCCGCGGTCGAGCTGCCCGTTCTGCGCAAGGATTTCCTCTACGACCCCTGGCAGGTGGCGGAGAGCCGGGCGCTCGGCGCGGATTGCATCCTCATCGTCCTGGCCAGCGTGTCGGACGCGCAGGCCTCTGAGCTCGAGACGGCGGCGCGCGACTGGGGCATGGATGCGCTGATCGAGGTGCATGATCTTGCGGAACTGGAGCGCGCGGCACTTCTGAACTCGCGTCTGCTCGGCATCAACAACCGCGATCTCAACACCTTCGAGACCGATCTGGCGACGACCCACAACCTGGCCCGACACGCTCCCGCCGACCGTCTGCTGATCTCGGAGTCGGGCCTGGGCACGCCGGGCGACCTTGCCGACATGGCCCGACACGGGGTGCGCAGTTTCCTCATCGGCGAGAGCCTGATGCGGCAGGACGACGTCGCAGGGGCCACGCGCGCGCTGCTCGCCTCGCCGCTGGTGGCGTCGTGACCGGCGGGTTGACGCATTTCGACGCCTCCGGGGCCGCGCATATGGTCGACGTCTCGGGCAAGGCCTCAACCGACCGCGTGGCGGTGGCCGAAGGTTACGTTAAGATGTCGTCACAAACCCTTGCGATCATTGAGGCCGGGACCGCCCGCAAGGGGGACGTGATCAACGTCGCCCGGATTGCCGGCATCATGGCGGCGAAGCGCACGGCGGATCTGATCCCGCTCTGTCATCCGCTGCCCTTGTCGAGAATCGCGCTCGATCTCGAGCCCGACGCGGCCTTGCCCGGTCTGCGGATCTCCGCGACCGTCGCCACGGCCGGCCGTACCGGGGTCGAGATGGAGGCGTTGACCGCCGTGTCGATCGCCTGCCTGACGGTCTACGACATGGCCAAGGCCGTGCAGAAGGACATGGAGATCGGCGGGCTGCGCCTTCTGTCGAAGTCCGGCGGCACGTCCGGCGACTGGACCGCCGCTTGATCTCCGTGGCCGAGGCGACGGCCCGGCTTCTGGCGCTCGTCGCGCCGCTGCCGTCGGAGATTGTCCCGCTGCGCACTGCCGCGACGCGGGTTCTGGCGCGAGACCTCTGCGCGCGCGTGGCGCAACCGCCGTTCGCCGCCTCCGCCATGGATGGCTATGCGGTGATCCCCGGCGAAGTGACGGCGGGCGAGCGGTTCCGTGTCGTCGGCGAGGCGGCGGCGGGCCATCCGTTTTCGGGGCGCGTCGGGCCGGGCGAGGCCGTCCGCATCTTTACCGGCGCGCCCCTGCCGGGCGGGTGCTCGCGCGTGATCATCCAGGAGGACGCCGCCCTCGACGGCGACCGCATCACGCTCGGCCCCCGCATCGACCCCGGTCCCTACGTGCGGGCAGCCGGCGGCGATTTCGCGGCCGGCGCGACGGTTTCCGCGCCGCGCCGGCTCGGCAGCCGGGACATCGCGCTGCTGGCCGCGATGGGCCATGCCGAAGTCCCGGTCGTGTGCCGTCCGCAGATCGCCATCCTGATGACCGGAGACGAGTTGCGCCCCCCCGGCGCGCCCCTGTCGCCCGGCCAGATCACGGCCTCCAACGGCTACGGTCTCGCCGCCATGCTCGAGGCGGAGGGAGCCCGCGCGCGGCTCCTGCCGATCGCCGCCGACCGGGCCGGCAGCCTGCGCCATGGCTTCGAGCTCGCCGCCGGGGCCGATCTCATCGTCACCATCGGCGGGGCCTCGGTCGGCGATCACGATCTGATCGCCCCCGTCGCCGCCGATGCCGGGATGACGCTGTCGTTCCACAACGTCGCGATGCGGCCGGGCAAGCCGCTCATTGCCGGCCGGATGCCGGGCGCGGGGCTGGTGGGTCTTCCGGGCAATCCTGTCTCCGCAATGGTTTGCGGCGTGATCTTCATCCTTCCGATGCTCCGGCTCATGCTGGGCCTCGAGCCTCGCGTCGCGTCGCGCTGGCTACCGCTGGCCGCAGGCGTCGCCGCCAACGGCGATCGGCGGCATTACATGCGCGCCACGATCGAGGACGGGGCTGTCCGGGTCTGCGCCCGGCAGGACAGCAGCCTGCTGAGCGTTCTCGCGCAAGCCGATGTGCTCGTCGTCCGCCCGCCGGGTGACGGCGCCCGCGGCGCGGGGGACCGCGTGGAGGTCGTCGACCTTCCGCCCTGAACCGGAACGCGCTGGCCGGACCGCCCTGGCGCTTGTTGACACAAAAGGGGAACCTTTCTAGAACGGAGCGCGACAGGGTCCTGCCGGGCCCGGACCAGCACGAGGGACCTCGACCGATGTTGACCCGCAAGCAACGCGACCTTCTCGTCTTCATCCACAAGCGCATGCAGCGCGACGGCGTTCCCCCGTCCTTCGACGAGATGAAGGACGCCCTCGACCTGCGCTCAAAATCGGGCATCCACCGGCTCATCACCGCGCTCGAGGAGCGGGGCTTCATCCGGCGCCTCGCACACCGGGCGCGGGCCATCGAGATCACGCGCCTGCCCGAGGACTTGGGCGGCATCTCGACCTTCGTGCCGCAGGTCATCAACGGACGGGGACAGGCACCGGCCGCACCGGCGCGGTCGATGCGGGTCGAGATCAACGCGACCGAACTGCCGCTGATGGGGCGCATCGCGGCCGGTGCGCCGATCGAGGCCATCGGCGAGGCCTCCCGCCACATCGCGGTGCCGGCGCAGATGCTCGACCGGGGCGGCGCGCATTACGCGCTGGAGGTGAAGGGCGATTCGATGATCGACGCGGGCATCAACGACGGCGACGTCGTGGTGATCCGGGAGCAGGATACGGCCGACAACGGCGATATCGTCGTGGCGCTGCTGGAGGATCACGAGGCGACGCTGAAGCGGTTCCGTCGCGTCCGCAACATGATTGCGCTCGAGGCGGCGAATCCGGCCTATGAGACCCGCCTGCTGCGCGACGATCAGGTCCGCGTGCAGGGGCGCCTCGTGGGGCTGATCCGCAGTTATTGAGGTGCAAGGCGGCGCCGGTGAACGTGCGGGCGCGCTCGTTCCGCCGGAGCATGCTCCCGGCTATCGCTGCACCCTGCCCGCCTCGACCCAGGGCCGCGCACCCTGCAGGCTGCGGGCGTCCACCTGCCGCAGCGTGCCGTCGTCGTCCAGCGTCAGGGCCACCGCTCCGGTTCCGTCGAGCCTGACCGGATCGAAGACGTCGCAGCCCGGAATCGGGCGGGGCACTTCCAGCGCGGACACGAGCAGGCCGGGGGTGGCGGCACAGGCCGCCATCGCGGCCGGCAGTTCCGACTTGCGGGCCGCGACGTGCAGCACGATGTCCGTCGCCGGGCGCGGCCGGGCGGCCGCGTCCTCCTGCAGGGCGGCATCGCCGTCGTTCTCGAGCCAGACCCCGGCGACGAACCCGGCGCCGGTCGCGCGGTTGAGCCACCGGCCGTTGTCCCCGAGGATGCCGACGAGCCGCCCGTCGTCGGAGATCAGGATGTCCGGACGGGGCGCGCGCACCCAAAGCGTCGCCGCGACCGCCAGTGCCATCATGCCCGCCGCGCGCCCGCCCCGCCCTCGCGCGACGCCGATCAGCGTCATGCCGAACCCGAGGACCGCGAGCACCTGCCAACCCGGCGCATGCACCATCGCCACCGAGCCCGGCAGCGAGGCGACCCACTCCACGACCCAGAGGATGTAGTCGATGCCCCATCCGGCGATGCGCAGCGGAAGCGCCTCGAGTCCGAGCGGCCAGAGCAGCAGCGCCACCAGCAGGAGCGGCATCACCAGCGTTCCCATCATCGGCACCGCGAGCACGTTTGCGAGCACGCCGAATTGGCCGAGCCGGTTGAAGTGCAGCGCCGCGATCGGGGCCGTCGCCGCCCCCGCGACGATGGAGGAGAGCAGAAGCGACACGAGGAAGCCGCGCCAGCCGCGCATCCAGCCGCCACCATGCCGGGAGGCCCAGCGGAAAGCGAGCACCAGCGCGCCGGTGGCGGCGAACGACATCTGGAAGCCCGGCCCGGTGAGGCTTTCGGGACGCCAGAGGAGGATCAGGAGCGCCGCCAGCGCCACGCTGCGGATCGAGAGGGCACGACGGCCGAGCAGGATGGCGCCGAGCATGACGGCCGCCATCACGAAGGCGCGTTGCGTGGCCACGCTGCCGCCCGACAGAAAGAGGTAGGCGAGCGCGAAGGGAAAGGCCACCGCCGCCGCCCAGGCCCGTGTCGGATACTGGAGTGCTAGCGGCGGGAAGAGCGCCAGGCCGCCGCGGACCGACCAGAAGACGAAGCCGACGAGCAGGCCCATGTGCAGTCCGGAGATCGCGAGGAGGTGGGCGAGGTTGGAGGCCCGAAGTGCCGCCGTCACCTCGTCGGAGAGACCGGAGCGGTCGCCGGTGGTGATGGCCGTGGCCACCTGCCCCGTCTGCCCCGGCATCCGCGCGCGCAGCCAGTCCCCGACGGCGGCGCGGATCCTTGCGACAACGAGCGTGACGCCGTCCGGCGCGGGGTCGGCGAGAAGCAGCGGGACGCGGCTGTATCCGATGCCGCCAAGGCCCTCGAACCAGGCATTGCGCTGGAAGTCGAAGCCGCCGGGTTCGGCGGGCCCGGAGGGCGGCGTGAGGTGGCCGGTCGTCATCACGCGCTGTCCGGGGGCGGGGCCGAGACCGGTTACGTCGTGCAGCGAGATGCGGACGCTGCGGGGCGTCTCCGCGGGGCCCATGCGGTCGAGGCGGACGCGGTCGAGCGTCAGGCGGGGCGCGCCGGAGGCGGAACGGTCGATCTCGATCACCCGCCCCTCGATCGCGCCGTAGTAGCGATAGCCGAGCACCGGGCCGGCCACGAGCTGGGTGCGGGCCTGAGCGGCCAGACCGCCGGCAAGCCCGGCTGCCAGAAGGATCGCCAGAAAGCCCGCTCCTGCCCGGCCGAGCCATCCCAGACCGCAGAGCGCGAGCGTCGTGGCGGCCAGAGCGGCCGCCTGTGCCGGCGTGGGTTCGACCGGAAGGGCAAAGTAGACGCCCACACCGGAGCCGAAGGCCAGCGCCAGCCAGGGGAGCCGATGGCCGCGCAGGTCCTGGCAGGTGGCCACGAGGGAGGGGAGCCCGCGTCGCGGGGCGAGAGCGGCGCCAGTCGGGTGCATCCTTGCTCTCCCCCTCGGTGCTGCCTATCAACCGCCAGAGGTTAGCCGCCGCGTGGTTACCAAACCGTTAACGGGCCCCCGCCCGCCCGCCAGACCGAGGAGCCTTCGCATGAGCCGCCCCGCCGCCGCCGCCGCTCCGGTCGTCACCCGCTTCGCGCCGTCGCCGACCGGATACCTGCATATCGGCGGCGCGCGCACGGCGCTGTTCAACTGGCTCTTCGCGCGCGCCCATGGCGGCAGGTTCCTGCTGCGCATCGAGGATACCGACAGGGCGCGCTCGACCCAGGATGCGACGCGGGCGATCTTCGACGGGCTGACATGGCTCGGGCTGGACTGGGACGGGGAAGCCGTGAGCCAGTTCGCGCGCGCCGACCGCCACGCGGAGGTCGCGGGCGAGATGCTGGCGGCCGGACACGCCTACAGGTGTTTCTCGACGCAGGACGAGATCGAGGCGTTCCGCGAAGCGGCGCGCGCGACGGGCGGCTCCACGCTGTTCCGCAGCCCGTGGCGCGACGAGGGTCCGGCCACCCACCCCGACGCTCCTTCGGTCGTCCGGCTGAAGGCCCCGCGCGACGGCACCACGGTGATCGCGGACGCGGTGCAGGGCGACGTCACATTCCGCAACGACCAGCTCGACGACATGGTCCTGCTGCGCTCGGACGGCACGCCGACCTACATGCTCGCCGTCGTGGTGGACGACCGCGACATGGGCATCACCCATGTCATCCGCGGCGACGACCACCTCAACAACGCCGCGCGACAGGCGCAGATCTACGATGCGATGGGGTGGGCGCAGCCGGTCTGGGCGCATATTCCGCTGATCCACGGGGAAGACGGCAAGAAGCTGTCGAAGCGCCATGGCGCGACCGGCTTGGAGGACTACGCGGCCCTCGGGTTTCCCGCCCAGGCGCTGCGCAACTACCTGACGCGGCTGGGGTGGAGCCACGGCGACGACGAGTTCTTCACCGACGCACAAGCGCGGGAGTGGTTCGGACTGGAGGGCATCGGGCGGGCGCCGGCGCGGCTCGACCTGAAGAAGCTGGAGAACCTTTCGGGGCAGCACCTGAGCGTGATGGACGATGCGGCCGTGCTGGCCGCCGCCACGGATTGGGCCGCGAGAACCGGCAAGCCGCTCGACCCGGACCGCCTCGCCGCGGCGATCCCGCTCGTGAAGGAAGCGAGCCGGACGCTGCCGCAACTTGTCGAACGGGCGCAATTCGCGCTGGCGGAGCGTCCGGTCGTGCCGGATGACAAGGCGGCCAAGGCGCTCGATCCGCAGGCGCGGGCGCTGCTGGCCGAATTGACGCCGCACCTGCAAACTGCTAGCTGGGCGCGCGACGTGCTCGAAGGTGTCGCGGGCGATCTGGCGCAGTCCAAGGGGCTGGGTCTGGGCCAGCTGGCCGCCCCGCTGCGGGCGGCGCTCGCGGGTCGGACGGCCAGCCCCAGCGTCTTCGACATGATGCTTTTCCTCGGACGGGACGAGACGCTGGCGCGTCTGTCCGACGCGGCCGGGGCCCGGATTTGACTTGAACCCGGCGCGATCTGTTTTGCGCTGCGGAATACACCGCTAGATCAATTTTTTGCGGCGTGACGTTCATTCCGCAAACGCTGTGAAAGGACGACCATGGCCGATCCCACGAAGACCGCGACGCTGACCCTCGATGGCAAGGTTCACGAGCTGCCCGTCCACTCGCCGACCGCCGGCCCCGACGTCGTGGACATCCGCAAGCTCTACGCCTCCGCCGGCGTCTTCACCTACGACCCGGGGTTCACCTCGACCGCCGCCTGCGACAGTGCCATCACCTTCATCGATGGCGAGGAAGGCGTCTTGCTGCACCGCGGCTACCCGATCGACCAACTGGCCGCAAAATCGCATTACCTGGAGGTCTGCTACCTGCTTCTCTATGGCGAGTTGCCGTCGGGCGAACAGCTCGAGACCTTCGAGAACACCGTGACCCGTCATACGATGGTTCACGAGCAGATGCATAACTTCTTCCGCGGGTTCCGCCGCGACGCGCCTCCCATGGCGACGCTCGTGGGTGTGGTCGGCGCGATGTCGGCCTTCTATCACGACAGCACCGACATCACCGACGCCTGGCAGCGCGAGGTTGCGGCCATCCGGCTTATCGCCAAACTGCCGACCATCGCGGCGATGGCCTACAAATACGCCATCGGCCAGCCCTTCGTCTATCCGCGCAACGACCTCGACTACGCGGCGAACTTCCTCAACATGTGCTTCTCGGTGCCCGCCGAGCCCTATGATCCCGACCCGATCCTGGCGCGCGCCATGGACCGGATCCTGACGCTCCATGCCGACCACGAGCAGAACGCCTCGACCTCGACGGTCCGCCTCGCCTCCTCGTCGGGCGCCAACCCGTTCGCCTGCATCGCGGCCGGCATCGCCTGCCTCTGGGGGCCCGCGCATGGCGGCGCAAACCAGGCCGCGCTGGAGATGCTGAAGGAGATCGGCACGCCGGACCGCATCCCGGAGTATATCGCCCGCGCCAAGGACAAGGACGACCCGTTCCGCCTGATGGGCTTCGGGCACCGGGTCTACAAGAACTTCGACCCGCGCGCGACGGTCATGAAGGAGAGTGCCGACGAGGTGCTCGACCTTATGGGCGTCGAGAACAATCCGACGCTTCAGGTTGCCAAGGAGCTGGAGAAGCAGGCGCTGGAGGATCCCTACTTCACCGACAAGAAGCTCTTTCCGAACGTCGACTTCTATTCGGGCATCATCCTCGAGGCGATGGGATTCCCGACCTCGATGTTCACGCCGATCTTCGCGGTCTCGCGCACCGTCGGCTGGATCAGCCAGTGGAAGGAACAGCTCAGCGACCCCGCCCTCAAGATCGGACGCCCCCGGCAGCTCTACACCGGCCCGACCTTGCGCGACTACGTGGACGTCGAGAACCGCTGAACGCCGGAGGGCGCCGCCCGCCCCGGGGCGGCGTCTCGCGTCGCGGCGGTCGGGACGCCGTCCGTTCCGGTATGCCGGTTCGTGCTTTCGGGGGTGCCGGACCCGGCGCGGGCCTAGTGGCGCACGGCTATCGCAGCGGGCCCGGGCGCGCGTGGGGGCGAGGTCCTAGCGATGGACGGCGTCGTAATGCGACGACAACCGTTGCAGGGCGATCCGCAGGACGATCTTCCCCGACCGCGCGGCCCAGCCCATGCGCTTCTCCGCCGTCTCCATGCCCTCCATGAAACAGCAGACCCGGAGCACGACATCCGCGAGTCCCGGCCCGAGGGCGCGCAGGGCCTCCGAGACCCGCGACCGCGCGCCTTCCGGCCCCGAGCAGGGGTTGCCGGGCGACATCTCGCCCCGGGTGCCCGGGGTCAGGAAACGCTCCCAGTTCTGGCCGACGCGCGGCCCCATCTGGGCGCGCTCGAAATCGGCGCGAAGGCGTTCTCCCGCGATGACCAGCTCGATGGCGAGGAAAGGCTTGCCGTCGCGGTCGCGCTTGCGGGCAAGGCTGCCCAAGGGGGATTCGTTGAGGTTGACCCGAAGCGTCTCCGCGCCGTTCGGACCCGACACCACGCGTTCCGCCATCTCCATGTGCTGGGTGAGGAACGGGCTCGGCGCCTCCGCCATGCCACGCGCCTCCTGTCGGGCGGCCAGCGTATCGCCGAGCAGCCGCTTGAGCGCCGCCCGCCCGGCGTCGGTGATGCGGTAGCGGGTGATCCGCCCGATCTTGTAGCAGGCCACCCAGTCTTTCAGCACGAAGGCCTGCGCCACCGGGCGCGGCACGGTGGCGGTGCGGGTCGGGACATCGCCCGTCTCCCGCAGGACGACGGCCTGGGGCATCCCCTGCCCCACCGCGAGGAAAGCATCGCTCTCGCACAGGCGGCGCAGGACCCGCTTGGCCTCGCGGTTGAGCGTCTCGTCGTCGATCAGGGTGGCGCGGTCGGGCATTGCTGACATGGTTCTGCACTCTTTCGGGTCTGAGGGGAACGTACCTTTCAAGGCGGCTTCTGCGAGCCGCTCGATCGCGTCGTCCACAAGGGGGTCGTCCCGAAGCCGTTCGACGCGCCGGACCTGACGAAGCACCGTCGAGGCGGCGCAGCCGCTCTCCGCCGCGACGGCGCGCAACGGGCGGCCCGCGCAGGCATGCGCCAGATAGGCGCGCGCCGCCGCGGGGACCCATTCGGGCAAGGTGATCTCAGGCGTTACTGCTGGTCGGGCAAGCATCGAAAGCTCCGGGAGGATCCTTGGAAAACCCGGTCAGAACTGGCTCGGATTGGTTACCAAGCCGTTAAATGTTTCCATTCCGGAGACGATTGTTTCCAAATTGTAAACGGCTTCGGACCAGCGCGCGCTGCCCCCGATTGTGCGCAACACGTGGCCGGATCGCGGCAGAATAAAGGCAGTTGAAGCAACAGGGATGGAACCTGGATCATGTGCCAAATCACCCATGAGCTCGCCGCCCTCCGCCGCCCCGGCCTCCTCGTCGACGCAGCCAAGCACGGCACGCGGCAGTACGAGCGCCGCCGCGATCTGCGTCGGATGCTGCGGATCGGCATTCCCGCCTCGCCGCGCGCCGCGCTCGAGAAGCTCTTGCCGATCGAGGCCGCACTCGAACGGCGCCGGCAGATCTCGGACAAGAACTACAGCTTCGCCCGCCACATCGACATCCTCGTGGCATTGCTGGCGGAGGCGCGCGCGTTCCGGATGGCCTGATGGCACGGAATTGTTCAGCCCCGGGGCGGGGGCTCCCAAGGCGGGGGCTATTGACCTTGTTAGCGTTGGGGGGAACGCTTGTCGGGGGGGAGCGGCACGGGCACGGGCTTTTAGCCCGCACCCTCAGCCGTTTACGGGCGCGCGCCTGCGGCGCGCAACCATAAAAGAAGGCGTCGGGCATCCCGGCCATCATGCGCGCGACGTAGTCGGTCAGCGCCTCCAGCACGCCCGGGTCGAGATAGGGCTGCTCGTAGTCCGACAGCAGCTTCTCGACCCGCACGGCGGCCAGCGCCCGCGTGTCCCTCTCGCCCTCGTCGGCCCAGGTCTCGAACGGCTTGTAGTCCAGCACCGTCGATTTCCAGAACGCCGACTTGAAGTTGGCCTGGGTATGCGCGCACCCGAGGTAATGCCCGCCCGGCCCGACCTCGCGCAGCGCGTCCATCGCCTGCGCGTTCTCGTCGATGGCGATGCCTTCCGCGAACTTGTGCAGCGCGCCGAGCTGGTCCGCGTCCATCACGAACTTCTCGAAGTCCGCGACCAGCCCGCCCTCCAGCCAGCCGCAGGCGTGCAGCATGAAGTTGACGCCCGAAAGCAGCCCCATGTTCAGGCTGTTGGAACTCTCGTAGGCGGCCTGGGCGTCGGGCAGCTTGGAACCGCAGAACGACCCGGCCGATCGGAAGGGCAGGCCAAGCCGCCGCGCGAGCTGCCCCGCGCCGTAGGTGATCTGCGAGGCTTCCGGCGTGCCGAAGGTCGGCGCGCCCGAGTTCATGTCGATCGACGTGACGAAGGCGCCGAAGATGACCGGCGCGCCCTTGCGGATGAGTTGGCTGTAGGCCACGCCGGCCATCACCTCGGCCAGAACCTGCGTCAGGGTACCCATCACCGACACCGGCGCCATGGCCCCGCCGACGATGAAGGGCGAGATGATCGCGGCCTGATTGGCCTTCGCGTATTCCTCGAGCGCGCCCATCATGATCGAATCGAACGTGAGCGGCGAGTTGATGTTGATCAGCGAGATCATCGCCGTGCGGTCGTCGAGCCCGCCGAAGAGGATGTCGCACATCTCCACCGAATCGGCGGCGCGGCTGGCTTCCGTGACCGAGCCCATGAAGGGTTTGTCGGTCAGCGTCATATGCGCCATCAGCATGTCGTAGTGCCGCTTGTTGACCGGAATGTCCGTCGGTTCGCAGACCGTGCCGCCGGAATGGTGCAGCCAGGGCGACATATGCCCGAGCTTCACGAACTTGTGGAAATCGGCCAGCGTGGCATAGCGGCGGCCGCCGGCGTCGCGCACGAAGGGCGGCCCGTAGACCGGGGCAAGCACGAGGTTGCGCCCGCCGATCTCGACGTTGCGCTCGGGGTTGCGGGCGATCTGGGTGAACTGGCCGGGCGCGGTGGCGCAGAGGGCGCGGGCCAGACCCTTCGGCAGATGCACCCGATCGCCCTGCACGTCCGCGCCCGCCTCGCGCCAGAGCTTTAGAGCAGGCTCGTTGTCGGGGAAGGCGACGCCGATCTCCTCGAGCACGATCTCGGCGTTGGCCTCGACGATCTCGATCGCCTCGGCGGTCAGGATCTCGAAATCGGGAATGTTGCGCGTGATGTAGCGGGACTGCACGATCTTGCCGCTGGTCCGCTCCGCCCGGCGCGCCGCCCCGCCGCCACCCCGCCGCCCGCGCCCGCCTTCGGATGCCCCGTCCGCCATGTCCCGTCTCCTCGCAGATGTCGCCCACGACGTAGCGCCTGCGACCCCGCGCGCGCCGACCGTTTGCGCCGCGAAGGGGCGAAAGACGACATGGCCTGTGGCCGCTTGCCAGCGCGCGACCGCCCCCATACTCAGCGGGCATGACGCAGCTTCCCACAGACCTTGCCCTCGCCGCCGAGCACCAGCGGCTCCTCATCGTCGATTTCGGCTCCCAGGTGACGCAGCTCATCGCGCGGCGGCTGCGCGAGCTGAACGTCTTCTGCGAGATCCATCCGTTCCAGAAGGTCACGCCGGCGTTCCTGCGGGAGTTCGCGCCGATGGCGGTGATTCTCTCCGGCGGCCCGGCCTCCGTCCCCGACGCGGGCAGCCCGCGCCCGCCGAGCGAGATCTTCGATCTGGGCGTCCCCGTCCTCGGCATCTGCTACGGCCAGCAGGTGATGATGCAGATGCTCGGCGGAGAGGTCTTGCGCGGCGCGGGCACGGCGGAGTTCGGCCGCGCCTTCATCGCGCCGGAGGCCAAGCTGGAGTTGCTCGACGGCTGGTTCCACGGGCTGGAGGCGACCGGGCGCGAGCAGGTCTGGATGTCGCACGGCGATCATGTGAACCGCATCGCCGAAGGCTTCGAGGTCTATGCCACCTCGCCCGGCGCGCCCTTCGCCGTCGTCGCCGACCCGGCCCGGCGATTCTACGGAATGCAGTTCCATCCGGAGGTGCATCACACGCCAAAGGGCGCGAGGCTTTTCGAGAACTTCGTGCGCATCGCGGGCTTCACCGGCGACTGGACGATGGCGGGATACCGCGAGCAGGCGGTGGCCGCGATCCGCGCGCAGGTGGGCGACGCGAAGGTCATCTGCGCGCTGTCCGGCGGGGTCGATTCGTCGGTCGCCGCGGTCCTCTTGCACGAGGCGATCGGCGCACAGCTCACCTGCGTCTTCGTCGACCACGGCCTCCTGCGCCAGGGCGAGGGCGAGGAGGTCGCGCGGATGTTCCGCGACCACTACAACCTGCCGCTTATCCACGCCCGCGAGGAGGAGCTCTTCCTCGGCAAGCTCGAAGGCGTCAGCGACCCGGAGACCAAGCGCAAGATCATCGGCGGCCTCTTCATCGACGTCTTCCAGAAGCACGCCGACGCCATCAAGGGGGTGGAGTTCCTAGCCCAGGGCACCCTCTACCCGGATGTCATCGAGTCGGTGTCCTTCTCCGGCGGCCCCTCCGTCACCATCAAGTCGCACCACAACGTCGGCGGCCTGCCCGCGACGATGGGGCTGAAGCTGGTCGAGCCGCTTCGCGAGCTCTTCAAGGACGAGGTCCGCGCGCTCGGGCGCGAACTCGGCTTGCCGCCCAGCTTCATCGGCCGCCACCCCTTCCCCGGCCCGGGCCTCGCCATCCGCTGCCCCGGCGAGATCACCCGCGAGAAGCTCGCCATCCTGCGCAAGGCGGACGCGGTCTTCATCGACCAGATCCGTCGCCACAACCTCTACGACGAGATCTGGCAGGCCTTCGCCGCCATCCTCCCCGTCCGCACCGTCGGCGTGATGGGCGACGGGCGCACCTACGATTTCGCCTGCGCCCTGCGCGCCGTCACCTCGGTCGATGGCATGACCGCCGACTACTACCCCTTCACCCACGAGTTTCTCGGCGAGACGGCCACGCGCATCATCAACGAGGTGCCGGGGATCAACCGGGTGACCTACGACATCACGTCCAAGCCGCCGGGGACGATCGAGTGGGAATGATTGGGGGCACTTTCAAGCTATCGCGATCAATCGCGTAAATCGCGCAAGAATCTGAAATAAAGCGGTTTGCGTTTAGTCAGACGCGTATCCTGCGGCGCTGAAGAAGTTCCAGCACTCCTCGGGATCGAACAGGTCGCAGATGTCGCCGAGGGCCTGGATGAGGGTATCGTAGGCGCGCGCGCCGATGCGTCGAAGGTGGGCCTTCAGCTTTGAGAAGGCCATTTCGATGGGGTTTAGGTCTGGCGAGTAGGCGGGCAGGAACAGCATCCAGCATCCTTGGCCGTTCAGGATCTCAGCCGCCTTCGGGCTCTTGTGGGTGGAGAGGTTGTCGAGGATCACGACCGTGCCGGGCGACAGGGCCGGTGCGAGCTGGGTCTCGACGTAGATGTCGAAAGCGGCTCGATCCATGGCGCCTTCGATCACCCAGGGCGCGATCAACGCGTCGCAGGTGAGCCCGGCGATGAAGGTCTGCGTCTTCCAGCGCCCGAACGGCGTTGTATCGAACAGCCGTTCGCCTACGGCGCTGCGGCCCCGCAGTCGTGTCATATTGGTCTTCACCGATGTCTCATCGATGAAGACCAGCCGGCGCACCCTTTCGCGCATGAAGGGCTGCCGGCGCACGGTCCAGTCATGTCGGGCGTGCCTGATATCCGTCCGCATACGCTCCTGCGCGACCAGACCTTTTTTTATATGAGAACCCGGCCCGGACCAGCGCCCGGTGGATCGAAGAAAGCTGCACCGACACGCCATGCGTCTCAGTCAGCGCCCCGGCCAGCTCCTTCAGGGTAATGTCCGGCTCAGCG
>JBBQDX010000069.1:0-17184 GCA_038320125.1 Rhodobacterales bacterium | reverse complement strand
TGTCCATCCCGGCCATCAAGCCCGCACAGTCGCGCAATCCGAGTTGCTTAATCAGGTCGTTCGCTTGCTCGTTTCAAGCGCTCCGGGCTCCCGGATGCCTTCGACATCGCCGCCCTTTCGCGACCAAGCCGATACGCCGCTTCGCGCGAAATCCGTCAGCGCACAAGAAGAATGTGAAACGCCGTGCCGGAGTATCGCCGCTTAGTATCGGTAATGCTCCGACTTGAACGGGCCGTCGACCTTCACACCGATATACTCGGCCTGTTCGGGGCGGAGTTCAGTCAGCTTGACCCCGATCTTCTTCAGATGCAGGCGCGCCACCTTTTCATCCAGCGCCTTGGGCAGGATATGCACGCCCGGCGGGTACTCGGCGCCCTTCGTCCAGAGTTCGATCTGCGCCAGAACCTGATTGGTAAAGCTTGCCGACATGACAAAAGACGGATGCCCCGTCGCATTGCCAAGGTTCAGAAGCCGCCCCTCGGACAGCAGGATGATCCGATTGCCCGAAGGCATCTCGATCATGTCGACCTGATCCTTGATGTTGGTCCACTTGTGATTCTTCAGGGCTGCGACCTGGATCTCGTTGTCGAAGTGGCCGATGTTGCCGACGATCGCCATGTCCTTCATCTCGCGCATGTGCTCGATGCGGATGACGTCCTTGTTGCCCGTCGTGGTCACGAAGATGTCGGCACTCGCCACCACGTCCTCCAGCACGACCACCTCGAACCCGTCCATCGCCGCCTGCAGCGCGCAGATCGGATCGACCTCCGTCACCTTGACCCGCGCGCCCGCCCCCGCGAGGGAGGCCGCCGACCCCTTGCCGACGTCGCCGTAACCGCAGACGACCGCGACCTTGCCCGCCATCATCACATCGGTCGCCCGGCGGATGCCGTCGACTAGCGACTCCTTGCAACCGTATTTGTTGTCGAACTTCGACTTGGTCACCGAGTCGTTCACGTTGATTGCCGGGAACGGCAGCAGGCCCTTCTTGTGCAGATCGTAAAGGCGATGCACGCCGGTCGTCGTCTCCTCGCTGACCCCCCTGATGGCGTCGCGCGTCCTCGTGAACCAGCCGGGGCTCGCCTCCCGGCGCTTCGCGATCTGCGCATGGATCACCTCTTCCTCCTCGGAGGTCGCCACGCCGAGGTCCTCGCCCGCCTCCGCCCGCGCGCCGAGCAGGACGTAAAGCGTTGCGTCGCCGCCGTCGTCGAGGATCATGTTCGCCCCTTCGATGAACTGGAACGAGCGGTCCAGATAATCCCAGTGCTCCTCCAGCGACTGGCCCTTGACCGCGAAGACCGGCGTGCCGCCCTCCGCGATGGCCGCCGCCGCGTGGTCCTGCGTCGAATAGATGTTGCACGAGGCCCAGCGGACGTCGGCCCCGAGCGCCACGAGTGTCTCGATCAGCGCCGCCGTCTGGATCGTCATGTGCAGCGAGCCCACGATGCGCGCGCCCGACAGCGGCTTCGAGACGCCGTATTCCTCCCGCAGCGCCATCAGACCCGGCATCTCGGTCTCGGCGATGTCGAGCTCCTTGCGCCCGTATCCGGCCAGCGCGATGTCCTTGACGATGTAGTCGGTCATGGTCGTTCTCCTGCGAAACCCGTTGCGCCGGCCCTAGCAGCGGCCCCGCGCGCCCACAACGCCGGCCGCCCGGCCGATCTGCGCGCCCGCATCTTCCCCGCACATAACGCAAGCCATCCGCAATTCACGTGGGCCACGACATCGGGTGCCGCCCGCGCATCGCCGGCACTTGTCGAGGCGCCGCCACGCCGGTTGCAAACCGCCCGCCCGCAGCTAGGACGTATGCCATGACCCGTGCGCCCACCCCCCCGAGAGCTTGGCAGAGGATGCTGTCGGGCCGCAGGCTCGACCTGCTCGACCCTTCTCCCCTCGACATAGAGGTGTCCGACATCGCCCACGGGCTTGCCTTCGTCGCCCGCTGGAACGGTCAGACGTGCGGCGACTGGCCCTATTCGGTGGCCGAACATTCACTTCTCGTGGTCGACATCCTCCTGCGCCTCGACCCCTTCGCGACGCCCCGCACGCTAATGTCCGCCCTGCTGCACGATGCTCCCGAATACGTCATCGGCGACATGATCTCGCCGGTAAAGGCGGCGGTCGGCCCGCGCTATGGCGAACTCGACGACCGCCTGCAGGCCGCGATCAACCTGCGCTTCGGCCTGCCCGCCCGCCCCCCCGCCGCGGTCAAGCGGGCCGTGAAGCGGGCTGACCGCATCTCCGCCTGGCTCGAGGCCATCCATCTCGCGGGCTTCGGTGAGACCGAGGCCGACCGGCTGTTCGGACGGCCGGACCGTGGAGTCGTGCAGGGCCTGACACTTGCCCTGCGCCCGCCGGCGGAGGTCCGGCACGCCTTCCTTGACCGTCACGCGGCCCTGCTCGCCGCCTGCGACGTCCGCTGACACGATGGAGCGCCTCGCCGTCCGGCCCGGGAGGCGTTTTGACGCAGGCGCGATGGCGGCGCTGCTCGACACGCTTCCCGGGCGGGTCGGACCGCCGGTCGATATCGCCACCTTGCGCGACTGGATCGACGGCGGCGACGTCTGGCACGTGGCCGAGCGCGGCGGCGACCTGCGCGGCTTCCAGTGGATGGGACCGCGCAAGGACCTGCCCCCGGATACCTGCGAGATCGCCACCTTCATGGCGCCTGGCGAGGATGGCATCGCCGCAGGCTCGGCCCTCTTCGACGCAACCTGCAAGGCCGCCCGAACCCGCAGTATCCGCCGCATCGTGGCGTGCCATGCCCGCGACAATGCCAGTGCGGGCGCCTATTACGGCTCGCGCGGGTTCGAGGAGGTGGGTGGAGCATTTTCGATCGAGGCGCTTGCCGCCCGGCCGGGCGTAAACCAGGTGGTAAGGATCTACCGGGTATACCGCTGAAAACACGTCGCTTCCGGGTGGCCACTCCGATCCGCAAAGGTTGCCGCGATGCAATTCTTCCTGCTATACCTCGTGACGGCGACCGTCTTCGCCGTCATCGACGTGATCGGGCTGAACGTCCTGATGAAGCCCCTGTTCGAGCGGCATGTGGGCGACATCCTCCTCACGCCGATCAACATGGCCCCGGCGCTGGTCTTCTACGCCTTCTACATCGCCGGCGCGGTCTGGCTGATCTCCCTGCCGGCCCTGCGCCACGATTCGGTGGTCGAGGCGGGCGTCAACGGGGCGATCCTCGGGGCACTGGCCTATGGCACCTACGAGTTCACCAACATGTCCACGATCAGGGGGTGGGACTGGACGATGGTCGCCACCGATACCGCCTGGGGCACGATCCTCACCGCGGTCTCCGTCGCCACCGGCGTCTGGGTGGTGCGCTCGATGGCCTGATTGGCCCCCGTCAGCCGCAGCCGCGCCCGGCGGCGGCGGTGACATCGCGCCATCCGACGAACGTCCCGCCCTCGAAGACCACCCCCAGGCCGCCGGCGGTCGCGAAGGCCTCCCGCCCGGCCCCGCAGGCCACCGGGCGCGCTGCCCCGCCTTCGACTTTCGCAATCGACGCCAGCGCCCCCGATCGGTCGCGCCCGAAACCGATCTCGCGGCCGCCGGAGCCTTCGACCAGCAGACCGCCGGGGGCGGGGACCAGCGCAAGCCTGGGCGCCGCCATTGGCGCACCCACACCGGGCGCATCCACCTGCTGACACGCTGCCAGCACGCAGACCGCCAGCAAGCCCAACCTCACCGGGGCGACCGCTTCGCCAGAATCCGCTGCAGCGTCCTGCGATGCATGCTCAGCCGCCGTGCGGTTTCGCTCACGTTGCGCTCGCAGAGCTCGTAGACCCGCTGGATATGCTCCCAGCGGACCCGGTCGGCCGACATCGGGTTTTCCGGCGGGGGTGGAAGGTCGTCGCCCCGGGAGAGCAGCGCGTCGGTGATGTCATTGGCGTCGGCGGGTTTCGAGAGATAATCCGTCGCGCCGATCTTCACCGCGGCCACCGCCGTGGCGATCGCGCCGTAACCGGTCAGCACCACGATCCTGGCATCGGGGCGCGTCTCGCGCAGCCGCTCCACCACGTCGAGACCATTGCCATCCTCCAACCGCAGATCGATGACCGCGTAGGCCGGCGGACGCGACGTGGCGCGCGCGATTCCCTCGGCCACCGAAAGCACCGCTTCCACGTCGAAGCCGCGCTTCTGCATCGCCCGCTCGAGGCGGCGCAGGAACGGCTCGTCGTCGTCGACCAGCAGCAACGTCCTGTCGGGCCCGATCTCCGGGGCCGCCTTCTGCATCGCGTGTTCGGCCATCCCTGATCTCCCCGGAGCATCCCTTGTTCCCGGAAAGATAAGTCGGCACCCTGCACGGGTCAAATCAGCAGGACCATCAGCCCGATGCCGACCTCCTCCAGCCGCAGCCTCCTGCCGCCGGAGGCGACCGTGCCGAACGTGCGCCTGCGCACCCTCGTGAACCTGCGCTGGATGGCGCTCTCCGGTCAGACGGTGACCATTCTCGTGGCGGTGCTCGCGCTGTCGCTCGAACTGCATCTGGGGCTCTGCTTTCTGGTGATCGGCCTCTCGGTGGCCGCTAACCTCATCGCGATGACGATTCAGCCGGGCAACCTGCGGGTGAGCGAGGCCGCGGCCTTCTTCGCGCTCTTTTTCGACATCACGCAGCTCGCCGCCCTGCTGTTCCTGACGGGCGGGCTGAACAACCCTTTCGCGCTTTTCTTTCTCGCCCCCGTCACCATCTCGGCCACGACGCTCTCGCTGCGCTCCACCTTCATCCTCGCCGCCACCGCCACCATCCTGGCCTCGTTGCTGGGTGGCTACTACCTGCCGCTCACGCTCACCGACGGCACCGTCCTCGCGCTGCAACCGCTGCACCTCGCCGGGTTCTGGATCGCCATCGTCAGCGGCACGCTCTTCCTGTCGGGCTTCGCCTTCCGCGTCACCCTCGAGACGGAGCGGATGTCGAACGCGCTCTTCGCCACGCAGACGGCCCTCGCCCGGCAGCAGAAGCTGCAGGACCTGGGCGGCGTGGTGGCCGCCGCCGCCCATGAACTCGGTACGCCGCTGGCCACCATCAAACTGGTCTCGACCGAACTTGCACAGGAGCTGGCCGACCGGCCCGACCTGCGGGACGATGCCGCCCTGATCCGCTCCCAGGCCGACCGCTGCCGGGACATCCTGCGGTCGATGGGCCGCGCCGGCAAGAGCGACCGCCACATGAACGCGGTGCCGCTGGAGGTCGTGGTCCGCGAGGCGGCGGAGCCCCATTCCGACCGGGGCATCGACCTTCATTACGACATTGCGCCCTCCGCGACCGCCGCCGGCCGTGGTCCGCTCGTCCGGCGCAGCCCGGAGGTCATCCACGGGTTGCGGAACCTCGTGCAGAACGCCGTCGACTTCGCCGCGGCCGAGGTCTGGATCGACGTGCGATGGTCCGCCCGCGAAATCGCCGTCCAGGTCATCGACGACGGGCCGGGGTATCCCCCGGAGGTGCTCAGCCGATTGGGGGATCCCTTCCTGCGCAGCCGCAACCGCGCCGGATATGGCGGCATGGGCCTCGGCCTCTTCATCGCCAAGACGCTGCTGGAGCGCACCGGCGCGACGCTCGCCTTCGCCAACGGATCGCGGTCCGGCGGCGTGCGCCCGCGCCAGCGGGGCGGGGCCATCGCCGAGGTGATCTGGCCGGCCGACCGGATGGTCGTCGCCGGCGAGGAGGCCCTGGGCGAGAACCCCCGGATCCTGCCCTGACGTCCGGCGAAGACGTTAACGCGTCCTTAACCCGAATCATGGACGGTCGGCCGACAATTGAAGACTGAAGGCTGCCCATGTTTGAAGCTATCGAGATCGCGTTTCCGCTTCTGGGGGGTCTTCTGACCGGCCTTCTCGCCTTGGGCGGCGTGCTCTGGCTCGCCCCCCGTGATCGCATGCCGCTCGGCCTTCCGGAGGGCGACGTTCTGGCGGAACCGCGACAGTTCCGGTTCCGCAACGGCTACCTCGTGGAGCAATCCGACAACGTGGCGTTCCTGCTGCCCGATCCGATCGACCGCCTGCGGGCCTGGGACGAACTCGGCGAGGTGCTGTCGGACGTGAACGACGGCATTCCCGCCGCCTTCGCCGGCCTGCGCGACGCCGGGCGACCGTTCCGGCTGACCGGCGAGTTCGGGCGCGACCGCCTCCTCGTGCTCGGCCTGCGCGACGGCGAGGACGTGCGGATCACCGTCACGTCGGCCGAGGAACGCCAGACATCGGTCCGTGTCGATCTGTCAAGCCTCGCTGCAATGGAGGGCGAGATCGCCATGCTCGCGCGCGGCCTCGACACCAGCCCGCAACCGAGCTGGGCTCTCGATGCGGAAGGTTGCGTGATCTGGGCCAACGCCACCTATCTCGCCCTCGTGGCGCGGTGCGCGGGGGCCGACGCGGCCCATGGCTGGCCGCTCCACAACCTCTTTCCCGAAGGCCCCGTGCCCCGCACCAGCCCCGCCCGCCGCAAGATCAGCGACCGGCGCGGCGACGAGAGCTGGTTCGAGGTGTCCCCCCCAGACTCCGGGCTGGACGGTCTGCGCCTGCTGCACGCGCAGTCGCTCGACGCGGTCATCCGGGCGGAGGATTCGCTGCGCACGCTGCTGGAGACCCTCACCAAGAGCTTCGCCTTCCTGCCCACCGGAATCGCCATCTTCGACCGGCAGGGGCAGTTGACCCTCTTCAATCCGTCGCTGATGGACATGACCGGCCTCGACGGCGCATGGCTGTCGCGCCGCCCGCTGATGACCGAATTCTTCGACGCGCTGCGCGACCGGCGCCGGATGCCCGAGCCGCGCGACTACAAGGCGTGGCGTGCCGGACTGTCGGACATGAGCCATGCCGAGGCCAGCCGCACCTACGTCGAGACCTGGACGCTGCCGACGGGCATTACCTACCGCATGACCGCCCGGCCACAGGGCGACGGGGCCGTCACGCTGATGCTGGAGGACATCTCGGCGGACATCAGCGCGCAACGCAGCCAGAAGGATGCACAAGGGCTGATGCGCGACGTCCTCGACGTGATGGACGAGGGCATGGTCGTCTTCGACGCCGACGGCCGCCGCATCGCCGCCAATGCCGCCGCCGAGCAGATCTGGCTCGGGGCCGACGCCCAGCGGAAGCTGCCCCCCACGCTCGACGGATGCATCGCGTTCTGGAAGACGCTGACACGTCCCAGCCCGCTCTGGGGCGAGGTCCGGGACGTGCTGCGCAACCCGGACATGGAGCGCGCCGCCTGGTCGGCACCTTTGCAGCGCACGGGCGACGGCGACGACCTCGGCCTGCGGATCGCGGCCCTGCCGGGGCGTCGCCTCGCGATCGGCTTCCTGCCCGAGGAGACGGCGGGTGCCGCCGCGACCGCCCACGACCCGCGCGTCGAGCGCAACGTCCTCTCCGCCTGACCCCGGCACCGTGGGGCACTTGCGCGGCGCCGGTCCGGGCGGCTAATTGCTGTCGATGGTCCGCACGCCCCTCACGATGTCGCTGCCGTCGCCCGCCGCCACCGAGGCGATCGCGCGGGCGCTCTCCAAACTCGTGTGGCCCGGCTGCATCCTTCTGCTGGAGGGGCCGGTGGGCGCGGGCAAGACCGCCTTCGCCCGCGCCCTCATCGGGGCCCTGAGATCCCGCGCGGGCCTGCCGGCGGAGGACGTCCCCTCGCCCACCTTCACGTTGGTGCAGACCTACGATACCGGTCCGTTCGAGACCTGGCATGCCGACCTCTACCGTCTCACCGACCCTTCCGAGGCGCTCGAACTGGGGCTCGATGCGGCCTTCGACGACGCGCTCTGCCTGATCGAATGGCCCGATCGGCTGGGCTCGCTCTCGCCCGCCCACGCGCTCACCCTGACGCTCGCACCTGAGCCCGACGAGAGCCGGCGCCTCACGCTGACCGGCCCGCCTGAGAGCCTCGACCGCCTGGCCCCCGCCTTCGCGGGCGTGCCCGCGTGATCCCCGATCAGCGTCTCGACGGCTTCCTCGAGACGGCTGGCTGGGGGAGCGCCCACCGCCGCCCGCTTCCGGCAGATGCTTCCGCGCGCCGCTACATCCGCCTGTTGCGGGGCCTCGACACCGCCATTCTGATGGACGCGCCGCCGGACACCGTCGAGGAGGTGCACCGCTTTCTCGCCGTCGGCGGCTGGCTCGGCGCGCGAGGCCTGTCCGCCCCCGCCGTCCTCGCCACCGCGCCCGACGAGGGTCTCCTCCTGCTGGAGGATCTGGGCGACCGCCTTCTCGCCGCCGAGGCCGCGGCCCGGCCGGACGACGAGCCCGCCCTCTACGCCGCCGCCGCCGAATGGCTGGCCGGGCTGCACCGCCACGAAGCCCCCGACCTGCCCGCCTATCCGCCACTTATGGCGAACCTTTCGGCCATGGTCGTCGACTGGTATGCACCCGCCGCCCGCGACCACCGGGCCGAGATCGAGGCCGCCGTGCAGGAGGTCGTCGACCGTCTGCTCACCGGCCGCCAGGTCTTCGTCCACCGCGACTTCCACGCGGAGAACCTGCTCTGGCTGCCCCTTCGCGAGGGTCCCGCCCGGATCGGCGTGCTCGACTTCCAGGACGCGATGCGCGGCCCCGCCGCCTACGACCTTGCCTCCCTCATCCACGATCCGCGCCGCAGGGTCTCCGCCGCTGCCGCCCGCGCCGCGACCGACGCCTACATCGCCGCGACCGGGATCGACCGCGAAGCCCTGCGCGCGCAGATCGCCGCCGCCTCGGTGCAGCGCTCGCTTCGCATCCTCGGGCGCACCTTCGCCCGCCTCGCACTGCAGCAGGGGCGCACGTCCTACCTGCGGTTCATCCCTCCCGCCTGGGCCGCGCTGCAGCGCGAACTGCGCCACCCCGCCCTTGCCGACCTGCGCCGTACCCTCGACGCCCTGCTGCCCGCGCCCGACGAAGCCTTCGTCGCGGATCTCGCCGCCCGTGCTGGCACGCTGCGCGGCCGCGACCATGCCGGTCCCGCATGACCGCCGCGATGGTCTTCGCCGCCGGTCTCGGCACCCGGATGCGCCCGCTGACCGACGACCGCCCCAAGGCGCTGGTCGAGGTCGCAGGCCGTCCCCTCCTCGACCATGCCCTCGATCAGGTCTGGGGGGCGCATCCGATCGTCGTCAACGCCCACCACTTCGCTCCACGGATCGCAGCGCATCTGGCGGGCCGCGACCTAATCCTCCTGCACGAAGCGCCAGATCTGCTGGAAACCGGCGGCGGCTTGAAGAACGCGCTCCCGCACCTGCCCGCCGGCCCCATCCTCACCACCAATTCCGACTCAATCTGGACCGGACCCCGCATTCTACAGACGCTGGGGACAGCCTGGGACGACGCCCGGATGGACGGCCTTCTCCTTCTGGTCCCCGAAGGGCGCGCCATCGGCCGCGGCGGGCGGCGGTTCGGTCTCGACGGCGACGGCCGGATGCGCCTCCACGACACCGGCCTCATCGCCACCGGAGCCGCGATCACCCGCACCGGGTCCGTCGCGGACGACCCGCGCCGCGTCTTCTCCCTCCTCGACGTTTGGCTCGCCATGCTCGCGGCGGGCCGCCTCTTCGGCGTCGAACACCCCGGCCATTGGGCCGATGTCGGCGCGCCCGACCGCATCGCCCCCGCGGAAGCCATGCTTCGGGACCACGGCTGATGCGCGGCGTCTTCTGCGAACCGATGGGAGTCGACTTCAGCGTCTCGCTGGCCCACGGCCTGCGCGCACGGCTGGGCGAAGCCCCGCCCGAGGCGATGGCCCGCGTCACCGTGCTCGTGAACACCAGCCGCATGGCGCGACGCCTGGAGGCCGCGCTGGCCCAGGGCGGCGCGACGCTGTTGCCCCGCATCGGCCTCGTCTCCGACCTGGCGCCGCTTCTGCCGCCGGGCGACGCGCCGCTGGCCGAC
Organism: Rhodobacterales bacterium; assembly: GCA_038320125.1. Taxonomy (GTDB): domain Bacteria; phylum Pseudomonadota; class Alphaproteobacteria; order Rhodobacterales; family Rhodobacteraceae; genus Jannaschia. The sequence goes on along the minus strand of JBBQDX010000069.1, from coordinate 7,320 downwards.
ATCGCTCCGCTCGCCCTGCGCCTGCGCCTCACCCGCCTCGTGGCACGGCTCCTCGATGCGCGCCCCGATCTCTCGCCCCCCGCCGCCGCCTTCGATCTTGCGGGAAGCCTGGAGTCGCTGCTGTCGGAGATGCAGGAGGAGGGGCTGCCCTCCGAGGCGCTCGACGCCGTCGTCCCCGACGGCCTCTCGGAGCACTGGCAGCGCAACCTCGAGTTCCTGCGCATCGCGACCGGCTGGCTCGCGCAGGCCGACACGATGACTGCCACCGCGGCACAGGCCGCCGCCCTCGACCGGCTGCTGGCCCTCTGGGCCGAGCGCCCACCCGCCGACCCCGTGATCGTCGCGGGTTCCACCGCATCGCGCGCGCCGACCCGGCGGCTGATCGCGGCGGTGACGCGCCTGCCGCAAGGCGTCGTCGTCCTGCCGGGGGTCGACGGCGACATGCCCGAAAGTGCGTGGCAGTCCCTGCTGTCCGAGGACCGGCCGCACCGGCAGGACCATCCGCAATACCGCCATGCCGCCCTCCTGCACGCGCTCGGCCTCGCCCGTGCCGACGCCCCCCGCTGGGGCGCGGACATGCCCGCCGCACCCGCGCGCAACGCGCTGATCTCGCTTGCCTTGCGCCCCGCGCCGGCCACCGACGCCTGGCGCACCGAAGGCCCGGACCTGGCGGATCTCGCCGGAGCCTGTTCCGGCGTCACCCTCCTGGAAGCGGCCACGCCGGGTGCCGAGGCGGCCGCCATCGCCTGCGGATTGCGCGCGGCCCTCGCCGCGGGACGCCGCGCCGCGCTTATAACCCCCGACCGCACCTTGTCGCGTCAGGTCGCGGCACAGCTCGACCGCTGGGGCATCCAGCCCGACGATTCCGCCGGTCAACCGCTCAGCCAGTCGGCGCCGGGGCGGCTCCTGCTGGCCATCGCCGAGCTGCGGGGGGATCCCGTGGAGGCCGAGCCGTTCGTCGCGCTCCTGAAGCATCCGCTCGCCTGCGGCGGCATCGACCGGCTGGCCCACCTGAACCGCGCCCGCACCCTGGAGACCGCCCTCCTGCGTCGCGCGCCGCTGCCGTTTCCGACCCGCGCCGCCATCGCGGCCTGGGCCGACACCGCGGCGACACCCGGCGGCCGGCGCGACGGCTGGACGGAGTGGCTCTGCGACCTGCTCGACGCCCTTGCGGCCCCCGCCGATGCGGCCCTGCCCGATCACGCCGCCCGGCACCTCGCCCTCTGCGAGGCGGTGGCCGGTGCCCAGCTCTGGTCCGACAGCGCTGGCCGCGAGGCGCGCCGCGTCCTCGACACCCTCGCCCAGGCCGCGCCGGACCGCGGCGACACCCCGCTTGCCGCCGCCGAGTTCGCCCGGATGCTGCACACGCTGCTGTCGGCGGAGGAACATCGCGAAACCTTCAGCCCGCATCCCGACGTGATGATCTGGGGCGCGCTGGAGGCACGCGTGCGCAGCGCCGATCTCGTCATCCTGGGCGGGCTGAACGATGACGTCTGGCCGGGCCAGCCCGCGCCCGATCCCTGGCTCAACCGCGCAATGCGCGCCGAGGCGGGCCTGCACCTCCCCGACCGCTCCACCGGGCTTTCGGCGCACGACTTCCAGCAGGCCGCCGCGGGCCGCGAGGTCTGGTTCAGCCGCGCCACCCGCACCGCCGAGGCCGAGACCGTGCCCTCGCGCTGGCTCAACCGGATCACCGGACTTCTGGGCGGCATCGGGCCGGCGGGCGAGACGGCGCTCGCCGCGATGCGCGACCGGGGGCGCTACTGGGGCGAGATGGCCGCGTGTCTCGACGACCCCGCCCAGACCGGCTACGCCACGGCCACCGCCCCCCGACCGGCCGTTCGCCTGCCGCGGGACGTGGCATTGACGCAACTCTCCGTCACCGGGATAGAGACGCTGATCCGCGACCCCTATGCCACCTATGCCCGCCGGATCCTCCGCCTGCACCCGCTCGATCCGCTCAGGCAGGGCCCCGACGCCCGTCTGCGCGGATCGGCCGTTCACGCCGCGATGGAGCGTTTTGCTCGCGGCACCCCCGGCCCCCTGCCCGACGACGCGGCCGAACGCCTGCGTGCGGCGCTCGAGGAAGCCCTTGAGGAGACCGCCCCCTGGCCCGGCCCGCGCCGCCTCTGGCTGGGCCGGTTCGGCCGCGTCGTCCCCGCGTTCCTCGAGGCTGAAACCGCGCGCCGCGCCCTGGGCACGCCAAGCCACGTCGAGCGGAAAGGCGCGCTCTCCTTCATCGATCCGCCGTTCACGCTGACCGCCCGGGCCGACCGCATCGACGACCGGGGCGAGACGGTCGCGATCTTCGACTACAAGACCGGCACGCTGCCCTCGAAGAAGCAGCAGAAGCACTTCGCCAAGCAGCTCCTGTTCGAGGCGCTGATGGTGACGGAGGGAGCTTTCGCGGACGTGCCGCAACGGCGGGTGGAGGAGGTGCGCTACCTCTCCCTCGGGTCGCGCTACGCGGATGCCGGGCCCGAGGATTTCGGCCCCGACCTCATCGCCGCGACGCGTGACCAGCTGCTGGCGCTCCTGCGCCGCTATGCCGCCGGTCAGCCGTTCATCTCCCGTCTGGCCCCCGACATGCTCGATCATGCCGGCGACTACGACCATCTCGCACGCTACGGCGAATGGGACGATACCGACGCCGCGACGACGATCGAGGTCAGCCGGTGACCGACGCGCCGCAGCCGCAAGGCGACGCCATGCGCGCGCAGACCGGCGCGGCCGACCCGCGGGGGTCCGTCTGGCTGGCGGCGAATGCCGGGTCGGGCAAGACGCGGGTGTTGACCGACCGGGTGGCCTGGCTCCTGCTGGAGGGAACCTCGCCCGAACGCATCCTCTGCCTGACCTACACCAAGGCGGCGGCGGGAGAGATGCAGAACCGGCTGTTCAGGCGTCTGGGGGCCTGGGCGATGCTGCCCGATGAAGCCTTGCGCGCCGAGATCACCAATCTGGGCGCTGCCCGCGGCTCGATCACCCCGAAGCACCTGCGTTTCGCCCGGACCCTCTTCGCGCAGGCCATCGAGACGCCGGGCGGCCTCAAGATCCTGACGATCCACGCCTTTTGCGCCTCGCTCCTGCGCCGCTTCCCGCTGGAGGCCGGCGTCTCGCCCGCCTTCTCGGAGATGGACGAGACCGCGACCGCGCGCCTGCATGCCGAGGTGCTCGACGAGATGGCGGCGGACCCCGCGACCGCGCCGCTGGTCGACGCCGTGGCCGCCCGCCTGACCGACGGCGAGCCGAGCCAGTTCCTCGCCGCCGTGGCCCGCCACCGCGACGGCTATGGCGCGCCCCCGGAGGCGGATCTGCGCGCAGCCCTCGGCCTGGGGCCGGAGGGGGCGGAAGAGATCCGCGACGGTGCCGTCACACCCGACGACCCGCGCCTCCTCGATATGGTGAGAGACGCCGCGCGGCACGACAAGGGCGTCAAGATGGTGAAGCTCGCCGAAGAGCTGTCGCAGTCCATCCTCGCCGAACGGGCGGACCGCTTCGATCTGCTCTGCGCGGCCCTTCTGGCCCGGGACGGCGCGCCGCTGAAATCGCCGGTGAGCAAGGGCGTGGCCGAGACCATCGGCGAGGACGCCCGCGACGAGGTGATCCTCCTCGCCGAGCGCCTGTCGGACGCCCGCGCCCGGATCGGCGCGCTCGAGGCCCTTGCCCAAACGCAGGCGCTGCATGCCTTCGGCCCGGTCTTCTCGGCACGGGTCGAGGCGCGCAAGACCGCGCGCGGCTGGCTCGACTTCGACGACCAGATCGACCGCGCCCGCCGCCTGCTCTCCACCTCCGACATGGCGCAATGGGTGCTCTTCAAACTCGACGGCGGCCTCGACCACATCCTCGTGGACGAGGCGCAGGACACCTCGCCGGGCCAGTGGCAGGTCATCAGGCGCCTCGCGGCGGAATTCGGCGCGGGCCTGAGCGCGCGCCCGGACGTGCGCCGCACGATCTTCGTCGTGGGCGACCGCAAGCAGTCGATCTACGGCTTCCAGGGGGCCGACCTGACCGCCTTCGACGCCATGCGCGAGACCTTCGCCGCCATGCTGTCGCCCGGCGGACCGGCGCTGCGCGACCATGCGCTGCGGCACTCCTTCCGGTCCTCGCCGACGATCCTCCGGCTGGTGGATGCGACCTTCGCGGATGGCGGCGGCGTCGGGGCGCCGCCCGAGCACATCGCCTTCTTCCGCGATCTGCCGGGGCGGGTCGACCTCTGGCCCGTCATCGAACAGGGCAAGCACGACGACGAGGGGCGCGAGTGGTTCACGCCCGTCGACGCCCCCACCGCCGACGATGCGGAAGTGGTTCTCGCCGAGCGCGTCGCCGAGGCCGTCGAGCGCATGATCGCGGAACGGGTCCCCGTCGGCCGGGGGTCCACACGCCGCGCGGTCCGGCCCGGCGACATCCTGATCCTGCTGCAGCGGCGCAAGGCGCTGTTTCACCACATCGTCCATGCCTGCAAGGCGCGCGGGCTCGACCTCGCCGGGGCCGACCGGCTGAAGCTGACCGCCGACATGGCCGTCCGGGATCTGATCGCGGCGCTCACCTGGGCCGCGACGCCGGACGACGACCTGTCGCTCGCCACCGTCCTGCGCTCGCCGCTCGGCTCGACCGACGAGGCGGGGCTCTTCGCACTGGCGCACGGCCGCGAGCGCCGCCTCTGGGACGTGCTGCGCGATGCCGGAACCGACTCGCAGGCAGCGGCCATGCTGGCCGATCTGCTGCGCGTGTCCGACATCCTGCGCCCCTATGAGATGCTGCAGCGCATCCTCATCCGCCACGATGGCCGCCGCCGCCTGCTGGCCCGCCTCGGCGCGGAATCGGCGGAGGCCATCGACGCGCTGCTGGCGCAGGCGCTGGCCTACGAGCAGCTCGAGGTGCCGAGCCTGACGGGCTTTCTCGGCTGGCTCGCTTCGGCGGAGGTCGACGTCAAGCGGCAGGCCGGGGCCGGGTCTATCCGGGTGATGTCGGTGCATGGCGCGAAGGGGCTTGAATCCCCCGTCGTGATCCTGCCCGAGACGATGATGCGCCGCAAGAAGACCCCCGCCGGGGTGCAGCGGTTGCCGGACGGCACCCCCGTATGGATGACCGCAAGCGCCAATCACGCCCCCGCCATGCGCGCCCTCGTGGAAGCCAGGCAGGCGGCGGAGGCGGAGGAACGCGACCGGCTGCTCTACGTCGCCATGACGCGGGCGGAAAGCTGGCTGATCGTCGGGGCGGCGGGCGACGTGGGCGGGGAACCCGCGTCGAGCTGGCACAACATGATCCGGCAGGGGATGGAACGGCGCGGGGCCGCCGTCCATTCCTTCGAGGGCGGCGAGGGGCTGCGGCTGGAGTCCGGCGACTGGACGCCCGCGCCGGTTGCCGCGAAGAACGCCGAACGGAGCACCGCCGCGCGCCCCGCCTGGCTGTGGGAGGATGCGGCGAAGCCCGCGCGCACCGCCACCCGCCTCACCCCCTCCGAGCTGCCCGGGGCCAAGGTGCTGCCCGTCGAGACCCTGCTCGACGGCGAGACGGCGCGGCGGCGGGGCACCGCCGTCCATGCGCTGCTCGAACATTTGCCGAAGCTTCCGGCCGGCGAGTGGGCAGCCCGCATGCCCGCGATCCTGCGCGGCCTGGCGAGCGATGCCGAGCTTCCAGGCCTTCTCGGAGAGGCCCGCAGGGTGCTGGAAACCCCGGCCTTCGCGCCGTTGTTCGCGGCCGGCACCCTGGCGGAAGTGCCCTTCGCCCTGCCCGCGCAGGGCGCCCGGCCCGCCATCTTCGGCACGCTCGACCGCGTCGTGCTCACCCCCGGCCACGTCCTCGTCGTGGACTACAAGACCAACGCCGCCCTGCCCGACCGGCCAGAGGACACGCCGCCCGGCCTGCTGGCGCAGATGGGGGCCTACATCGTCGCCGCACGGGCCATCTGGCCCGACCGCACCGTCCGGGGCGCGATCCTGTGGACCAAGGGCCCGGAGCTGATGGAGTTGCCGGTCGATGCCGTCATGGAGGCCTGGGCCGCCATTGACCCGGGCGGGGCGGCTGCCTAGCTGTCGGGGTCGATACGCATTCCAGATATCAGGAGACTCTCCATGGCCACCATCGCCGCCACCGACGCCACCTTCGACGAAGTCGTCAAGCAGTCCGACATCCCCGTGATCGTGGATTTCTGGGCGGAGTGGTGCGGGCCCTGCAAGCAGATCGGCCCGGCGCTGGAGGAGCTTTCGGCGGAATACGAGGGTCGCGTCAAGATCGTGAAGGTCAACGTCGACGAGAACCCCTCGTCGCCCGCCGCCATGGGCGTGCGCGGCATCCCGGCACTGTTCCTCTTCAAGGGCGGCGAGGCCGTGGACCAGAAGATCGGCGCCGCACCCAAGGCCGCGCTGAAGGACTGGATCGAGGGCGTCGTCTGAAAATTCACGAATTGGGGCAAGTCCGGAGGGGACTTTACCCAACTTGTACAAAACTATCGGCCCCCGGACGCCTGCGTCCGGGGGTTTTTCGTTCGGGCAAGCCTCGGTGGACCCGACCGGCGAAGGGGGCTTCCTTCGGTTCCACCGCGGGAAGACCGGCGTGTGTCCTGGCGCTGACCGGCCGGCGGACGCGCGGCGCTCCTGCCGCAGGACGCGGGGCGCCGGATACGGAAAAACCCCCGGGCGATCTTTCGTCCGGGGGCGTCCTGCGCCGGGCTGCGGAGAGGGCTCAGCCGCGCGCGAACTCCGGGTAGGCCTCCATGCCCAGTTCCGACATGTCGAGGCCGGTGATCTCCTCCTCCTCGCTGACGCGGATGCCGACGACGGCCTTGAGGATGAACCAGGCAACGAGGCTCACGAGGAAGACGAAGCCGCCGATGGCGGCGAAGCCGAGGACCTGGGTGCCGAACGAGGTGCCCTCGGTATAGACCGGCACCACCATCGTGCCCCAGAAGCCGGCGAAGAGGTGAACCGGGATGGCCCCGACCACGTCGTCGATCTTCATGCGGTCGAGGGCCGGGACCGCGAAGACCACGATGATGCCGCCCGCGGCACCGATCCAGAGCGCGCCGAAGAGCGGCGGGTCGAGGGGGCCGGCGGTGATCGAGACGAGGCCCGCGAGCGCGCCGTTGAGCACCATCGTGAGGTCGACCTTCTTGTAGAGGAGCTGCGTCAGGATCAGGGCGGCGATCGCCCCGGCCGCGGCGGCCATGTTGGTGTTGGCGAAGATCCGGCTGATGTCGGTGACGTCGCCGATGGTGCCCATGGCGAGTTGCGAGCCGCCGTTGAAGCCGAACCACCCCAGCCAGAGGATGAACGTGCCCAGCGTCGCAAGTGCCAGGTTCGAGCCCGGCATCGGCACGAC
>JBBQDX010000068.1:0-17217 GCA_038320125.1 Rhodobacterales bacterium | reverse complement strand
GGTCACGTCGGCCCCGACCATCGGGCGACGGGCACGCTCAAGACCGAGAGTGCCTGAGACGTCGGTCCGAGAAGCACGCGCAAGGCGACAGCCCCGCGCGCAAGCCAGACGCCCGCGGGGCCGGTTGCCATTCTAGCGTCCTTCTTCCGCCCCCCGCCGGCGACGGATCATCGGAGCGAGCGACCAGAGCACGAAAAGCAGGGCAAGGCCCAGAATCGTGGCGCTGATCGGGCGGGTGAAGAAAACGGTCCAGTCCTGGCGCGAGTTCGCCAGAGAGGTCAGGAAGTAGCGCTCGGCCAGGGGACCCAGGATGACGCCGAGGACCAGCGGCGCGGAGGGAAAGCCGATCCGCTTCATTCCCCAGCCGAGAACCCCGAAGGCGAGGCAGACGTAGACGTCGAACACGTTGTTGCGGAGCCCGAAGGCGCCGACCACGCTGAGAACGATGATGAGCGCCGCGAGCACCGCCGTCGGTGTGCGCATGAGCGTCGAGAAGACCTGCGCCACCCCGATCCCAGCGCCGATCATCAGCACGTTCGCGATGATCATGGCAGCGAAGATCGTATAGACCATCGACGGGTCCATGATGAAAAGGAGCGGCCCGGGGGTGACGCCGTGCAGCATCATCGCGGCCAGCATGATCGCCGTCGCGGCACTTCCCGGAATGCCCAGCGTCAGCAGCGGCACCATCGCGGCACCGGTGGTCGCATTCTTGGCCGCCTCGGGGGCAGCGAGTCCCTCGTCGACCCCGGTGCCGAACTCCGCGCCGCGCTTCGAGACCTGTTTCTCTATCCCGTAGGCAATGACGGCCCCGGGCGTCGCTCCTGCCCCGGGGATCATTCCGACCAAACAGCCGATCCCCGTGCCGCGCAGGATGGCCCCACGGACGCCGAAGATGTCGCGGAAGGTCGCGTGGACCGGCTTGCTTCCTGTCCCGCGGGGCCGCAGATTGCGGTTGGTCGCCAGCAGGTCCACGACCTCGCCGATGGCGAAGAGGCCGATCATCACGACGACGAACCGGATGCCGCTCTCCATCTCCGGAATGCCGAAGCTGAACCGGGCCTGACCGTAGAGCGGGTCCACCCCGACCGCACCGATGGCGATGCCGAGGGTGAGCGAGACCATGGTGACGATCGGCTGATCGCGGGCGATGGCGATCACGCTGACGAGGCCCAGCACCGTCGCCGCGAAGAACTCCGGCTGCGAGAACTTCAGCGCCAGCGTCGCGAATGGCGCCGAGAGGAAGGCGAGGACCAGCGCGCTCACCAGACCGCCCGTCGCGGAAGCGGCGATCGCGATGGCGAGAGCCCGCTTCGCCTCGCCCCGCCGCGTCATCGGATAGCCGTCCCAGGTGGCCGGCAGCGAGGCGGGCGTGCCCGGCACGTTGATCAGGATCGCCGAGATCGACCCGCCGAAGACGCCGCCGACGTAGATGCCGCCGAGGAACAGCATCGATTGCGTCGGCGACATCACATAGGTGAACGGCAGCGCCATCGCCATCGCATTGACGAAGGAGATGCCGGGCAGCGCGCCCGCCACCACGCCGACGAGCAGACCGGTGACGATGGTGAGGAAGGGCCACAGCTGGAAGGCAGCCGCGAAGCCCCCGCCGAGAAGACCGAAAGCTTCCATCTGCGTGGCTCCTAATAAATGCCGACTGCGCGCAGCAACCAGACGCTGAACGCATCGAAGGGTCCGTAGCCGCGCGGCAGGGGCATCAGAGCGAAACCCATGAAGAGCCACAGGATCGTGAGGGTGCCGATCAGCGTGACCGGCAGAACGACGCGCAGGCTGCGGAGCCCGCCGAGCCAGCACCACGCTGCGATGAAGGTGGCGGTGGCGACCGAGAACCCGACCTTCGGCAGGAGCCAGCCGTAGACGACGATCAGCGCCAGCCCCGCGACCGCGTGGCCGTAGCGATACGCCTCTTCCTCCACCGGAGCCGACAGGGTCGGCGCGCGGGCGGGATCGCGCAGGGCCCAGAGGTCCCGCGCGATCCAGAGGGCGGCAAAGATGGCCAGCGCCGCCAGCGCCGCCGCGGGCCAGGCGGCGGGACCGAGCCCGATCGGCGGGGTCGATGGCTGCGACTGGAACATCTGTCCCGGCAGGATCAGCGCCGCGACGAGCAGCGCCGCGGGCACCGCCGTCGGCAGCAGCGCGCGCGCCCGCGACGCGGCGGACGCAGGCTTGTCGCCGCCCGCCTGGGCGTCCTTCACCGGTGCCGCCGGCCTGCTCATTTCGCGAGCTGTTCCGCGATCAGGTCGCGGAAATCGCCGACCATCGCCTGCGCCTTGGCGCCCGTCACCGGCGTGATGCAGGTGTAGGTCGCCTCGCAGAACTCCGTCCATTCTTCGGACGCCGTGGCGGCGGCGACCGCTTCGGAGAGTATCGCCACGCGGTCGGGCGGCGTGCCCGCCGCCACGGCAACGCTTCGGTAGTTGTCGAGGCCGGAGATGTCGATGCCGAGCTCGGCCGAGGTCGGCACGTCCGGGAAGGACGGATGCCGCTCGCTCGAGAAGACGACGACCGGGACGAGCTGGCCCGCCTCGACGAACTGCGCCACGTCGCCCGGCTCTTCGTAGATCGCGCTGGTGTGGCCGCCGATGGGCGAGGCGTAGCGCTCGGCCGGCGCCTGCAGCGGCACGTTCTCCATCTGGATGCCGGCATCCGCCAGGAGCTTGAGGGTGACGTCGTCCTGCGTGCCGTAGCCGGAGGTCGCCACCGTGATTTCACCGGGGTTCTCGCGGGCGAAGTCGAACAGCGCCTCTGCCGTCTGGTGCGGGCTGCTCGCCGGAACGAAGAGGAACGACGGCGAGGATTGCACGACGGCCAGGACCTCGAAATCCTCCGGCGCGTTGTCGCCCAGGCCCGAGGCCCAGGAGGCGACCGTGAGGGAGATCAGCGTGCCGACGGTGTAGCCGTCGGCGGGGTTGGTGCGAAGCTGCGACAGCCCGGCGTTGCCCGATGCGCCGCCGACGTTGGAGACCGGCACCGGAACGCCCAGGAACTCCTCCATCAGCCGCGCCATCGTGCGCCCCATCACGTCCGAGCCGCCGCCGGGTCCGAACGTCACGATCATCTCGATCGGACGATCCGGATACTCCTGCGCGAGGCCTTGGCCCGCGCTCGTCGACGCTCCCGCGAGCATCGCCGCACCCAGCGCCTTGCAGATAGTGTTCATGGTCTTCCTCCCTCTGGTTTCGTTCCGTCCGCCCCTCCCTGGGCGGCGTTCGGTCAGGTCGTCATCTCGGCCAGCCGCAAGCGCTGGATCTTGCCCGACGGGCCCTTCGGCAGGTCCGGCAGGATGTGGATCACGTCGGGGCACTTGAACGCGCCCAGTCGTGCCTCGCAAAGCTCGCGCAGGGTCGCGGCATCCACGCAGGCGCCGTCGCGCAGCTTCACCGCAGCCTCGATCCGCTCGCCGTAGCGCGCGCAGGGGCGCGCAAAGGCCGCCGCCTCCACCACGTCGGGATGGGCGTAGAGCGCTTCGTCGACTTCGCGCGGTGCGACGTTCTCGCCGCCCTTGATGATCAGTTCCTTGAGCCGGCCCGTCACGAAGACGTATCCGTCCGCATCCATCCGCCCGAGGTCGCCGGTGCGGAACCATCCGTCGGATGCCATCGCCGCTGCCGTCGCTGCCTCGTCGCGGAAGTAGCCACGCATGACGTTGGGGCCGCGCACCACGATCTCGCCCTCGACTCCGGAAGCGGCGGGCTGAAGATCGGCGGTGACCACCGCCACCTCGTTGCCCCAGGCGATGCCCGGCGATCCGATCCGGCGGTCCCCCGGCGGCAAGGGGTTCGACAGGATCTGCGCCGCCGTCTCGGTCAGACCCATGGTCTCGACGAGCGGGATGTCGAACCGCGCCTCGAAGGCCTGGTGGGTCTCGACCGCCAGCGCCGAGGACGCGGAGCGTCCGAAGCCGATGCGGGCGCGCGTCGCGGCGTCGGGACCACTCGCGCCGTGTAGCAGATGCGACACGATCGTCGGCACCACCGAGAACCAGGTGACCTCCTGCGTGGCGCATTCCTCCCAGAACCGGCTGGCCGAGAAGCGGTCGCAGACGACGACCGAGCCGCCGGAGACGAGGGGGGCCATCAGCGTCACGCACAGCCCGTTGATGTGATAGAGCGGCAGCACGCAGAGCGCGCGATCCGCGGGCGTCAGCCGGTGCGCCACCGCGCTGTTCCAGCCGCCGGCCAAGAGGCTAGCATGGCTGTGCAGGACGCCCTTGGGCCGCCCCGTCGTGCCGGAGGTGTACATCAGGAGCGCGTCGTCCTGCGGCGAGAGGCTCTGCGGCGCACCGGAGGTCGACGGCCCCGCCCCGTCGGTCCCGGCCCGGACCGGGATCGGCCGTGCCGCGACGGGCCGCGCCGTGCAGGCCGCCTCGAAGAGCGTCTTCTGATCCGCGTCGAGCATCACCACCCGCGCTTCGGAATGGTCGAGCGCGTGGCGGATCGCCTCCGGGCCCGCGACGAGATTGATGAGCGCCACGCGGAAGCCGCCGTAGAAGCCGCCGAACAGGGCGAGGACCGCGTCGCGCCCGTTCGGCGCCATCAGCGCCACCGTCTCGCCCGGCGCGACGCCCTGCCCGCGCAGATAGGACGCAACCTCCATCGCCTCCGCGCGCAGCCTGGCCCAGGTCAGGGCCTCGCCGCCGGGAAAGACGTGGCTGATCCGCTCGCCATCCCGCTCGGCGCGCAGGTCGAGCCAGTCGCGGATCGTGCCCTCGGGCGGCCGGCCCTGCGATGCGGTCGGCGTGGCGGCGACCGGCGTCATCTGCCGACCTCCGCCCAGTAGCCCGCGAAGATCTCGTCCGGCGACGGCTCGCGTGGCGGAATGCTGCGGATCACCCGGCTGCGCTGCATGAAATGCCGCCAGTGGAGGTTGTCGTCGATGGAATTGCCCCCCCAGGAGCCGCACCCCATAGACAGCGAGAACGGCATGCCGTTGTCGAACGCGCCACCGGTGGCGAAGGTATGCGCCTGGTTCACGATCACCCGGCAGGTCGGCATCGACCGAGCCAGCGCGAGGGGGCGATCCTCGGTCGCGGTATGGATGCCGAGCGAGTGGCCGGCGCCTTCGTGCGACAGAATGCGGCGCGCGATGTCGACGGCGTCGGGGTAGTCTTCGGCCCGGTAGAGCGCGAGGATGAGCGACAGCTTCTCGCCCGAGAGCGGATGCCCGGGCCCGATCCCGTCGGTCTCGGCGACGACGAAGCGCGCGTCCGCAGACACATGCGCCTCCAGCCCGAGCGCCGCAACCAGACGGTCGGGATCCCGGGCGATCGCCTCGCGGTTGAGATGTCCTCCGGGCCAGAGCCGGGCTACGAGGCCGGGCACCTCGCTCTTCGGCAGGATCGCCCCGCCCGCGGCCGACAACGCCGCGACGAAGGCATCGTAGACCTCCGCCACCGCCACGACCGCATTCTCCGAGGAGCAGGACGTGGCGTTGTCGAAAGTCTTGGAGGCGGCGATCTTGCGGGCCGCGCCGGCGACGTCGGCTGTCTCGTCGACAATCACCGTGACGTTGCCCGCGCCCACGCCGATGGCGGGTGTGCCGCTGGAATAGGCGCGTCGCACGTTGTCCTGGCTGCCCGTCACCACCGCCAGGTCGGCAAGCTCGAGGAGCCGCTGCGTATGCGCCTTGGTGCCCGGCGGCGGGATCATCTGGACGAGGTCCGGCTCCTCCCCGAACTTCGCGAACTCGGCATGGATGAAGCCCAGCAGCGCCTCGCAGCAGGCGACGCCCTTCGGCGAGGGCGAGACGACGATGGCGTTGCCACACTTGAGGGCATTGACGATGTTGTTGGCCGGGGTGGCCGCCGGATTGGTCGAGGGGACGACGGCGCCGATGACCCCGATGGGCCGGGCGATCTCGGTGATGCCGGTCGCCGGATCGTCCGACAGGACGCCGAAGGTGCGCGCCTCCGCGAGGTCGCGCATCAGGCCGAGCGTCTTGCGGTGGTTCTTCGTCACCTTGTCGGCGACGTTGCCGAGCCCGGTCGTCGAAACGGCAAGTTCCGCCAGTTGGCGGTTGCGGTCCGGCTGCATCAGGGCCCAGGCGGCGCCCTGCGCGGCACGATCGTAGCGCGCCTGGCTGCCGCCCTCCTCATAGCGCCGCTGCGCGGCCCGGGCCCGCGCGACCAACGTCTCCACAGCGCTCGCGATGTCCTGACCGTCCGGCATGATGGATCCCCGTTTCCTGCGTTCCCGAACGTTGCTAAGCGATGAAAACAGTATTGCAAATGTTTTCATAAGGGCTTTTCTGAGATCGCGGAACGTATGGAGAGGGTCCCGGCGTGAAATCAGCCTACCGTATCGGGATCGCCGATGTCGCGCGCGCCGCCGGTGTCTCCGCGGCCACGGTCTCGCGCGCGGTGAACCATCCGGCCTTGCTCAATCCCACGACGCGCCGCCGGGTCGAGGAGGCCATCCGCGCCACCGGATACGTCCGCAATCGCGCGGCGCAGGCGATGCACGGGCGGCGGAGCGCCACCATCGGGCTAGTCGTGCCGACCGTGAACTATTCGATCTTCGCCGAGCTTCTCCAGCACTTCAACGAAGCGGTCAGCGAGCTGGGATTCACGTTGCTGCTGGCGACGCATGGCTACGATCTCGAGGAGGAATACCGGGTCCTGCGCAAGCTGCTCGAGCATCGCGTCGACGGCGTGGCGCTCGTCGGGCTCGATCACACCGAGGACACCTTCGGCCTCCTGGAGGCGCAGGACGTTCCGGCCATCGCCGTCTGGAGCCACTCGCCGACCTCGCGCATCTCCTGCATCGGGGCCGACAACCGCGCGGCGGGCCGGCTCGCGGCGGAACATCTCCTGGCTCTCGGGCATCGCCGGATCGGCCTCGCCTTCCCGCCGGTCGACGACAACGACCGGGCCCGCGACCGGCACGGCGGCGTGGCGGAGGCTCTGGCGGCAGCCGGCATCGAGCCCACACCGGCCGACAGCGTGGAGGCGCTATACAGCATCTCCCACAGCAAGGCCGTCTGCCTCGACCTGCTGGCGCGCGCCGCCGACCTGACCGCGCTCGTCTGCGGCAACGACATCATCGCGCAAGGAGCGCTCGCGGCGGCGTCACAGCTCGGGGTGCGGGTGCCCGCCGATCTCTCGGTCGTGGGCATCGGCGACTTTCCGGGCTCCGGCGACATCGTGCCCGCTCTGACCACGATCCGCCTCCCCGCCCGTCAGATCGGCCACGCCGCCGGTCGCTACCTCGCCGCGATGATTGCGGACCCGTCCCGGCGACAGGGCACGACCCGCGACCTGCTGGCGATCGAGTTGATCGCGAGGGGCACCACCGGCCGCGTCCGCGCAACCGCCGCGGCCCCCTGACACGGCCGGCGCAAGCGGGCGGAGCGGTTCGGGTGACGGACGGCGCCGGGCCTGGAGCAACTGCATGCGGTGGAAAGACCCCAATGCCGGGTTTCGATTTCGGCGCGATCCCGGCAAGATGACGCCCGGACGGGCGAGCCGTGCTGCGGGCGCGGGAGACGCGACGGATGGGCGCATCGGTGGCCTGCAACATCACTGAACCCGGCGTCCGCGCGATCGCGGGGGCGGCCAGCCGTATCGGACGGCACGAGCCCGTATCGCCGCCGTTCCCGTCCCCGCGCGACGGGTTCCCGGGCCTTGAGCCCGACCCGCATCGATCCGGCCGGGACCGGCTCGCGCGCCCCATGCCGGCGGAAGCTGCGGGGCCGATCCTCGCTCCCGGCCGGATTGCGTCGTGAGGTTCGGCGCCCCCCGGATCGTGCTGACCGTCCTGGTGCGCGACGAGATGGATATCACCGCCGACATGGTGCATTGGCGTCTGTGCCAAGGCACGATCACGTCATGTCGATGGACGATGCCTCGACCGACGGAACGGCCGAATTTCTTGAGGACCTGGCGGCGACCGGGGTGCTGACGCTGATGCGCCAGGCGTCCGACGCCTATCTGCAGGACGTCTGGATGATGCAGTTGGCGCGGATCGCCCGCGACCGCCATGCCGTGGACTGGGTGATCCCCACGGACGCGGACAAATCCCGGATGCCGCCTGCCGGCGAGGATCGGCGCGCAGCCCTCGCGGCGTTCGAGCCGGATGTCGAAATGATCCGCTGTCCGCGCCGCAACCTGATGGCATCGCGCGAGGATTTGGAAGTGCTGGCGTGGCACGGTGCGCTGATCTGGCACGCTGCCCCGCCGGTTGCGCTGACGGCCGCGCGGCGGACGGACCCCGCCCCGCTGGACCCGCCACTGATCCAATACGAGCTGCTGTCGAAGGTGATCCTCGATCCTGCGCGCCTGACGGCCATCGATCGCGGAGCCCGTAATGCGCGGTTCGGAGGCGCGCCGATCGAGAGATCCGGCGCCATCACGATCCACCATGCTCCGTTCCGCGAGAGGGCGGGGTTCCTTGTCTCGACCGCGCGGATCGCCGAGGCGGTGAACCGCAATCGCAGGGCCAGACCCGACACCTCGTGGAAGTCTCGCCGGTGGGCCCCTATGCCGGCCGATAAGGCTATCGCGGAAGTGCTGCCCGATGCCGGGAGGCTGCGGCGTGAAATCACATTGGGCAAGGTCCGGCGGGACATGCGGCTCCGCGATGCGGTCGTCTCCTTGCGGACGCGAATGGCGCCTTCCCTTGCCCTCGCTTCCCCCGCGCGCGGCGGAACGCGCCAAGAAAATCCGGCCATAGAGGTGCCGCATCCGATCCTGGACGAGGAAGCGCGTGAGCTCGCGGCCTTGGCGGCGCGGTTGCGGCAGGCCGGCACCGGCATGGGGGCGCGCAGACGAGCTTACTGCCATGAAGGTTCCACCGGAGTGCAGGCCCTGATGCATCTGTCGTGCGACTGCGTGCGCTCGGCGATGAACCGCGAGCCGGAACTGCGGTGCGACCCCCCCTCGGCGCGACCAGACGGCCGACGCGCCCGACCGACCGCATCGCCGCTGCAGGGCCGTCGCCCCTAGTCGCGGTGCGTGAGGGACACGAAGACGTCCTCCAGACTCGCCTCCTCGGTGCGTACGTCGCGGATGCTGATGCCGGCGGCGTGGACGGCGGCGAGGAGTTGCTCCGCGGAGACCTTGCCGCGCGCGTACGTCAGGGCGATGACGCCCCCGGCGCGGCGCTCCATCTCGACGCCCTCCGGCAGGGCGATGTCGGTCTCGGCCTCATCCTCGGGAGTGATCACCATGGTCTTGCCGTCGAGACGGGCGAGCAGGTTTTCCGTCCGGTCGCGCGCGATCAGCTCACCTTCGCCGACGATGGCGATCTCGTCGCACATCTCCTGCGCCTCTTCGAGGTAATGCGTGGTCAGGATGATGGTCATCCCCCGCTCCTCGTTGAGGCGGCGCACGTTGCGCCACAGCATCTGGCGCAGCTCGATGTCGACACCCGCCGTCGGCTCGTCGAGAACGAGGATCTGCGGGTGGTGGACCAGCGCCTTGGCCAGCAGCAGCCGCCGCCGCATACCCCCCGACAGCGTGCGGGCATAGGCGTCGGCCTTGTCGGCAAGGCCTACGAGGTCGAGGATCTCCATCGTCCGGCGGTCCCGCCTGGGCACCCCGTAGAGACCGGCCTGGACCTCCAGCGCGTCCTTGGGCGAGAAGAAGGGGTCGAGGTTCAGCTCCTGCGGCATGACGCCGATGGCGGCGCGCGACTGCCGCGGGTTCACGTCCTGGTCGAACCCCCAGATCCGCACCTTGCCGGCGTTCTTGCGCACGAGACCCGCCATGATGTTGATCATCGTCGACTTGCCGGCCCCGTTGGGACCCAGCAGGCCGAAGATGCTGCCTGTCGGGATCGTCAGATCGATGCCCTTGAGCGCCTCGTTTGCCGGGGTCTTGTCGTCGCCGCCATAGGTCTTCCGCAGACCCTCGATCTCTATCGCGTCGGGCTGGGTCTCGTTGGACATGCGGCGGGCCTCCGGAGGTATCGCGTCGACCGGGAGGTAGAAGGGCGCGCGCTTCGTGGCAACCTGCGCCGATGCTGCATCCCTTGCGGGCAACGCGCACCATGCGCCATAAGCGGGAAGCCACGCTCCCCGTCCCGAAAGCTCGCGACATGACCACCGGAACCCCGCGCTACCCCAGTCGCCAGCACGACCTGCCGCCGCCGGAGGTCGAGACCGTCCATACGCTACGGGTTGCTTGCGACGGCGGAGCGGGGGGCCACCCTCGCGTCTGGCTGACCATCGACCCGGTGCTGGGATGGGTCGAATGCGGCTATTGCGACAAGCGGTTCGTGCTCGAAGGCGGAGGGGGCCACTGATCCGGAAAGCGAGGGCTTCGCACGCGACGCGATCCCGACTTTCGGCGCATCTCTTTGGCGGGAGCCCGGTTTGGTCACGTGCGGTCGGGTGCCGCTTCGCGGGACAGATCGGCTTCCGACATTTGCGTGTAAAGACCCACGGATCACGCCGTAAGGTTCTGTGCGCGCCCACCCCGTGGAACGCCGCTCCAACGCCGCAGTCAAGGCACCCTGAACGGACCATCGCCCAGCCAGCGGACGAAGGCCCCGGCGGCGGGCGGGGCGGGACGGCGCTCGGGGACGAGCACGTAGTGGCGTTCCTCCGGCACGAGCCGGGGCATGTCGAGCGCCACCAGCCTGCCATCGGCCAGGGGGCGCTCGAGAAGGGCGGTCCATCCGAGCGGGATCCCCTGACCCGCCATTGCCGCATAGGCCGCATCCGAATAGCTGCTGAAGTTCAGGCCGACGCGGACGGCGCCCCCCGTCCAGCCGCTGCGCGAGAGCCACTGCGACCAGTTCAGCCAGCTCGGTTCCGGCGCATCGCTCCCGATCAGGTCAATGTCCTCCTGCCGGACCAGATCGGCGACCGCCATTCCGCGCAGCGCCGGAGCGAGGTTCGGGGCGCAGACCGGCACGACCGTCTCCGGCAGGGAGCCGATGATGGACATTCCCGCGAAGGGGGGGTGGCCGTAGCGGATCGCCACGTCGATCGTGCGGTCGTGCGGCGCGCGCCAGTCGTCTTCGGACACGACGCGCAACCGGACGCCGGGCGCGGCCGCCCGGAATGCGGAGAGGATCGGCAGCAGGCGGAAGTGTCCGAAGGCCACCGATCCGCTGACGGTCAGGTCCACCCGCGCCGCGCGCAGGCCGTCGACGGCTGCCGCGATACCGTCGAACCCGCCGGTCACCGCGTCGTGCAGCGACCGGCCGCCGGGGGTCAGCCGGACGCGACGGTTGGCCCGGACGAAGAGGGCGACGCCCAGATCGGCCTCCAGCGTGGCGACCCGGCGGCTGACTGCGGCCTGGCTCACGCCCAGCTCGGCGGCTGCATGGGGGAAGCTCTCGCGTCGGCCCGCGGCTTCGAAGGCCAGGAGGGCGGTCAGGGAAGGAACGCTGCGCCGGACCGGATGGACCAAGGGAACCTGCAGGCTGGAGCGATGAAAGCATAACCCGGGCGTATGGATCGCGCCCGATTTGTGCTCTTGTCCCGCTGCGACGTCAAGCGCAGGTCTCGTGCAGCCGGGGGCTCGGGGTCGCGCGTCGGGGCACCGCTCCGGGCCTCGGGAGGGATCATGCTCGACACCGCCACGCACCGCGCCCCCGGCATTGCCGACCTTCTGGCCGCACGGCAACCGGGCCACAGCCTGCCGGCCTCGCTCTATACCTCTCAAGACGTCTGGCGGGCCGATTGCGAGGTGATCTTCGCGCGGCACTGGATCGCCGTCGGCGTGGCCTGCGACGTGCCCGAGGCGGGCGATGTGATCGCCCTCGAGATCGGCGCGTCTTCCCTCGTCGTCCTGCGCGATGACGAGGGCGGCCTGCGCGCCTTTTACAACGTCTGCTCGCACCGCGGCGCGCGGCTGGTGGCGCCCGGCCGTTCGGTGGTGGGCAAGCTCGTCTGCCCCTATCACCAGTGGACCTACGATCTGGACGGCGCCCTGGCGCTCGCCCCGCATATGGGTGCTACGTTCGACCGCGCCCTGCACCACCTGAAGCCGGTGGCGCTGCGCGACGTGGGCGGCATCCTCTACGCCTGCCTGTCGGAGGCGCCGCCGGCCGACATCGAGGAGCTGGCCGCCGTGATGGAGCCGCGACTGGCGACCTACGATCTTCGCAATGCGAAGGTGGCCTGTCAGCAGGACGTCATCGAGGAGGGCAACTGGAAGCTGACGATGGAGAACAACCGTGAGTGCTATCACTGCGCGTCGAACCATCCGCAGCTCAGCCTCTCCTTTCACGCCGCCGATTTCGGCTACGACCCCGAGGGCCTGACCGAGATCGAGCGCGCGGAGGCCAACGCGCTGCTCGACGCCTATGCCCGCTACGGGACCCATTGGGACAAGGAGGGGATGGACCATGCCGCGGTGGAGCATACCGTCGGCTGGGCGACCAACTTCCGCACCCAGCGCCTCATCATCGCGGGCCTGGGCGAGAGCCAGACACCCGACACCCGCGCCGCCGTGCACCTGCCGCTGGGCCGGGCGACGAAGCCCTGGATGGGCGACATCCACCTCTGGGGGATCAATTCCTGGAACCACGTGATGTCCGATCACGCTGTCGTCTCCGCCGCCTACCCCATCGCGCCGGACCGGACGCTGGTGCGGACCAAGTGGCTGGTGCATGCCGAGGCGGTGGAGGGCGAGGACTACGACCTCGAGAATCTCACCACCGTCTGGAAGACGACGAACGCCGAGGATGCGTATCTGGTGGCGCTGGCGCATCGCGGGGTTTCGTCGGCCGGCTACCGACCCGGCCCCTATTCGCCCTATACCGAGCGGGCGCTCGACGAGTTCTCCGGCTGGTACGTGGCCCGGATGCAGGCCGGCGGATACGGCGGGTGACGCAGGTCGATCCTGCCGACTGGGGCGCGCGCCGGCGGCGGCGGTTTCCCGAGGGCCGCTGGGGCACGCTGGTCTGCCGCGGCGCCTGGGACGAGGTCCCGGGGGTGCGGACGTTCCTCCTCGCGCCGACCGACGGCAGCCGGATCGAGCATGACCCGGGCCAGTTCATGACCTTTCGCATCGACACGGCCCAGGGCCGGATCGAGCGCTGCTACACCATCGCGTCCTCGGCGGCGCGGGACGGCGGGATCGAGATCACCGTCCGGCAGCAGGCGGGGGCCGGATCGGGCCACCTGCACGACGTGCTGAAGCCCGGCGGCGACATCGAGGCGTTCGGGCCGTCCGGACGCTTCGGACCGGTGGCCTGGCCCGCGACGGCCTTTGCGTTCATCGCGGCGGGAAGCGGCGTAACGCCGATGCTGTCGATCCTGCGGACGGCGGCGGACCGCGGCATCGACCTCGACGCCGTGCTGGTGCAGGTCGCGCCCACCGAGGCCGACCTGATCGCGGGCACGGAGATGGCGGGCCTGTCGCGGCGCCTGCCCCGGCTGGTCCACGCGCCGGTGACGACGCACGGGCCCGGTGCCGTGCGGCCGACGCCCGATATCCTCGTCCGCCTCGTCCCCGACCTCGCCGCACGGGCGGTGCTCTGCTGCGGGCCGGAGGGGTTCATGGCGATGGTGCGCGCCGCCGCCCGCGACGCGGGCGTGCCCGCCGACCGGTACGCCGAGGAGAGCTTCGACTTCTCCTCCGCGCTCGCCGAGACGGCAGGCGCCGCCGAGGCCCTTGCCCGCACCATCACCTTCGCGCGCACTGGCCGGAGCTTCGACTGCCCCGAATCGTCCACGATCCTCGCCGCGGTCCGGCAGGCGGGCCTGCCGCTGCCGTCCTACTGCGCCCGCGGCATGTGCGGGACCTGCAAGTCCTTCAAGCATTCGGGCGAAGTGACGATGGCGAGCGAGGGCGGCATCCGCCAGCGCGAGATCGACCGCGGCTTCATCCTCCCCTGCGTCAGCCGCCCGCTGACCGACATCGTCCTCGACTGCTGAAAACCCCGCATCTTGAAGGATTCCGCCCCATGAAGGACATCGCCTCCGCCGACCCGCTGCTCCGGCCCTACAGGCTCAGGCACCTCACGCTGAAGAACCGGATCATGACGACGAGCCACGAGCCCGC
Organism: Rhodobacterales bacterium; assembly: GCA_038320125.1. Lineage (GTDB taxonomy): Bacteria > Pseudomonadota > Alphaproteobacteria > Rhodobacterales > Rhodobacteraceae > Jannaschia. Next base: position 3,239 of record JBBQDX010000068.1, on the reverse strand, counting down.
CTACCCCGAGGACGGGATGCCGAAGGCGCGCTACCGCGCCTACCACGAGGAGCGGGCGAAGGGTGGCGTGGCGCTGGCGATGACGGCGGGGTCGGCGGCAGTCTCGCGCGACAGCCCGCCGGTCTTCAACAACATCCTCGCCTACCGCGACGAGGTCGTCCCCTGGATCCGGGAGCTGACCGACGCGCTGCACGAACATGGCTGTGCCGCGATGATCCAGCTCACGCACCTCGGCCGGCGGACGACCTGGAACAAGGGCGACTGGCTGCCGTCGATCTCCTCCGGGCCGCACCGCGAACCCGCGCATCGCGCCTTTCCCAAGATGATGGAGGACTGGGACATCGAGCGCGTGATCGAGGATTACGCGACCGCGGCCGAGCGGATGCAGGCGGGCGGCATGGATGGCATCGAGATCCAGGCCTACGGCCACCTGATGGACCAGTTCTGGTCGCCGCTTTCCAACAAGCTCGACGGCCCCTACGGCGCGGACACGATGGAGAACCGCCTGCGCTTCACCACCGACGTCCTGTCGGCGATCCGCAAGCGGGTCGGGGCAGAGTTCATCGTGGGGCTGCGCTATACCGCGGACGAGGCGCAGGCCGGGGGGATCACGCCCGAGGAAGGCATCGAGATCTCGAAGCTCCTGCGCGACACGGGCCAGGTCGACTTCCTCAACGTGATCCGCGGCCGCATCCACACCGATCCGGCGATGACGGACGTGATCCCGATCCAGGGTATGCGCTCGGCCCCGCATCTCGATTTCGCCGGCGAGGTGCGCCGGGCGACGGGGATGCCCACCTTCCACGCCGCCAAGATCCAGGACGTGGCGACCGCCCGCCACGCCATCGCCGCGGGCCTGCTCGACATGGTCGGCATGACCCGCGCGCACATGGCCGACCCGCATATCGTCCGCAAGATCGTCGAGGGCCGCGAGCACGACATCCGCCCCTGCGTCGGCGCGAATTACTGTCTCGACCGGATCTATCAGGGTGGCGAGGCGCTCTGCATCCACAATGCCGCGACGGGGCGCGAATTGTCGATGCCCCACTCGATCGCGCCGGGCCCGGTGCGGCGCAGGATCGTGGTGATCGGCGCCGGACCCGCGGGGCTCGAGGCGGCGCGGGTCGCGGCGGCGCGGGATCACGAGGTCGTCGTCCTGGAAGCGGCGAGCCGCGCCGGCGGCCAGATCCTGCTCACGGCGCAGAGCCCGCGGCGCGCCGAGATGATGCAGATCATCGACTGGCGCGTCGCGCAATGCGAGGCGGCGGGGGTCGATCTGCGTTACAACCTGTTGGCGGAGGTGCCGGACGTCCTCGCCGAGATGCCGGATGTCGTCGTCGTCGCCACCGGCGGACTTGCGAACACCACGCTCTACGAGGGCGACGATCCGGGTCACGTCGTCTCCGCCTGGGACATCCTGTCGGGTGACGTCACGCCCGCGGGGTCGGTCCTGATCTACGACGAGGCGGGCGACCACAGCGGGCTTCAGGCGGCGGAGAAGGCCGTCGCGGCAGGCTGCACGGTCGAGATCATGACGCCCGACCGCACCTTCGCCCCGGAGGTCATGGCGATGAACCTGGTGCCCTACATGCGCTCGCTTCAGCGCGACGAGGTCACCTTCACCGTCGCGAAGCGCCTGCGGGGAGTGGAGCGGTCGGGCAACCGGCTTCGCGTGCGGATCGGGACCGATTATTCCGACCGCTCGACCGAGGCCGAATACGATCAGGTCGTCGTCAACTACGGCACCATGCCGCTTGACGAGCTCTATCTCGCACTCCGTCCGCTGTCGTCGAATGGTGGCGCGGTCGACCAAGACGCGTTGCTCGACGGGCAGCAGCAGACAACGATCCGCAACCCAGAAGGCGCGTTCCAGCTGTTCCGGATCGGCGACGCCGTCTCCGCCCGCAACACGCATGCCGCGATCTATGACGCCCTGCGCCTGATGATCGCCGTCTGACCCCGGATCGCGTCTCGGCGGTATGCACCCTGCTGCAACAGTCGGCCGGCGCGCCCGCGTGACTGGCTTGCTGGGCCGCGCCGCCGGGGGTTGCCGTGGCGAGCCGTCGGCTCGCACACCCGCGTGGCAGCCAGGGGACCCCGACAATGGCGGCTTCGCTGCGGCGTCGGCGCCCGAAGCCTGCCCTGCGATCTCGCCGATCAATCAGCAGCAACGATCGGGGCACCGGGGGCGTCCGGATTGAGCCTAAGGTCTGCCATGCGCGCTGCAATGCCGCGCTGGAACCCTGCCTGATCACTGCCGATCTCCATCGCCCTCTTGCAAAGGATCAACTGGCCCGATCGACGGCTGGCGCTTGGTCCCGTGCCGCCCTGCCCGCCGACCCCCAACGTTTCGCCTTCCGGGGTACCGGTGCAGTGCCGGATGGCGCGCCGGGACAGATGTCCTTGAGGCACCGACGTCCGGGTTCTCGGTCAAGGATGGTCGGGGCGGGCTGCCGGTATCGTCGAGACTGCCTGGGCCGAGAACCGTGAACCCGCCAGCGTCCTAGCGGGCGCCGTCGTAGGCGGGCCGGGGTTGGACCGGATGGGGGGGCCACGCTCCGAAGCTCGCGGCAGCACCTCCGTTGCTGGTGGCCCATGCGCTGGATGGCGTTTATCGGGGCCGATGATGATGGCCCGGACCAGAACCTGCGGCATCCGTCGACCCGTCCACCAGCCGCTCCGGCCAGTAGCATCGTCGCGCCCTCCGGTAAGGACACAGCGCCGCAGCCCGAGAAGACAAGGGGCGTTACCGCCGCCGTGACCGCCGACAGCTGGGCCTTCATTGCATTCGACCGGTCAAATCCTCCGACCCTTCGATGAGGCCCAGGGATACCGACATCGTGATCCTCATCCCGCCGCCGACAAAGCCGCCACGGACGGTGGCCACGACCTGTAGGACCAGGCCGATCTGACACGGGGCCCCGATCACGCTGATTCGCATCGCGCGGGTAAGCCACGGCCCGATGATCAAAGGAATCAGCGCGCGAAATCGCACCGCCCAAATCAATCTCGATTTACTATGTGTTCGGTCCCGGAGTGTGGTGGGTTGGGTCGATTCTGAACCGTTGTGGCTCTTCGGTCCAGCATTTTCCGATGAATTCGCAAGGCGTGAGCCCGCGTAGGCTCTTGAGCCTCCGAGCGCAGTTGCAGGCCCCGACGAAATCGACGAGGTGGGACCGGAGCTGCTTGTGCGATCCGTAGTGGTATCGCCTCACTGTCGTTTCCTTGCCTCACTGTCG
>JBBQDX010000067.1:0-17225 GCA_038320125.1 Rhodobacterales bacterium | reverse complement strand
GTGGCGCTGGCCGGGCCGCGCAGCTACGACGGGCGGATGACGGACTTCCCTTGGGTGAATGCCGCCGGGCGCCGCGACGCAGGCCCCGCCGATATCGACCGCGCCATCACCGCGCTCTGGCGAACGTGGATGGCGGTCTTCGTGCTGGTCGCGGTGATCGGCCTGCTCAAGGCCGCGCTGTGGTTTGCCGCCGCCTTTGCCGGGTAGGGACCGTTCCATGAGCATGACCGGGGTCGGAGCCGACCGCCATGCAGAGGCCGCCGCCTGGAGGCGCGACTATCGGCCCGAACCCCCGTCGGCCGACCCGCTGGTCGTCTTCGCCGCCCCGCTGATGTCGCGTACCTTTGCCGACGACTGGGGCGTCGTCAGCCGCGCGGTCGCCCGCTCCGTCGCCTCGCTGCGGGCGCAGTCCGACCCGAACTGGCGGCTGCTCGTCTGTTCTCAGGACCGGCCCGATGGTATCGACTTCGACGACCGGGTCCGCTTCCTGCCCTTCGATGAGGTCATGGAGGGCTTCGACAAGAAGCCCAAGGTCGAATGCCTCTGCCGGGCGCTGCCGGGCGAGATGCCGGGCGACGGCTATCTCTTCGCCTTCGACGCCGACGACGTGGTCCACCCCGACCTCGTCGGCTGGATGCGGCGCGATCACAACGGCCGCGGCTACTGGCTGCGCGACGGCTACATGATCGATGCGCAGACCGGCGCCGTCGGGCGGCTCGGGCCCCGCCGCCCCTGGACCCCGCTGCGGCGCCCCTTCATCGCGCAATGCGGGTCGAGCGCCGCGATCTACGTCGATTTCCGCACCGACCGGGGGTTCGAGCACGTCGCGCGACGCTTCTACCGCCCCGGCCATCGGGAGTTCCGCGAGAATGCCGCGGCCCAAGGGCTGCCCCTCGCGCGAGTGCCGTTTCCGGCCGCGCTCTACGTGATGAATACCGGCGAGAACATGCGCCACAAGCGCGGCAAGCTCGACCGCAAGCTGGGGCAGCTCGACCGCAGCCGGCTGCGACCCGCAGAAGCGGAGGCGGTGCGCGCCGCGTTCGGATGGGAGCCGCTCGGCTGAAGCCGCCGCCTGGAACCACCGCCCCGAAGCCGCCGCCCCGGAGCAGTTGCCGCGAAACAGATGCCAGACCCGGTCAGGCGCGGCGCACGATCACCGATTGCGATAGCATCGTGGCCTGGCCGAAGCTCGTCATGAACGAGACCTCCGCCGCATCCCGCCCCACGCCGATCACCGCGATGTGCGACGGCTGCGCCATCCCGGTCGCATCGACGAGGTGCCAGCAGTCGTCGAGCCAGACCTCGGCCACGGCGTGGAAATCGGGCGGCTCCACGTCGGGCGCGTAGACCGAGGCCATCCGCGCCGGAATACCCGCCGCCCGCGCCAGCGCGATCATGACGTGGGCGTAGTCCCGGCACACGCCCTGCCGCTGCACGAAGCTCTCGCGCGCGGTGGTCGAGGCGGTGCTGGACCCGGGCACGTAGCTGAACGCCCCCTCGATCCAATCGCGCTGCGCCGCGATCAGCTTGCCCCCCGCCAGTCCGGCGAACTCCGCCATCACGAAGGCCTCGAACTCGTCGGAGGGGCAGTAGCGCGATGGCATGAGGTAGGATGTCGCTTCCGCCGTCATGGTGCGCGGAGCGCTGGCGTTGAGCGCGGGAAGGTCGGGATCGGGGCGCGTCACGTCCACCGTCGCGCGGTAGGTCACGTCGAGCTGTCCCTCGGCCAGCATCCAGGCCCGCACGCCCAGGGCGTCCTCGCCGGCAATGCGGGTGAAGTCCCCGACCGGGGTGGTCAGCAGCGCGTCGTCGCGCACGTCCTGCCCGGCCATGCGCGCCAGTTCGATCTGCAAGAGCAGGTCACTCGGGGCGGGAAAATCGTAGGAAAGGCGGGCTTCGATGCTGAGGATCATCCGCCGCTCCTACACGTTTGCCCGGCCGCTGCAAATCCTGAACCGCCGCGCGGCGCGAGAGGCATCAGGCGACGAGCGCCTCGGCCTTTTTGAAGTCGACCGACACGATCTGGCTCACGCCCTGCTCGACCATGGTGACCCCGAAGAGCCGGTCCATCCGCGCCATCGTCACCGCGTGATGCGTGATCACGAGAAAACGGGTCGAGGTGCGCCGCGTCATCTCGTCGAGCATGTCGCAAAAGCGGGTGACATTGGCGTCATCGAGCGGCGCGTCCACCTCGTCGAGCACGCAGATCGGTGCCGGATTGGCCAGGAACACCGCGAAGATGAGCGCCAGCGCCGTCAGCGTCTGCTCGCCCCCCGACAGCAGGCTGAGCGTCGCCAGCTTCTTGCCCGGCGGCTGGCACATGAGCTCGAGCCCGGCCTCCAGCGGGTCGTCGCTCTCGATCAGCGCGAGCCGCGCCTCGCCGCCCTGGAAGAGGTGGCGAAAGAGCGTGGCGAAGTTCGCGTTCACCGTGTCGAAGGCGTCGAGCAGGCGCTGCCGCCCTTCGCGGTTGAGCGTGGCGATGCCGGCGCGCAGCTCCGCGACGGCCTGGTCGAGGTCGGCCTTCTCGGTCGCCAGCAGGTCGTGCTCGGCCGCGACCTGGCAGGCATCCTCCTCGGCGCGCAGGTTGACCGCCCCGAGGGCATCGCGCTGGCGGCGCAGCGTCTCCACCCGGCGCTCGATCTCGGCGACCGGGGGCATCGCGTCGGGCTCCGTCGCAAGCCGCTCGAGAAGCTGCGCCGGCGTCTGGTCCAGCGCCTCCCCGATGCGCGCCTCGGCGGCGGCCAGCGCCTCGCGGGCGGCGTCGAGCCGCGCCTCCGCCCGGGCGCGCGCCTCCCGCGCTTCGCCGGCCCCGCGCTCCGTCTCCCGCGTCTGTCGGACCGCATCGCGCAGCGCCGCCTCCGCCGTGGCGAGCGCCGTGGCGGCGGCCACGCGGCGGGTCTGCGACCGCGCGATCTCACGTTGCAGGCCGTCGCTCTGCGCCGCCAGCTCCGTCGGCACGCCCCGCGCCCGGCTCAGGTCGCCTTCCGCGCCGTCGCGCCGCCGCGCCAGATCGGCCAGCCGCGTGTCGGCCTCCGCCAGCCGCTGCCGCCAGCCCGAAAGATCCTTCGCCACCTGCCTTGCCCGGGCGTCCCGCGCCTCTCTCTCATGCTTCAGCTCGTCGGCGGCGGCGCGGCGCGCCATCATCGCCATCCGCGACGCCTCCACCGTCATGCGGATGGTCTCCAGCGCCGCCCGCGCGGCATCGAGCGGCCCGAGGTCGCGCCGCGCAGTCTCGGCCTCCCGCTGCGCCTCGCGCGCGTCCACGACCTCGGCCTCGCTCCGTGCGACCGCCGCCTGCGCGGTCTCCAGCCGGCCGCCCGCCGTGCCCCGCGCGCCTTCCGCCTGGGCCAGCGCCCGGCCCGCGTCCGTCAGCGCCCGGTCCGCCGCGCGCAGGGTTGCGCGCGCCTCCGCTTCCGCCGCCTTGCGTCGCGTCTGTGTCAAGGCCAGCGCCTCATGCGCCGCCCGCGTCCCCTCCGCGCGCGCTTCCGCCTCCTCGAGGTCCTGCCGAAGGAACGCCAGCCGGTTCGCCTGCTTCAGGTGCAGCGCCGCAGCCGAGGGTGCGGTCCCGGCGCTCGCTCGGAACCCGTCCCACCGCCAGAGGTCCCCCTCGGTCGAGACCAGCACCTGACCCGGCAGCAGCCGCGGCTGCATCCGCGCCGCCTGCGCCGCATCGACCAGCCCGATCTGCTGCAGCCGCCGCGTCAACAGCGCCGGTCCTTCGACATGGGGAGCGATCGGCTCGACCCCGTCAGGCAGCGACTGCGGTCCATCATAGGGCGGCAGGTCGCTCCACCCCGTCTCCGCCCCGTCGCCGGGGCCCACCACCGAGGCCCGCAGGTCGTCGCCGCAGGCAGCACCCAGCGCCGCCTCGAACCCCGGCGCGACGGTCAGCCGGTCGATCAGCGGGTTGCCCTCGCCGGTATCGCGGGCCAGCAGGCGGGCCAGGGCCGCCACCTCCGCTCGGATCGCGTTCGCGGCCCCCTCGGCCTCCGCCCGCTCCGTCCGCGCATTGCCCTCGGCATCCTGCGCCGTCGCGCGCGCGCCCTCGGCCTCGGCGAGCGCGGTCTCGGCCGCCGTTGCAGCCTCCTGCGTGAGGGTCTGTGCGGCGGTGCCGGCAGCGGCTTGCGCAGCGGCCTCCGCCAGCGTCTCGCGGGCGGCGGCGGCCTCTGCCGTGGCGCGGGCCCTTTCCGCCTCGACCCGAGTCAGCCTTCGGACCGCGTCTTCCGCCATCCGCGTCACCGACTGATGCTGCGCCGAGAGCCGCGCCAGATCCTCGGTCAGCGTCGAGAACTCCGCCTCCCGCGCCGTCAGGAGCGCGGCGGCCTCCCGCGCGGCCTCCTGCGTCGCCGCCAGGGCTTCGGGCTGACCCGTGGCAGCCGCCGCCAGGTCGTCGCGCTCGCGTTCCAGCCGGGCGATCGTGCCGGCGGCGTCGTGGTTCAGTCTCCCCTCCCGCTCGGCATCCGTGCCAAGCTGCGCGACCCGCGCCTCCAGCGCCTCGATCTGCGCCCTCGCCTGCCGTTCCCGCTCCGCCAGCGTCTCGCGCTGCGCCGTCAGCCGTTGCAGGACGGCCGCCGCCACCGCCTCCTCCTCGCGAAGGTCCGGCAGCGCCGCTTCGGCCAGTTGGGCCGACGCCGCCGCCTGCACCGCCAGCCGCTCCGCCGCCGCCGCCCCCGCCAGCCGGGACTGCAACGCAGCCTCCGCCGCCGCCCGCGCCGCCTCCGCCTCGTGCCAGCGCCGCCAGAGCAGCATACCCTCCGCCTGCCGCAGCGCCGCCCCGATCTCGCGGTAGCGCGCCGCCTGCCGGGCCTGCCGCGACAGGCCGGCGATCTGCGCCGCGAGCTGCTCGACCACGTCCTCGACCCGCGCGAGGTTGGCCTCCGCCCCGCCCAGCCGCAGCTCCGCCTCGTGCCGCCGCTGGTAGAGCCCAGAGATGCCCGCCGCCTCCTCGAGGATCCGGCGGCGCCTCGTGGGCTTGGCGTTGATCAGCTCCGAGATCTGTCCCTGGCGGACCAGCGCCGGCGAATGGGCGCCCGTCGAGGCGTCGGCGAACAGCATCTGCACGTCGCGTGCCCGCACGTCGCCGCCGTTGAGCTTGTAGGCGCTCCCCCCATCCCGCGTGATCCGGCGCACGATGTCCAGCGCATCCGCCTCGTTGAAGGCCGCGGGCGCGGTCCGGTCGGAATTGTCGAGCGCCAGCGTGACCTCGGCGAAGTTGCGCGCCGGACGGGAGGCGGCCCCCGCGAAGATGACGTCCTCCATCCCGCCGCCGCGCATCGCCGTCGGACGGTTCTCGCCCATCACCCAGCGGAGCGCTTCCAGAAGGTTGGACTTGCCACAGCCGTTCGGCCCCACGACCCCGGTGAGGCCGTCGGCAATGACAATGTCGGTCGGGTCGACGAAGGACTTGAACCCGTTGAGGCGCAGGCGTGAAAACCGCATGCCGGCATTTCCCCGCCCCGAAGCCCCCGGGTCAAGCACCGACCGCAGGTATTCGGGACATTCCGCCCGATTGTGCCTGCGCGGAGTCGCCGCTGCCCCGTGGCGTGCCGCAATCGCGCTTGACCCGTGACGCCGTCACGCGCATCACGGGAGGGCAAGGTTCCCCGACGCGCGACACGCGCAGGGGATCAAACGGGAATGCGGAACGGGCGACCCATGACGGGGCCCGATGCCGCAGCCGCCCCCGCGACTGTGAGCGGAGAGCGGGTCGTCAATGGCCACTGGTCCTGAAGTCGGGACCGGGAAGGCGACGATCCGCATCGACCCGCAAGCCAGGAGACCGGCCCTGCAGACTGAAACCGGACCGTCGGGGATGACGGCAGAACGGAGAGACACCAGATGAACACCACGACACATGCGCAGGGGCGCGAGACCGCCGGCACCGCCATCGCCGCCGCCCTGGCGCTCGCCCTCGGCCTGGGCTTGATCGCCGTCGCGGGCCATGTGCAGGCCGCAACGCTGCACGACGCGGCCCATAACGTGCGGCACGCCACCGGGTTCCCCTGCCACTGACATGATCGCCAGGGTCCTGACCGGCGCGGTGATCGCCGGGTTCGCAGCGGGGTTGATTGCCGCCGTGCTGCAACTGACGTTCGTGCAGCCCGTGCTGCTTCACGCCGAACTCTACGAAAGCGGCCGGCTCGTTCATTTCGGCACGGAGTCTGTCCTGCCCGCCGCACAGGATACGGGCGGCTTCGATGTTGGACGCGATCTGCTGTCGGTGATGTTCGCGGCCATGGTCTACGTCGGCTACGCGCTGATCCTGATGGCGGCGATGGTGGTCGCATCGGACCGCGGCTGGGTCCGCCGGATCGACGCGCGCAGCGGGATGCTCTGGGGCCTCGCGGGGTTCGTGACGTTTCACCTCGCGCCCGGCTTTGGTCTGCCACCCGAGCTTCCCGGCGGCTCCGTCGCCGATCTCGGCGCACGGCAGGTCTGGTGGTGGGGCACGGTCGCGGCGACGGGCGTGGCCATGGGCGTCCTCGGGTTCGGCCGCAGCTGGCGCTCCTGGGCGCCCGCCCTCGTCCTGCTGGCGCTGCCGCATCTGATCGGTGCACCGGGGCCCGCGGTCTTCGCCGGTCCGGTGCCGCCGGAACTCGTGGGCGCGTTCGCTGCCCGTGCCTTCGGCGTCGGGATGGCGTCCTGGGTCGCCCTCGGCGCCATCGCGGGGTTCGTCTGGCAGCGGGACAGCGTGGCCGACAGCCGCCCCGCGACCGTCTGACGGCGCTCCGCATCGGCGCATCCGATCTGCCCGCAGAAGCCGGGCGCGTTTCCGATCCCCCGCAAGCCGACCGGAGTCCCGCATGACCCGTGCCCTGATCCTCTTCGTCATCGGTCTCTGCTTCGGCACCGGCGGCGGCTATCTCCTCGCCGCGGGGTCCGATGCGACGATTGCCGGCCACGACCACGGCGTTCCCGCCGACCATTCGGCGGGCGCGGTGCATGGCCCGGGCGGGTCCGCCACGGATCATGGCCTCCTCGACGTGACCGGCCCGGTGCCCGGACTGACCTTGACGCTGCACGCCGATGCTTCGGACGCGATGAACCTCGAGATCGTGACGACCGGATTCCGCTTCGCGCCCGAACACGTCAACGGACCGGCGAAACCCGGCGAGGGTCATGCCCATGTCTACATCGACGGCGTGAAGATCGCCCGCGTCTACGGCCCGTGGTTCCAGCTCACCGGCCTCTCCGCCGGCGAGGAAGTGCGCGTCACGCTGAACGCCAACTCGCATCAGGCCCTCGCCCGCGACGGGAGGCCCATCGAGGCCGTCACGACCGTGCCGGAACTCTAGCGGATGGCGGGCACACGCGTCACCAGCCGGAGGCGCAGGTCGCCCAGAGGGCGCGCGTCCTCGATCCAGCCATCCCGCGCCGCGCCCCAGGCGGCGACGAAGGCGGCGACATCCGGCGCATCGCCCGCGTCCAGTCCCGCAAAGACATACGTCGCAAGGCCCGGCGCTTGCGCCGCCAGCGTCGCGGGGCGGCCGCAGACCGAGAGGCACGGCGCGCGTGCGACGCGCACCCCGGGGCAGGCCGCCTCGACCGCCGCCGCGAGGGCATCGCCGCCCGGGCATCCCGCACAGATCACCAGTTCCATCAGCCCCCGATACCGGAGCCCGACATGACCTCCAAGACCCCCGCCACCATCGTCACCGGCTTCCTCGGCGCCGGCAAGACGACCCTCATCCGACACCTGCTGCAGAACGCGGGCGGCCGGCGCATCGCGCTCATCATCAACGAGTTCGGCGACCTCGGCGTTGACGGCGGCATCCTCAAGGGTTGCGGCATCGAGACCTGCACCGAGGACGATGTTGTGGAGCTGTCGAACGGTTGCATCTGCTGCACCGTGGCGGAGGATTTCATCCCGACGATGGAAGCGCTGCTGGCCCGGCCCAATCCGCCCGACCACATCGTCATCGAGACCAGCGGCCTCGCCCTGCCGCAGCCGCTGGTGCGCGCCTTCAACTGGCCCGGGCTGAAGACCCGCGTGACCGTGGATGGCGTCATCACCGTTCTCGACGGGCCCGCTGTCGAGGCGGGCACCTTTGCCGCGGACGTGGCGGCCGTGGACGCGCAGCGCGCCGCCGATGACGGGCTCGACCACAAGACGCCGCTAGCCGAGCTCTACGCCGATCAGGTGGCCTGCGCCGACATGATCGTGGTCAACAAGGTCGACCTGATGGAGGACGCGGCTCCGCTGGTCGCGCGGCTGAAGTCGGAGGCCCGCGACGGCGTGCAGGTCGTGCCCGCCACGATGGGCGCGCTGCCCGCCGACGTGCTTCTGGGCCGCAGGCAGGGGGCGGAAGACGATATCGCCACCCGCCACGAAGTGCATCACCACCATCACCACCACGACGACGGCGATCACGACGGGGATCACGACGATCACGAGCACGACGGGATGGAGCACGAGCACGGCCATGACGCGTTCGAGAGCTTCGTGGTGGAGACCGGAGAGATCGGCGACCCCGCCGCCTTCGCCACCAAGGTCTCGGGCGTCATCCGCGACCACGGCATCCTGCGCCTCAAGGGTTTCGGGTCCGTTGCGGGCAAGCCGATGCGCCTGACGGTGCAGGCCGTCGGGACGAGGGTCGACCATTACTTCGACCGCCCGCTCGGCACCGACCCCCGCGGCACCCGCCTTGTCGTCATTGGTCAGACGGGTCTCGACCGCCCGGCCATCGAGGCCGCCCTGCGATGATCGTCGCCCTCGCCGACCCGCGCGCGCCGGGTCCGGCGGGGCTGCTGGCGCAGAGCCACACGCTGATGCGGGCGATGTATCCGCCCGGGCAGGTCCATTCTCTCTCGCTCGACGCTCTTGCCGCCCCCGACATCCGCTTCTTCGCCGCCAGCGAGGGCGAGGCGACGCTCGGCACCGGCGCCATCGCGCTGCGGGACGGCTACGCGGAGGTGAAGTCGATGTTCACGGCCCCTGCCGCGCGCGGCCTCGGCGTGGCGGATACCATCCTGCAACGCCTGATCGATGCGGCACGCGCCGAGGGTCGCCCGCTCCTGCGACCGGAGACCGGCCCCGGTCTGGAGGCGGCACAATGCCTCTACGCCCGCCACGGCTTCGTCCCCTGCGGCCCTTTCGGCTCCTACGAGGTCAGCCCCGGCAGTCTTTTCTTGGAGCGGTCCCCCGATCGAGACGCCGCGCGGCTTGCGCCCCGCCGGTCCCCTGCCGGGTGGCCCCGCGCGGCAGCGGCCGAACGGCAGCGCGCGTCGGACGGAGCGGCGGGCCCGATGCGCCAGCCACCACCGGCATCACGCCCAGACGCCCCGTCCCGCTCCCGCCACCGCGATCCGTGCCGCGAGGCGTGCGTTGTTCAGGACCAGCTCGATATTGGCCGTCAGCGCCTTGCCCTCCGTCACCGCGTTGAGCCGGCCGAGCAGGAACGGCGTCACCTCCTTGCCGTGCACGCCCTCGGCCTGCGCCGCCGCCAAGGCGGCATCGATGGTCGCGCCGATCTCCTCCGCGTCGAGCGCATGCTCCGCCGGGATCGGGTTCGCCACCAGCATCCCCGTCCGCATCCCCAGGGCCGTATTGGCGCGGCGCACCGCGGCGATCTGGCCCGGCTCGTCGAACCGCTCGCCCGCGATCACCCCGGACCGGGGCGTGTAGAACGCCGGGAACTCGTCGGCCCCATAGGTCACCACCGGCACCCGCAGCGTCTCCAGCATCTCCAGCGTGCGCGGGATGTCGAGGATCGACTTCACTCCGGCGCAGACCACCAGGACGTCGGTGCAAGCCAGCTCCGTGAGATCGGCGCTCACGTCCATCGCGTCGCCCCGGTGCACCCCGCCGATGCCCCCGGTCGCGAAGATGCCGATGCCGGCCAGCGCCGCGATCCGCATCGTCGCACTCACCGTGGTGCCTGCCGTCCGCCCCTTCACCACGCAGGCCGCGACGTCGCGCGATGCCGCCTTGACCACAGCCTCGTCCCGCCCCAGCCGCTCGACCTGCGATGCCGACAACCCGGCGCAGAGCCGCCCGTCGATCACCGCGATCGTCGCGGGCACCGCGCCCTCGGCCGCTACCGCCTCCTCGACGGCAAGCGCCACCTCGGCATTGCGGGGCCAGGGCATCCCGTGGCTGATGATCGTCGATTCGAGCGCCACGACGGGGGCGCCCTGCGCCAGCGCCATCGCCACGTCGTCGCTCATGTGAACCTGCATCGTCACTCTCCTGCCACTGTCCTCCCCCTCTTGCACCCAAGCGCTGCGTCCCGCAAACCCGGGCGCCAAACCGGAGGCCGAAATGCACCTGCTCGCCGCCCAGCCCGGCGCCATCGACGACGGCGAGCCGGTCGACCTGGGCCAGACCCCCGCCGATCTCGTCGTCATCACCGCCGCCGACACCGAGCTGGCCGCCCTGTCGGAGGCGCGCGCGACGATGGATGCGCCTCCTACCCTGCGCCTCGCGAGCCTTCTGCACCTGCGCCACCCGATGTCGGTGGACCTGCACCTCGACGCCTGCGCCTCGCGGTCGAGGCTCGTCGTCGCCCGCATCCTCGGCGGTCGCGGCTACTGGAGCTACGGGCTCGAGCAATACGCGGCCCGTCTGCATGAGGCAGGCGTGCCCTTTGCGGCGCTGCCCGGCGACGACAAGCCCGACGCCGAGCTGCGCGATCTCTCTACCGTCGGGGCCGACGACTATGACGCCCTCTGGTCCTGCCTCGTGGAGGGGGGGCCGCAGAACGCCGTCACCTTCCTTGCCCACGCCCAGGCGATGATCGCCGGTGCGGATCGTCCCGCCGCCGCCCGTCCCCTGCTGCGCGCGGGCCTCTACTGGCCGGGCGACGCCGTCGCGACCCCGGCGTCCCTGCGCGCCCACTGGACCGGGGAGGCGCCGGTCGTTCCCGTCGTCTTCTACCGCGCCCTCCTGCAAGGGGCGGGCCTCAACCCCGTCAACCGCCTCGTCAAGGCGATGCTGCGCGCGGGCCTCAACCCGATGCCGGTCTTCGTCGCTTCCCTGAAGGACCCGGTCAGCCAGGCCACCCTCGAGTCGCTGTTCACCGACATGCCCCCCGACGCGATCCTCAACCTCACCAGCTTCGCCGTCGGCGACCCGGCGCAGAACCCCTTGGCCGCCCGCTTCGCCAACGCCGCCCCGGTGTTCCAGGCAGTCCTGTCCGGCGGCACCGAGCAGGCGTGGGAGGACGGCCTCACCGGCCTGTCGGCGCGCGACATCGCGATGAACGTGGCGCTGCCCGAACTCGACGGGCGCATCCTCACCCGCGCCATCGGCTTCAAGGGCGAGGCCTTCTTCGACGACGCCACTGAGTGCCCGATCGCCACCTGGAAGGCCCAGGGCGACCGCATCGCCTTCGTCGCCGACCTGCTCGCCAACTGGTGCCGGCTCCGCCGCACCGCCCCGCAGGACCGCCGCGTCGCCCTCGTCCTCGCGAACTACCCCAACCGCGACGGCCGGCTGGCGAACGGCGTCGGCCTCGATACCCCCGCCGCCACCGTCCACGTCCTGCGCCTGCTGGCGGAGGCCGGCTACGTGGCCCACGCCCCCGCCGACGGCGCCGCCCTCATGGCCCAGCTTCTCACCGGCCCGACGAACTGGCTCACCGACCGCGCGGACCGCACGGGTGGGGAAACCCTTGCGCTCGCCGACTACCGCGCCTTCCATTCCACCCTCCCCCTGAAGGCCCGCCAGCAGATCGAAGACCGCTGGGGCCGACCGGAGGACGATCCCTTCTTTGCTCCCCAAATATCCCCGCCGGAGGCTCCGGCAGGGGCGACGGGGGGCCACTTCGCTTTGTCAATCCACCGCTTCGGCACGGCCATCGTCGCCCTGCAGCCGGCGCGGGGCTACAACGTCGACCCGACCGGCAGCTATCACGCGCCGGACCTCGTCCCGCCCCACAACTACCTCGCGTTCTACGTCTGGCTGCGGGCCAATTCGGACGCCATCGTCCACATGGGCAAGCACGGCAATCTCGAGTGGCTGCCGGGCCGCGCCGTGGCCCTGGGGGAGACCGACTGGCCCGAGATCGCCCTCGGCCCCATGCCCCACGTCTACCCGTTCATCGTCAACGACCCGGGCGAGGGCACACAAGCCAAGCGCCGCGCGCAGGCCGTGATCATCGACCACCTGACCCCGCCGCTCACCCGCGCCGAAAGCTACGGGCCGATGCGCGACCTCGAGGCGCTGGTAGACGAATACTACGAAGCCGCGGGCGTCGACCCCCGCCGGATCGCGCTGCTGCGCGGCGAGATTCTCAGCCTCGCCGGCGTCACCGGTCTCGACATCGACGCGGGATTCACCGGCGACGAGACCGACCTTGCCAGGCTCGACGCCTACCTCTGCGACCTCAAGGAAGCGCAGATCCGCGACGGGCTGCACGTTTTCGGGCAATCTCCCGAAGGCCGTCTCGAGGACGACCTGCTGCAAGCCCTCGTCCGCCTGCCGCGCAGCGACCGCGCAGGCGGCGCAGCGAGCCTGCCCCGCGCCATCGCCGCCGACCTCGCGCTCGCCTTCGACCCCCTCGACTGCGACATGGCCGCCGACTGGACCGGCCCCCGCCCCGAGGCGCTCTCCGGCGAGGCCCTCTGGCGCAGCCACGGCGATACCGTCGAGCGGATCGAGGACTATTCCGCCCGCCTCCTGCGCGATGAGGTTCTCGCGCCCGGCCCGGCCACCGAAGCCGTCCTGCGGGACGCGGCCGCCCTGCGGGCCACCCTGCGCGCCTGCGGCCCGGCGGAGGGTGCAGGCCTTCTCACCGCCCTCTCGGGCCGGGCCGTGGCCCCGGCCCCCTCCGGCGCCCCCACCCGCGGCCGCCCCGACGTGCTGCCCACGGGCCGCAACTTCTACTCCGTTGACAGCCGCGCCGTGCCGACGCCCACCGCCTGGAAGCTCGGCTGGAAAAGCGCCGCGCTCCTTCTCGACCGCCACCTGCAGGACCACGGCGACTGGCCCCGCGCGCTGCTCGTCACCGCCTGGGGCACCGCGAACATGCGCACCGGCGGCGACGACATCGCGCAGGCGCTCGCCCTCATGGGCGTCAAGCCGGTCTGGGACAGCGCCAACCGCCGCGTCACCGGCTTCGAGATCATCCCCACCACCGCCCTGGGGCGCCCCCGCGTCGACGTCACCTTGCGCGTCTCGGGCTTCTTCCGCGACGCCTTCCCGCAGCAGATGGCCCTCGTCGACGCCGCCGCCCGCGCGGTGCAGGCGCTCGACGAGCCGGAAGCTGACAACCCCGCCGCAGCCCGCTTCCGCGAGGGCCAGTCGGCGGCCCGCGTCTACGGCTCGAAACCCGGCGCCTATGGTGCCGGATTGCAGGCGATGATCGACGAGAAACTCTGGACGGATGCCGCCGACCTCGGCGCTTCTTACGTCGAATGGGGCGGCTACGCCTATGGAACCGGCGAGGGCGAGGCGGACCACGACGGCTTGCGCGAGCGCCTGGGTCAGGTCGAGGCCATCGTCCAGAACCAGGATAACCGGGAGCACGACCTGCTCGACAGCGACGACTACTACCAGTTTGAGGGCGGGGCCGCCGCCGCCGTCGAGATGCTGCAGGGCCGGAGCCGACCGGTCTACCACAACGATCACTCCCGCCCGGAACGTCCCGTCATCCGCACCCTGGAGGAAGAGATCGGCCGCGTCGTCCGGTCCCGCGTGGTCAACCCGAAGTGGATCGCGGGCGTCAAGCGCCACGGCTACAAGGGAGCCTTCGAGATCGCCGCGACAGTGGACTACCTCTTTGCCTTCGCCGCCACGACGGGGGCCGTGCGCGACCACCATTTCGACCTCGTGGCCGCCGCCGTTCTGGAGGACGAGGAGACCCGCGACTTCATCGAAAGCGCGAATGCGCCAGCCCTCGCCGACATCGCGGACCGCTTGCAGGAAGCCATCGACCGGGGGCTCTGGCGACCGAAGTCAAACTCGGCGCGGGGCCTGGTGGAGCGGTTCGGTCGGGGATGACGGACACGGCCGCTGTTGGTTGGCGGGCCGCCATCGACGGGCCCCGCCGTGTCATTTCCTGTCGCGCACCGCTTTCTCTTCCTTGGTCAGCTTGTTGTTCCAGGCGTTGTTGCTCAATCGCAGCTCCGGCTTGGGCGGCCTGGTCTTCCCGACGCTGACCTTGCCGCCCTTCCTCAGGAACTCCTGAACGAGCGCGTCGTCCGTCGTCTCTTTGGGCACATGTTTCATGCACGCAGGCCTAGCCCTTCGACCTCGGTCTTGTCACGCGGGATCTTGACGCCCGCGGCACCGGCACCTTGCGCCCTTATTGCACCCGGCAATCCAGCGCCATGTCGATCAGCGAGATGTCTCCCGTAACGCTGCCCGGCCGCACAAGGCAGCCGGTAACTTTCACCGCGGCGGCGGCGGCGGCGGCCATGACCGCCGTCCGGTCGGGCCGCCAGCGCCGATCCATCCGCGTCGCCTGCGCCGTCTCGAGGTTCCAGTTCACGCGGAAATCGTGGCCCCCCGCGCCGGCGGTGCCGGACCGGTTCAGGCCGTCGAGCGGGCTGGGCATGCCGCAGGCTGCAACGGCGAAAAGGAGGAGAAGGAACATTGCGGGTTTCACGACCCCCGTAATCCGATGTTATGGTTAAGGCAGGATTAAGACGCGCCCGTCCGGAGATGCCCGATGGTTGACGACGCCCCGACGCCACTGGCCGCCCGCTGCCTTTGCGGCACGGTACGTATCGCCTGCACGCCCCCGTTCCGCTGGGTGCTGCACTGCCACTGCGAAATCTGCCGCAGGGCCACCGCCTCGCCCATGACGACCTATCTCTGTGTTCCCGATGCGCAGCTCGCGGTGCGGGGCGCGCCGAAGCTGCACGCCTCCTCCCCCGGTGTGGAGCGCGCCTTCTGCGGCACCTGCGGCAGTCCGCTCTGGTATCGCTACCGCGAAGCCCCGGGCGAGACCCATGTCCTTGCCGCGCTCCTCGACGATCCCGGTGGCGTGACGCCCGAGGGGCACGACTTCATTGCGGAGCGCGTCCGATGGATGCATCCCCTGCCCGACCCGCAACCTACCGAAAGCGATGGCGCGCCATGAACGATACCCCCGAATCAGACGACGCCGCTCGCCCGGACGACGCCGATGCGGACCGCCACTACAATCCAGGTGCGGCCCGCCACAACAGCAAGATGGCCAAGAAGAAAGCCGCCCGCGACAAGATCATGGCGACCAAGACCGAGGAGCGCGGCCTCGTCATCGTCCATACCGGCAAGGGCAAGGGGAAATCGTCCTCGGCCTTCGGGATGATCTTCCGCTGCATCGCCCACGACATGCGCTGCGCCGTCGTGCAGTTCATCAAGGGCGGCATGGGGACCGGCGAGCGCGACCTCATCACCGCGCATTTTGCCGACATCTGCGAGTTCCACACCATGGGCGAGGGCTTCACCTGGGAGACGCAGGACAAGTCCCGCGACATCGAGATGGCGCAGGCCGCCTGGTCCAAGGCACGCGAGCTCATCGCCGACCCGGCCAACCGCATGGTCCTGCTCGACGAGATCAACATCGCCATCCGCTACGACTACGTCGACGCGGCCGAGGTGGTGGCCTTCCTGCGCGACGAGAAGCCGCCGATGACCCACGTCGTCCTCACCGGGCGCAACGCCCACGACGACCTCATCGCCCTGGCCGATCTCGTCACCGAGATGGAGCTGGTGAAGCACCCGTTCCGCTCCGGCGTGAAGGCGCAGGCGGGGGTCGAGTTCTAGGCTACGTCCCGCAGCGCCAGCCGGATCGGTCCGCTGGATGCGGCGGCGTCCACCGGCACGCCTCCTTGGGTCGCCACGATGTCCGGCATCGAGGCCGCTACCTGGCGCACCCGCGCCATCAGCAGGCGCCAATCCGCGGCCAGGGTCCGCGCCACCTCGGACGGGCAGAGCGTTGCAGGAGAGCGGGCGCGGGCCAGCCCCCGCACCGCCGCGGCGATCGCGGCATCCGTCAGCTCAGCGCCGCGTCGCATCGGCCGCAGACGCCGTCGTGACCGTGATGGCCAACGTCCGGCAGGAACTTCCAGCAGCGCTGGCACTTGCCGCCCTCGGCCGGGGCGAAGACGACCGCGATGTCCGGGGTCTCCTCGCTGTGCCAGGCTCCCTGCGGCGCGGGCGTCTCGCTGACGACGATGCCACTTGTGATGCAGATGTCGTCGAAGGCCACGCCGCGCAGCAGGGCCGCCGTCGCCGCATCCACGTGCACGACCGGGCAGGCCTCCAGCGAGGAGCCGATCACCTTGTCGCGTCGGGCCACTTCCAGCGCACCGTTGACCGCGCGGCGCACCGCGCGGATCCGCGCCCATTTCGCCGCCAGCGCGTCGTCGCGCCAGCCGGGGCGGAGGGCGGGGAAGTCCTGCAGATGGACCGAGGAGCCGTCGCCCGGGTGCACCTCCAGCCAGACCTCCTCCATCGTAAAAGGTAGAATCGGGGCGAGCCAGGTCGTCATCCGCTCGTGGATCAACCCGAGCACCGTGCGCGCGGACCGGCGGCGCGGCGTGTCGCCGTCGCAATAGAGCGCGTCCTTGCGGATGTCGAAGTAGAAGGCCGAGAGATCGAGCGTGGCGAACTGGAACACCGCCTGCCACACCGCCGCGAAATCATAGGCCGCATAGGCCGCGCGCACCCGGCCGTCGAGCTCCGAGAGGCGGTGCAGCAGCCAGCGTTCCAGCTCCGGCATCTCCAGCGGGTCGGCGGGGGTATCTTCCGTCATCGACCCGAGCATGAAGCGCATGGTGTTGCGCAGGCGCCGGTAGCCGTCGGCCACGCCCTTAAGGATCTCCGGCCCGATGCGGTGGTCGCCGGTATAATCCACCGTCGCCACCCAGAGGCGCAGGATGTCGGCCCCGTATTCGTCCACCACGTCCTGCGGGGCGATGGTGTTGCCGATGCTTTTCGACATCTTCTCGCCCTTCTCGTCGAGCGTGAAGCCGTGCGTGACGACGGCGCGGTAGGGCGCGCGGCCCATCGTGCCGCAGCCCTGCAGCATGGAGGAATGGAACCAGCCGCGATGCTGGTCGGTGCCCTCGAGGTAGACATCGGCCAGCCCGTCGGCCGTCCCGTCCGGGCGGTCGCGCAGGACGAAGGCATGGGTCGAGCCGCTGTCGAACCAGACGTCGAGGATGTCGAACACCTGCTCCCAGGCGTCGGGGTCGTGGTCGGGCGCGAGGAACCGCTCCCTGGCACCCGGCTGATACCAAGCATCCGCCCCCTCGGCCTCGAAGGCCGCGACGATGCGGGCGTTGACGGCCGG
>JBBQDX010000066.1:0-17574 GCA_038320125.1 Rhodobacterales bacterium | reverse complement strand
ACCACTCTGCCTTCCGCCATGTCTTCGACCGGGTCTGCGACGAACATGGCATCGAGCACCGCCTGACCAAGGTAAACCATCCCTGGACCAATGGTCAGGTCGAGCGGATGAATCGCACGATCAAGGAAACGACAGTGAGGCGATACCACTACGGATCGCACAAGCAGCTCCGGTCCCACCTCGTCGATTTCGTCGGGGCCTGTAACTACGCTCGGAGGCTCAAGAGCCTGCGCGGGCTCACGCCTTGCGACTTCATCGGCAAATGCTGGACCGAAGAGCCACAACGGTTCAGAATCGACCCAACCCAACACACTCCGGGACCGAACACTTAGTTGAGCACCCCCGAGACGGATGAAGGCACCTCTGATTCGCAGGGTCGGTCCAAAAGACAACCGCCAAGAAGCACTTGCAGTATCCGCCAGCACGAGAGCCGCGTTGGCCATGGTGCGCAAGTCTAATCCATGGAGACATTGGCATATCGTCCGCACGACCCGCCGGCCATGAGATGGCCGATCGACAGGTCCGGGCGACGGTTCCGGCGATACCCTTGACGACGATCCCGTCGATATCGAAACGCTCCGCCGCCAGCCGCGTCGCCACCGCCGCCTGCGCCATGCAGAACCCCCACAGGAAGAGCATGGTCGCCTTGCCCTTCAATCCGGCGACGACGATGCGGTTGCCCTAGATCGTCTCCCTCTCGGCCCCCCGAGCGCGCTCTGAAGGGCTGGTCATCCGGGCTCGAGCGCGCAGATGACGGGTAAGCCGCGGTTTGGACTATGCGCGTGGCGGAGGCAGGGCCAAGGAGACGGGGACGGTGGGTCGTCGAGGCTTCGGGCCACTGCGCGCGGCCAGGATCGGCGCAGGCGCTGCGGGGGAGACCTGCCCACATGCGACCTTGATCCCTTGGTCTCCTTTGGCTAAAGCGCGGGCACGGACCGGGTGATTAGCTCAGTGGTAGAGCGCTTCGTTCACATCGAAGATGTCGGGGGTTCAAATCCCTCATCACCCACCGTCTTCCATTTTCCGGGGGGTTCCGCATGGGCGACACGCGGCCCGACCTGATCGTTCTGCGGCACGGGGAGACCGAGTGGAACATGGCCCGTCGCTGGCAGGGCGCCCTCGATTCCCGGCTGACCACGCTCGGCCTGCGGCAGGCGCGCGCGCTCGGGGCGATGTTCGCGCGCATGTCGGTGGGTCGCGGTTCCCACCGCATCTTCACGAGCCCGCAGGGCAGGGCGGCGGCCACGGCGCGATTGGTCTTCGGGCCAGGTGCGACCGAGACGGACGACCTTCGCGAAATCGGAATGGGTGATTGGGCGGGTCGCCTGCACGACGAGACGCTCACCCTGGCGGGTCTTTCCGCGGATGCGGAGAGGATGCGGATCTACGCGGCAGCTCCGGGCGGCGAGGGGTTCGCGGCGCTCGAAACCCGCTGCCGGGGGTTCCTCGCGCGCATCGATGGGCCGACGGTGGCGGTGACGCACGGCATGACCGGCCGGATGCTTCGGACTCTGGCGCTCGGGCTGCCGGTCGCCGCCCTGCAGGGGCTGCCGGGCGGGCAGGGTGTGGCCTATCGCATCAGGGGCGGCGAAGAGATGCGGCTGACGCCGGAAGCGGCGGACAACGCACCCTCTTGAAGCGGGTCGCGCCGCAAGCTACCCCCGGCCCTGTCGGGTGGTTAGCTCAGTTGGTAGAGCGTCTCGTTTACACCGAGGATGTCGGGGGTTCGAGCCCCTCACCACCCACCACATGCGACGGCCCCCGACCGACGCGCGCCGTTCTGGCACGCTGGTACGGGGTTCGAGTCCCTCAACACCCTTCACGATGTTCGCCGCAGCGAGCATCGCGGGCACGAAAGCGTCGGCCGATGGCAGGTATGGAGCGGCGACCGGGTCCGCCGGACGGCCATCCGATCAGAACGGGAAGAAAAGGCTGATGGCCGAGATCGACGCAATCCCCACGATCAGGTTCATCGGTATGCCGACCTTGAGGAAATCGGTGAATCGGTAGTTTCCCGCCCCGTAGACCAGCGTGTTCGTCTGGTAGCCGATCGGAGTCGCGAAGCTGGCCGACGCCGCGAACATCACGGCCACCACGAAGGGGCGCGGGTCGAGGCCGAGCTGGGCGGCGAGGGCGATGACCACCGGCGTCATGACGACCGCAACCGCGTTGTTCGTCACCAGTTCGGTCAGGATCGACGACAGGAAGTAGACCATCGCCAGCGTCGCCAGCGGCGGCAGACCTCCCAGCATGGGGGCCAGGAAATTGACCACCAGCTCCACCGCGCCCGTCTCCTCCAGCGCGACGCCCACCACCAGCATCGAGAAGATCAGGATGAGGATCGCCCCGTCGATCGACTGCCAGGCTTCATCGGCGTCGATGCAGCGCAGGATCAGGATGCCCGCGACGGCGATCAGGGCGAGGATGCCGATCGGCATGACGTTGAACGCGGCTAGGATCACGACCCCGATCAGCGCGAGGATCGCGACCGGGGCCTGCCGCCGGCGGTAGGCGCGGCCGCCCGGCGTGGTGATCGAGACGACGTCGCCCGATTGCGCCAGGCGGGAAAGCCCGGCCTCGTTGCCCTCGAGCAGGAGCTTGTCCGCGGGGCGCAGGCGCACGCTACCGAGGTCGGCCCCGGCGACATGGCGCGAGCGGTGCGCGCCGAGGACGCGCACGCCTTCCTGGCGGCCGATGGCGAGATCCCGGATGGTGACGCCGTTGCTGCCGTGCGACGGCGTGACGATCGCCTCGACGACGCGCGGCTCTTCCCCCGGTTCGACCTCGATGAGGCGGCGCAGGCCAGTCCGCAGGCCGTCCGTCTCGACGAAGGTCAGGATCTCGGACGTCGGCCCGATCAGGATGATCGAATCGCCCGCCTGCAGGACATGCCCGTCGAGATCGGTGCGGGTGATCTTGCCGGCGCGGCGCACGCCGGTGATGCGCAGGCCCTGCCGCTGGAACTCGTCGCGTTCGCCCAGGGGCTGGCCGACGCCGCCGTAACTCGACAGCACGGTCACCTCGGAGAGGAAATCGGTCTCCGACCGGCTGTTGCCGTCCCCGCCGCGCCGGTCGGGCAACAGAAACCGACCGACAGTCATCATCACCCCGCCCCCCACGAGGGCCACGAAGAGGCCCACGGGCGCGATCTCGAAGATCGAGAAGCCCTCCATGCCGCTGTCGCGCGCGATGCCGTCGACCAGGATGTTCGTCGAGGTGCCGATCAGCGTGATCGTGCCGCCAAGGATGGCCGCATAGCTCAGCGGGATGAGCAGCCGCGTGGGGGCCATCCCAAGGCTTCCCGCCAGCCGGATCACGACCGGGATCAGCACGAGAACGACGGGCGTGTTGTTGACGAAGGCCGAGGCGAAGAGCGTCACCAGCAGGAACAGGGCGATGCCGAGGACGGGATGCTCCTTGGCCCGGCCGATCACGACGTTGGCGATGGCGTCCAGGACCCCGGTCCGGATCAGCGCGCCCGAGATGACGAACATCGCCGCGATGGTGATCGGCGCGGAGTTCGAGAAGACCCCCATCACGTCGTCGGTCGGAACGAAGCCCAGGACGATGAAGAGCGCGGCGCAGCCCGCGGCGGTCACCTCCGGCGGGTACTTCTCCAGCGCGAAGGCAACAAAGAGGAACAACAGGATGATCAGGGAGATCGCGGCCTGATGGTCGGCGAGAAATGCGGTCATTCCGGTCGATCTTTCAAGGGGGGGCGGCGCATCGGGCCGTGCCGATAACGCGGGGTGCAAGGCGGGGTTCCCGAAGGGGCGAGCGCCTATCCCCGCAGCGCCGGCAGTCCGATACCGGTCGCCTCGAACCCGCCATCGACGGCAAGGCGCTGGCCGGTCACGAAACTCGCCTTGTCCGAGCAAAGCCAGACGATGGCCTCGGCGATCTCCGCTTCGCGACCGTAGCGGTTCAGCGGGATGGCGTCGTGATAGGCGTCGATGATGTCCTGCGTGTGGACGGCCATGGCGAGTTTGGTGCGGACCGGCCCGGGGCAGACGCAGTTGGCGCGGATGCCGTGCTCGCCCAGCTCCACCGCCTGCTGCCGCGTCAGATGGGCGACGGCGGCCTTGCTGGTGCCATAGGCGACCCGCAGCGTCGAGGCGCGCACTGCCGAGATCGACGCAATGTTCACGATGGCCCCGCGCGTGGCCTTGAGGGCGGGGATGAAAGCCTGGCTCATCAGGAATACCCCGTCGAGATTGGTCGCCATCACCTTGCGCCAACGGTCGAAACCGGTGTCTTCGATCGGCCCGAAATCCGCCAGCCCGGCGTTGTTGACCAGCGCGTCGATGCGCCCGACAGCCGCCTCGGCCCGCGCCACCAGCGCAGCGACGGCTTCCGGGTCGCTGACGTCGCAGGGCAGGGGGAATGCACCTGCGTGCCCCTCGCCGCGAAGGAGATCCGCGGCAACGGCGAGCTCGTCCTCGTCGTTGTCGACCAGGGCGACCCGACGCCCTTCGGCGAGGAACAGGCGGGCGGTCGTGAGGCCGATGCCGCGCGCGGCCCCGGTGACGATTGCCGTTCTGTCCATCTCGCGCATCCCTTCTTGAGTCCGGGAACGCATCCGACAGATTTCCAGGGCGCGCAACGGCAATCTCGCCGTCCTCGCAGGCTGAACCGGCGGCGGATCATCGCTCCCGTTGCGGGACCTCCACCGCTGTCCGGCGGCTGATCACGCATGGCGTGCAGCCCGACGATATCTCCCATGAGCGCGCGGTGATCTGAAGTCGCGCCGACCGCTAGGCGCGGATGGTGGAGGGGGCTATCAGCTTCGGCGACACCCTGACGCTGCGGCATCTCGATGTCGCGACGCCCCCCGACACCTCCGAGACGCCGGTGCCGACAGGTATGGCCGCCGATCACGACATTTTCTTCCACGCCCTCATGCAGGACCGCGCCCGCGGACCTGAACGTCGCATCCAAGCCCAATGGCGTCTGATTTCGGACGGCCTCCGCCCCCGGTTACGACCCCCTTTTCCGTCCCAATGCGGTGCGCCACGGCGCCGAGACCGAACCTGCCGTCATCTGTGGACTGCTGTTCTTTACTCCCGTGGGTATCGAGCCCGATCTCCGCGTGCTGCCGGTGCGCCGGGTGGATGTGGGCGATACCGGGCTCCGGCCGGTGGATCCACCCCCGGTCCGCGCTCGGCGCAAAAGGCGGGGATCTCGCGCGCTTCCCGGCTTGACGGGGCGTGGGGGCCGCCATAGACACCCCCCACGCCGGTGACGGCGGGCAAGCGGGCGGTTGTAGCTCAGTTGGTTAGAGTACCGGCCTGTCACGCCGGGGGTCGCGGGTTCGAGCCCCGTCAACCGCGCCACCGCTTGCCCCCGTCCCGATGTCCTGCGCGGTTGTAGATCAGTTGGTCAGAGTACCGGCCTGTCACGCCGGGGGTCGCGGGTTCGAGCCCCGTCAACCGCGCCACCCGATCTTCAGCGCCACCCGATCTTTCCGAAACTTTGCGTTCCGGCCGATGCGCCGCCCTAGCCCCGCTTCATCGCGGCGATCCGCGGCAGCATCGCGCTGAAGTCGCGGCCCCTGCCGTCCTCCTCCTCGACGAACCGCGCGTATTGCCGCAGCGCCTCCGCTCCGACCGGCGTGACAGCACCCACGGCGGCGGCGGCCTGTTCCGCGAGTCGCATGTCCTTGACCATCAGCTCGGCGGCGAAGCCCGGCCGATAATCGTTGTCGGCGGGCGAGGTCGGGCCGACGCCGGGGGCGGGGCAATAGGTGGTCAGAGACCAGGACTGTCCCGAGGAGGTGGAGGCCACGTCGTACATCGCCTGCCGGTCGAGCCCCAGCTTGTCGGCCAGCGCGAAGGCCTCGCAGGTGACGGCCATCGTGGCGCCGAGGATCATGTTGTTGCAGATCTTGGCGGCCTGCCCATTGCCCGAGGGGCCGCAGTGCACGACCTGCCCGCCCATCACATCGAGGAGTGGCCGCGCGAGGGCCAGCGCCTCCGTCGCACCGCCTACCATGAAGGTGAGCGTTCCCGCCGCCGCCCCGCCGACGCCGCCCGACACGGGCGCGTCGAGCGCCAGGAGGCCTGCGGAGGCGGCCTGTTCGGCGACGGCGCGCGCGCTTTCCACATCGACGGTGGAGCAATCGAGAAACACCGCGCCAGCCGTCATCGCGGGGAGGATCTCGCCCGCGACGGACCGCAGGATCGCGCCATCGGGCAACATGGTGACGACCACCTCCGCCCCCGTCGCGGCCTCGGCGGCGCTGCCTGCTCGCGTCACACCCTCGGGCGCCGGCGCAGCGGTGTCGTAGCCCACGACGGTGTGCCCGGCGGCCGCGAGGTTCGCGGCCATCGGGCCGCCCATATTGCCGAGGCCGATGAATCCGATCTTCATAGTGCCGTCTCCAGTTGCGGGGCGAGGGGGCCGAGGGGGCGGAGCATCGTGGACACGTCCATCGGTGTCACGTCTTCGGGCGACGCGTGCTTCCAGCGCGGCCTCCGGTCCTTTTCGACGATCTGCGCGCGGATGCCCTCGATGAAGTCGGCATGTTCGGCGGCGCGGAAGGTGAACCGGGCCTCCTGGCCCAGGGCCTGCTCGATGGTCGGATCGTCGCCCAGCCGGTGCAGGATCTCCACGATGCAGGCCATCGAGAGGGGCGCGTGGCGGGCGAAGGCCGCGCGCGCGGCGGTGGCCGCCGGGCCGGTCTCGCCGTCCAGCGCGCGGGCGATGTCGCCCAGCGTCTCGCCCGCGAAGAGGCGGTCGATCTCGGCCTGCATCGCCGCCAGCGGTGCGTCGGGCAGCGGTCGGGCGGCCTCCGCCACTGCGGTCACGTCGCCGGCCTCGCAGAGCCGTGCCTTCAGCGCGTCCCAGCCGTCCGGCACGTAATGATCCGCGAAGCCCGCATGCACCGCGTCGCCCGCCCCCATCCGAGCGCCGGTCGTGCCGAGATATTCGCCGCAGCGTCCCGGCGCCCGCGCCAGCAGGAGCGAGCCGCCGACATCCGGCACGAGGCCGATGCCGCATTCCGGCATGGCGATGCGCGACGTGTCGTCGACGATCCGGTGCGATCCGTGGCAGCCGACGCCGACGCCGCCGCCCATGGTGAACCCGTGCAGGAAGGTGACCACGGGCTTCGGGTAGTGGAATAGCGCCGCGTTCATGCGGTATTCGTCGCTCCAGAACCGCTGGCCGTAGTCCCAGCGCCGTTCCAGCCCGGCGCGGTGCATCGCGACGATGTCGCCGCCCGCGCAAAACGCGCGCCCCGGGGCCCCGTCGATGAGAATCAGGTGAACGTCGTCCCGCAACCTCCAGTCGGACAACGCTTTCTCGATCGACAGGCACATGTCCCAGGTCAGCGCATTGAGAGCTTCCGGCCGGTTCAGCGTGATGCGGCCGGCGCGGCCATCTGTGCGGATCTGTATGTCGTCCGACGTTCCCGCCGTCTCGGCGCTCTGGACCCTCATGCCGCCAGCATCTGACGCGCAACGATCAACCGCATGATCTCGTTCGTCCCCTCCAGAATCTGATGCACTCGAAGATCCCGGACCAGCTTCTCGATGCCGTAATCGGCGAGATAGCCGTAGCCGCCGTGCAACTGCAGACATTGATCGACGATCCGGCTGCCGGTCTCGGTCACGAGCTTCTTGGCCATTGCGCAGAACTTCGTCGCGTCGGGCGCGCCGGTGTCGAGCTTCCAGGCAGCCTGCCGCAGGAACACGCGCGCCGCCTGCAGGTCGATCTCCATGTCCGCCAGCCGGAACTGCAGCGCCTGGAACTGGTCGAGGCTCTGACCGAAGGCGCGCCGCTCGGCCATGTAGGCCAGGGTAAGATCCATCGCCTGCTGCGCCGCCCCGAGGCTGCAGGCCGCGATGTTGAGGCGTCCGCCGTCGAGGCCGGCCATCGCGTAGCGGAACCCCATGCCCTCCTCGCCCAGAAGGTCTCCCATGGGCACGGCGCAATCGTCGAGCTGCACCTGCCGTGTCGGCTGCGAGCGCCAGCCCATCTTGTCCTCGAGGCCACCGAACGACAGCCCCTCCGCGCCGTCGTGGACGAGAAACGCCGAAACGCCCTTCGGTCCCTCCTCGCCCGACCGCGCCATGACGACGTAGGCATCGGAATAGCCTCCGCCCGAGATGAACGCCTTCGTCCCCGTCAGCCGCCAGCCGTCGTTCGTCTTCTCGGCGCGGGTCTTCAGCGCGGCGGCGTCGGAGCCGCAGCCCGGTTCGGTCAGGCAGTAGCTCAGCACCATATCCATGGTGACGGCGCGCGGCAGGACGCGGTCCTTGAGGTCTTCCGACCCGAAGCTGTCGATCATCCGCGCGCACATATTATGGATCGACAGAAAAGCAGCGACCGACGGGCAGGCCATGGACAGCGCCTCGAACACCAGCGTCGCGTCGAGGCGGGAGAGGGCGGAGCCGCCGCGTTCCTCGCTGACGTAGAGCGCGCCGAACCCGAGTTCCGCCATCTTCGGCCAGAGATCGCGGGGAATGTTGCCGTCGGCTTCCCAGACACGGGCGTTCGGCGCGATCTCGGCCTGCCCCAGGTCGCGCGCCATGTCGAATACGGCCTCGGATTCTTCGGACAGTGCGAAGTCCATGAGAGGCCCTCCCGGCCGCAATCGAACGTGTTTTCGATCCCGACGATGCCCAGCCTGTCCGCGGTTGTCAAAGCGATTGCTCGACGCCGCACTTCCAGCGCATCCCGGTCGACGGGACGATGTTGTGGCTTGCGAGGCCTCCGAAAGGTTTGGCGCGCCGCGCTGGAAGAAGGAAGAAAGAGGTGCGATCGAGATTTCGCCCCCGGACAGGGCAAGCCCCGGGAGGAAGCCGACGACCGCCGCCTAGATGAGCCGGACCTGCGTCCCGATCTGGGTCAGCTCGTAGAGTTCGGCAATCTTCTCGTTGTAGAGGCCGATGCATCCTGAGGACGACCTCCGTCCGATCTTGCGCGTGTCGTGGGTGCCGTGAATGAGATAGGCCGGCCAGTCTAGATACATCGCGTGGGTGCCGAGCGGGTTGCCCTGCTCGCCGCCCGCGATGGAGATCGGCAGGTCCGGATCGCGCTCGCGCATCGACGAGGTCGGCGTCCAGCTCGGGGCGATCTTCTTGCGCACGATCTCGGAATACCCGCGACGCGTCAGTTCGTCCGTCATTGGCACCGAGGTGGGATAGAGGCGATAGAGGCCTTCGTCGCCGGACCAGTAGTGCAGCGCCCGGCTCGTCGTATCGGCCACGATCAGGCCGACGCCGAGCGACGAGAAATGATCGCGCCAGTCCAGGGTGCGGAAGCTGGAGATGTTGTTGCGTGTCTCGGCCGGGCCGGTCACGCCGCCGAATTGTTCTGCGGTGTAGGACTGGGCGCGCAGGATCGAGGGAGCCGCCAGTGCGGCGACGGCGGAAAGGATCAGGGTGCGACGGTCGGTCATCGATGGCTCCTCGTTTGCAGCAGATCTAACACCATGGTTCGACGGGGTTAAGGGGGCGGCGATCACGACTTTGCAACTGTTGCGCCCGCGGCTCTGCATCGCTCTCCAGCAGTTTGCATGGCAGCCCCGATCCTGCGCCGCCGCCACAACACGCTGCGGCACTCGATGTCCACGCCACGCACGCCGGACCCCGAGCGGCGTCGGTATTCTCTTGGCTGCGAAGGGCGGCGACAATGACGGCTTTTTGTCCCGACCTTGGGGGGATCACGAGACGGCGCATCGGGTGTATTCAACTCAATGTCGCGGCATCACCGCCCTTGTGGGGGGGCGCAGTCGGGACATTTCAGCTCGTTTTCAAGGAAATACATTATGTTCAGGACATTCTCCGCCGTCGCCATCGCGGCGCTCTCCACGCTCGCCGCCGGCACCGCCTCCGCCGGATCGGTCTCGTTCCAGTTCGGCTGCGGGTCCATCACCACCGATGCCGGAACGCGGAACGTGCGCTGCGACAGCTCGTCGGGCTCCGCCTCGAACATCGCGTCGCTGCCCGGTTCGTTCTCGCAGACCGTGAGCGGTCTGACCGTCACCGCCTCCGCCGGTGCCTTTGTCGAGGGGTCGCTCGGCTACAGGCCCGCGACCAACATGATCACCCGGACCCCGCAGACCCGCGAGGCGGCGATCGGCCGTTTCGGTGGCGGCGCGGGCGTCTTCTCGCGGAACGGCGACGCGCATACCGTCGACGGGATGAACAACAACGACTTCATCCTGCTGTCCTTCAGCGAGTCGATCTCCATGTCGAAGATCGAGTTCGGCTTCTTCAACTCGACGGACGAGTTCCGCTACGTCTTCGATGCGAACGGCGACGGCAGGATCGGTGCCGACGACTACCTGAGCGCGAGCAACCGGGTCGTGCCGTCCTTCGGCGATATCATCGACGTGAGCAGCCGGCTCTGGGGCGTCGCGGCCTTCGGCGACAACGACAGCTGGAAGTTGAACGGTGTGACGGTCGCCACGGCCGACGTTGTGCCGCCGGTGGCGCCGGTGCCGCTTCCGGCCGCGGGCTGGCTGCTGCTGGCCGGCGCCGGCGGTCTTTTCGGACTGCGCCGTCGCAAGAAGGCCTAAGCCCTGCGGCAGGTCAAGCGAGGGCGGGGCCGGGAGACCGGCACCGCCCCCCATTTCCGGGTCCGCCAGCGGGCGGAACCTTTCCCTCTAGTCCATGAGGGGAATGGAGAACTCACCGCCCTCCTTGATGCCGCTCGGCCACCGCGCCGTCACCGTCTTGGTGCGGGTGTAGAAGCGGAACGAGTCCGGTCCGTGCTGGTTCAGATCGCCAAACATCGACTTCTTCCAGCCGCCGAAGGTGTGATACGCCAAGGGCACGGGGATCGGCACGTTGACCCCGACCATGCCGACGTTGACCCGTTTGGCGAAGTCCCGCGCCGCATCGCCGTCGCGGGTATAGATCGCGGTGCCGTTGCCGTATTCATGGTCCATCGCAAGGCCGAGGGCCTCCTCGTAGGTCTCCGCCCGCACGCAGCAGAGCACCGGCCCGAAGATCTCCTTGGTATAGATCTCCATGTCCGGCGTGACCCGGTCGAAGAGGACCGGGCCGACGAAGAAGCCATCCTCGTAGCCCTGCACCTTCATCTCGCTGCCGTCCACGACCGCTTCCGCGCCCGCGTCGATGCCCGCGCGGATCATCCCGAGGATGTTCGCCTTGGCCGCCGCCGTGACGACCGGGCCGAAATCGATATCGGCGCCGGAGGTATAGGGCCCGACCTTGAGCGCCTCGACCCGAGGCGCGAGCTTGGCGATCAGGCGGTCCGCCGTTTCCTCGCCCACGGGCACGGCGACCGAAATCGCCATGCAGCGCTCGCCCGCCGCACCGTAGCCCGCGCCGACCAGCGCATCTGCCGCCTGGTCCAGGTCGGCGTCGGGCATGATGATCATGTGGTTCTTGGCGCCGCCGAAGCATTGTGCGCGCTTGCCGTTGGCGCTGGCGCGCTCGTAGATATAGGCCGCGATCGGGGTCGAGCCGACGAAGCCGACCGACTGGATGACCGGGTGATCGAGGATCGCGTCGACCACCTCCTTGTCGCCGTTGACCACCTGCAGGATGCCCTTGGGCAGGCCCGCCTCCTCCAGCAGGGCGGCCAGCATCATCGGCACCGACGGGTCGCGCTCCGACGGCTTCAGGATGAAGGCGTTGCCGCAGGCGATGGCGGGGGCGAACATCCACATCGGGATCATCGCGGGAAAGTTGAACGGCGTGATCCCGGCGGTGACGCCGAGGGGCTGGCGCATGGAGTACATGTCGATGCCCGGACCGGCGCTGTCGGTGAACTCGCCCTTGAGGTGATGCGGCGCGCCGATGCAGAACTCGACGACCTCGAGACCGCGCTGCACGTCGCCCGCCGCATCGGGCAGCGTCTTGCCGTGCTCGCGCGACAGCGCCTCGGCCAGCTTGTCCATGTCACGGTTCAGAAGCTCCACGAACTTCATCAGCACACGCGCGCGCCGCTGTGGATTGGTCGCGGCCCAGCCGAGTTGCGCCGCGGCCGCCGCCTCGACGGCGCGGTCGAGATCGGCCGCATCTGCCAGCGCCAGATTCGCCTGCACCTCGCCGGTTGCCGGGTTGAAGACCTCCGCCATGCGCCCCTTGCCGTCGACGATGGCCCCGTCGATCCAATGTCCGATGCTCTTCATGCTGTCCTCCAGGATTTGCGCGCACCATAGGGTCCCGGACCCCGCGCCGAAAGGGGGCTCTTGGCACACCGCCGCGCCCCGTCTCCGGCGGGGTGCTGGGGCCGGGGATCGTCGCGACCTGCGTTCCGCCCGGTCGGCGATGGCGCGGCCGGCACTCCCCCCCGGTTCCGGGCGCGAAGACCTGGTGCGGCGGGGTCCCACGGCCGGCCAGGACAGGCCGGATTGAGGGAATCTCAATCTTTGCCTGCCAGTTAGGGGATATGAAACGGGCGATCCTCCTTCTCGGCGCAATCTGCGCGCTCGGCGGTTGCACGCGGGACGAGACCCCGCCGACACGGGTGCTGACCTGCGGCGACGTGCAGGCGCTGGCGCTTGCCATCGTGGACGGCCGCAAGCGCGGCCAGTCGCGGGCGGAGCAGCTCGCCCTCGTTCCGTCCGATAGCCCCGTCCCGACGCTGCATGGCAGTTTCGTCACCAGCATCTACGACTGGCCGCGGCCAACCCGGGAGGCCGAGTGGACCCTCCTCGCGCGCAACGCTGCCCTCGCGGCGGAGGCGTATTGCGTCAATCGACCGGCGTGGGTGCTGCGGGGAGTGCGCATTCCGTGACGTCGGACGGGGGAGGGCGGCACCCGCGGCACGCTTGACTTGACGACGCGTCACGGCAACGCTTGCGCCACGATGTCCCGCAGTCCGCCACCCCGAACCCGGAGTTCCGCCATGTTCGTCACCCAGATCCTGTCCTCGAAGTCCAACAAGGGCGTGCTGACCATCGACCCGGCTGCGACGATCGCCGACGCGGTGGCAGAGCTGGCGGCGCGCAAGATCGGGGCGCTCGTGGTCTCCGGTGATGGCCGGCGGGCCGAGGGCATCCTGTCGGAGCGCGACGTGGTGCGCGAGCTCGGCCGCGACGGCCCATCCATCCTCGGCCGGACGGTCGGTGACCTGATGACGCGGGAGCTCCAGACCTGCGGTCCGGGCGACCGTTCCGACGAGATCCTGGCACGGATGACGGAGGGGCGCTTCCGCCACCTGCCTGTCGAGGAGGATGGCCTCCTCATCGGCCTCATCAGTATCGGGGACGTCGTCAAGGCGCGCCTGAGCGAGCTTTCGATAGAAAAGGACGCTTTGGAAGCGATGATCACCGGCCACGGCTAGGCGCGCCCGCCCGACCTTCGCGATGCGCGGCCATCCCGCTCAAGCGCCCCCGGAGGATCCTCGGTCGGAGCCGGTTGATCGAGCCATTCGACTGCAGCCGGTTCATTCGGATGGAGGCGTCCTCGGGACCGCCCACGCCGTCGCCGCCAGCCGGGCGGCACCGCGCGATGTATGCCTCTGCGCCCGTCATGGAGGGCGCAAACCCTTGATCCGCCGCGCGGGCCGTGTCAGGCGTCCCGCAACGATCCTGCGGGAGCAGCCCCCAATGCGCACCGGTCTCTACCCCGGCACCTTCGATCCGATCACCCGGGGGCATATCGACATCATCAAGCGGGCCTGCACCCTCGTCGACCGGCTGGTGATCGGAGTGGCGATCAATCGTGACAAGAGCCCGCTTTTTTCGCTCGAGGACCGCGTCGCGATGGTCGAGGCGGAAGCCGCCTTCTGGTCGCGACGGACCGGCACGGAGATCGTGGCGCATCCGTTCGAGAACCTGCTGATCGACTGCGCCGTCGATGTCGGCGCGCAGATGATCGTGCGGGGCCTGCGTGCCGTGGCCGATTTCGAATACGAGTATCAGATGGTCGGCATGAACCGGCTGCTCAACGACCAGATCGAGACCGTGTTCCTGATGGCCGAGGCCCAGCACCAGGCCATCGCCTCCAAGCTCGTCAAGGAGATCGCCCGGCTCGGCGGCGATGTCTCGGCCTTCGTGACGGAGCCGGTGAACGACGCGTTGAAGGCGCGGTTCGCAAACTGAGCTGACGCGCGCCTTCGGGCCGGACTCCCGGACATTTCTACCCAATCGGACGATCTTGGTCTGCCCGCCGCCGATCACCGGACACAATCATTTCCGAAAGTCTCGCGAGGCGGGTCGTCGCAGGCTGTTGCCGGACGGCGCGCCGCGAACGGCACAGGTTTCGGAGATTGGATATGGATGGATTTTGGACGACGGCGCCGCCATGGCCCGTGTCGGTGGCAAGGACCGAGGTGGCGGTCACTTGCGCCGGCATGGGAATTGCAACCGGCGTGCAGGGTTTGCGCGCGGGCGCCCGATACGATGCGGGGTCGACCGGCCATCCGGACGGCCATCGGGCCCGCAGGGAGGACGCCTCCGGTCGGCTGATGGACGCGGCAGAGGCAAACCGCGATGGAGCGATCCGGCGGCCGGGCGGCACGGCGCCCGGCAGCGGGCCTGTGCTGGTGGGGCACTCCGGGCAGCACGATCGGCAGAAGTATGACAGCCGGGCCAGCTTCGCCGAGATCGTGCAGCCTCCCGGCAAAGCCACCCGCTCCGAGGTATGCCGTCGCCCTGACGGAGCCATGCCGACATTCGCCGACGCCAAGCATCGCCCCGCCGCGGTCCCGGTGTTCGTCACCCGGGTCGCGACGGTCCAGGCGACCGGCGGCAGGGAGCGGAGCGTCACGATGACGGCCGATGGCCAGCCGATGACGTCCCCCTGCCTCGGCGGGGCGGTCGCCGCCCGGCGTCTCGAGGGCGATGCTTTCGGCTGGAGGGTGCTCGTGGCGAGGTTCGATCCGGCAGGGTCTCGCCCCTTTGCCTATGCCATCCTTGGCAGGCACGGCATCGATCCGACGGGCGACGCGAGTGGCGTCCGCGCCCGACAAGGCAGCGGCTGCGCCGCATCGATGGGCGGCTGCGGCGCCGCTGCGGACACCTTCGAGTTCAGGTCGCACCCGCGAACATAGCGGGACGGGGTAGTATTTCAGTTTGAGTTCTCTTTTTCGCGGTATGGACTGCGCTTAGTCGGAGCGGGCGCGCGAGCGTTGATCAGTGACACGATCCATTCCATGTCGTGCAGCGTCTCGGATACACCAGCAGCCATCGCCGGAGTGCACTTGATGGACTTGTGGATGCGCACGAAGTTGTAGTGCACGAAGTAGAGCGAGAGCATGTGCAGGTGGTTTTCGATCTTCTTGCTGAACCCGTTCGTAAGGCGTGTGAACCGACGCATTCCCATCCGCATGGACAGGTTCTGCCGCTCGACGCGTGACGTGCTGACCAGTTCCTTGACCGGCTCACCCGTGATGACTTCCTTGCGCGCGCCGGTGCACTCAGCCGGGGAATACTTGCGCTCATGCCCGCGACGGCCCGTAGGCTCGCCGTAGAGCTTGATGAGCATCGCGTAATCAACGTCCGCCCCGAACGCGCCCTCCACGGCTTCCAGATACACC
Source organism: Rhodobacterales bacterium (assembly GCA_038320125.1). Lineage (GTDB taxonomy): Bacteria > Pseudomonadota > Alphaproteobacteria > Rhodobacterales > Rhodobacteraceae > Jannaschia. The sequence goes on along the minus strand of JBBQDX010000066.1, from coordinate 2,112 downwards.
TTGTGGCCGTCTGTCGTGAGTTGGAAGCGGTTGGCGAGACGGGCGCACAGATCGTCCATGAACTCGATTGCGGTCGCGCCGGAACGGTCGCCAACTTCATAGGACAGGATCATCTTGCTATCGCGCTCGATAGCGGTCCACGTCCACACGTCGCCAGCACCTTCGGGCGTGGCCTTGGCGGTCGGGACATTCTTGCTTATCGCATAGCAGAACGACCAGATCTCGTCGCACTGCACGTTGGAAGCCTTCACGTTCCGCACCGTCTCGTCGTGATAGGCGGCGCAGGCTTCCCCGGCTTCGACCAGCAACTTGGTAACGGTGTTGATGGAGACGCCGACCGTCCGGCTGATCGAGCGCATCGACATGCCCTCGACCAACATGTTGAGGATCATGACGCGCTTGAAGAGGGGGAGCTTATTCGTGCCTCTTTTATGTGAACTTATTTGCTTAGAGTCAAGCATAATTTGACGCCTCCTCTATGTGTCCTCTGCGAAGTCAAACTCTTTCTGGCGACCGTACGCTCGGTTGTAGAGGGACCAGAAGAACTGGCGGTTGTTGTCAGGCGTCGCCCGTAAAAGCGCCATTACGCCCGCAAGCTGACTCTTGAAGTGTGTGATGCCTGTCTCTTCGGTAAGATGTTGGTGGTGCTTGCGCTTTCGCTGCCACTTCGCGTTTGGCGGGTTCGCACGGTCCAACTCAGGCAGGACAGGCGTCGGCATGGGTTCGTAGATCAGCTTGCGAATTAGTTTGCTGGCGTAACGTGGCCCTCTGTTGTCGGACGAATAATCCCAGCCATAGACCCTATAGATTTCTTTCGTAAACTCGACCGGAAGCACCGCCTTCACCCACGGACGATGCTCGGGCAAAATGTAGGCTGCGAGTATCTGCTGCAGCTCGTCGTGTGCGCGCACCTGCTGATAGCCGGTAGCCTCGTCGACGAGCGCCACCATTGCGATCTTTGGGAGAGCTCCTAAAAGCCGCTGGGCTTGCTCAGCGATATGCCTCTGCGTGTGATGAAGAGCGCCAGCATCTTGGGCCTTCACAAACACTTCCAGGATTGCCGGGAGAGCTTCTGCATCCTGACCGTATGCAATAGCGAGCCAACCTTTGTGTGGAGTGTAACCACCCAATTTTGGCTTGTAGACAATAGCTCTCGTCGACAGCTCTAACTCTTCGGAAACGAAAGGTTCTAGGTTCTTTGCGCGCAGGAAAGACGGCCCCTCGTCGACAGATGCGCCCTCGCCGCCCTTCGCGGTGCGCGAGCGACCTAAGGCGCGAAGAACACCGTCCTGAGTGAGCACACGCTTTCCGTCCTCTAAGACGGCACAGTTGAACGCCGCATCTCCGATCCGAAGTTCGCCTTCGGCAACGGCCCACGAGACTAGCGCCATGTCGCGCGACGCCACTTGGCCTCTAGCCAGCCCGCCTTGCCGGGCGATCTCAGTCCGTTGCTCTTTTGTAAGTTTCTCGGAGCGGGCTCGCCCGCCCTTCTGCTGTGGTGACTCAGACATACTCGAATCCATCTTGCTATCAAAACAAGAAGTTGCAGCTTGCTGAGGTTTAGCAAGCAGTATCCCAGAATGTTTCGTGTTCAGCTTGCTGAGCTACCTAGTCGCTTCGACCCGCCCACCTCTTCGCCGCCGCCTTCCGCGCGATCTCCGCCCGCCGCTCCGACGTCATGCTCGCCGCCCGAGCAGCCCCTCCCTTGCGGCCCATGGCCTGCGCCGCCTTGTCCTTGCCGTCGTCCTCGGGCGCGTCCTCTATCTCACCCGTGGCGATCCTGCCGACCATCACGGCCAGCCCGACGGCGTCTGCGGGGCGCTTCTCGCCCTTTGGTCCCTTGGGCATCAGTCCCTCGCATTCTTCTCGCACTGGGCACACGAGCCATAGTGGTGATCGACGGACGACTTAATCGCGGCCATCATCTCCTCGCGGATGCCGTCTGAAGTGCCGATCTTCCAACGCTGGGTGGCGTAGGCGTGAGCACGATTCACGGCCTCGTCGTCACCTGTCGACTCAAGAGTACCGTGCGGGCACTCAGTAAGAGCGCCGACTTCAAGCAGTCTGCTGTCAGCAGTTGCTCGAAGTTAATCCTGTCGCTCCATCTCAGCC
>JBBQDX010000065.1:0-17693 GCA_038320125.1 Rhodobacterales bacterium | reverse complement strand
GACAGTAGCGCCGGCGTGGTCATGTCTGTAGTCTGGGTCATGGCGTGATCTCCATGGCGGTTGCAGCCGCCGGTAGGGGTGGGTTGTTCACCCGGAGATTACGCCGCTTCCAAATTTCCACCACCTTCGCGACACTACCCGAAATTCGCGCCGATTGTGCGGGCCTGCCGCCAGCCGGTCCGGCTGAGCACACGCTGCGTGGCGCAATCCGGCCGGATCGGCATCGATCTGGTCGGCATAATCGCTCTCGGTCTGGGCATGGCGGATGTAGACGACATGCCCGCCTTCCCTGAGCGCCGAGACGAGATCCGATTTCGACGCCTCCTGAGCGATGGCCGCGGCCGGCAGTGTCAGGGCAACAAGAATGAGCCGGGCAAGGCCCGGGAGTGGTTTCCTTCTGGGCATCTGAACCTCCTGATCGTCGAATGCCTCGGCAGGAAAAAGTATCCGACTGAAACAGTCAATGATAATCTGACCGGTCTTGTCCGACAATTGGCCGGTTGCCGAGCGACCGCGCGCTGCATAATTGCTGGGCGAAGACGCCAGCGAAGGATGGAAGCGATGATCAAGGGACTTGGAGGCCTCGGCGACATGGCCGGGATGATGAAGAAGGCGCAGGAGATGCAGGGCAAGGTGGCCGAGATGCAGGAGGGCCTCTCCGCCATCACCGTCACCGGCGAGAGCGGCGCGGGCCTCGTCAGGGCGACGGCGACGGCCAAGGGCGACCTTGTCGGGCTGGACATCGACCCGTCGATCTTCGTGGCCTCCGAGAAGGAGATGGTCGAGGATCTGATCCTCGCCGCGATCAAGGACGCCCAGGCGCGCGCCGCCGAGCGCGCCGGCCAGGAAATGGGCCGGATGGCCGAAGGACTGGGCCTGCCACCGGGCATGAAGCTTCCGTTCTGAATGGACGGCACCCGCGACATCGAGGCGCTGATCGCGATGATGGCCAAGCTGCCGGGCCTCGGGCCACGGTCGGCGCGGCGCGCGGTGCTGCATCTGCTGCGCAAGCGCGACGCGCAGCTCCTGCCGCTGGCGCGGATGATGGGCGAGGTCGGGCGCAGCGTGCGCGCCTGCCTCAATTGCGGTAACCTCTCGACCGGCGACGTCTGCGGCATCTGCGAGGCTCCCCGGCGCGCCAACGGGCAGATCTGCGTGGTCGAGGACGTGGCCGACCTCTGGGCGATGGAGCGGGCGCAGGTCTTCGCGGGGCGCTACCATGTGCTCGGCGGCACGCTCTCGCCGCTCGACGATGTCGGCCCCGAGGACCTCGCCATCCCCAAGCTGCGCGACCGGATCGCGGCGGAGCAGGTCACCGAGGTCATCCTCGCCCTGAACGCCACTGTGGAGGGGCAGACGACGGCGCATTACGTCGCCAGCGAACTCGCCGACACCGGGGTGACCGTCAGCGGCCTGGCGCAGGGCGTGCCGGTGGGGGGCGAGCTCGACTATCTCGACGACGGGACGTTGCGCGCGGCGCTGTCTTCGCGCAAGGTTTTCTGAGGGCCCGGATCCGCCCCCCGTTCGGGGCAGCGGTGCCGGGTCGCCGTCCGCCGCGCCGCCATGGCTGCGCCGAGGCGGGCGCGCAACGATCGGAGGCCTGGCGATTTCCGTTGCGCTGAACCTTCTGCTCAAGGCCGCCAAGGCGGCGCTGACCGTCGTTCTGACCCTGCGGTTTGCTCACAAACGCCTGCGGGTCGCGCGCAGTTCACCCGCCCAGGGAGAATCCCTGCTGCTGCTCGATGTCGACGACCTGGCGAGCGTGAACGGGATGCAGGATTACGACACCGGCGATCGCCTCCTCAAGGCGGTGGCCGACACGCTGCGCCGCGCCATCCCCGAGGGCGGCGCCGTGGAGCGGCTCGAATCGGGCCGCTTCCTGGTCTGGCTGCCCCTGACGGGCATGGAGGAGGCGCGGTCGGCGGCGGAACGGCTGCGCGCCCTGGCGGCCGGCAGCGTGGTCGAGGGGCCGAGGGGCAGCGTTTCGCGGCCGGTCTCGGCGGGCCTCGTGGTGACCGATGCGGGCGAGGGCCGGGCCCGCGCCATCCTGCGTGCCGATGCGGCGCTGCTGCGGGCCAAGCGGCGGGGCGGCAACAGGCTCGCCGCCGTCGGCAGCCTGCCGATCCCGATGCTGGCCCCGCCGCGCGCCGAGATCGAGGAGGCCATCGCCACGCGGGCGCTCGTATATCACGTCCAGCCGATCCTCAACCTGGCCTCGCGGCGGCCGGTGGGCGTCGAGGCGCTGCTTCGCTGGAACCGCCCCGACGGCGAGGTGCTCGGCCCCGCGGGCTTCATGGACACGCTCGACCGCATCCCCGAAGCCGGATCGGACCTGTTTCCCGACATGGCGGTGGAGGCGGCGACGCCCTTCGTCACCGGCTCCACGCCGATCTACACCACGTTCAACGTCACCGGCACGGTGCTCGACGGGCTGGAGAAGCCCGAGGGACGCTGGCTGGCGGAGCTTCTCGAGCGGTTGCCGCCGCAGCAGGTGGTGCTGGAGATCGTCGAGACGGCGGTGGTGGTCTGCCCCGACACGACGGTGGCGATGATCGAGTCGCTCCGGGCGCGCGGCGTGCGCATCGCCCTCGACGATTTCGGGACCGGCCTGTCGTCGCTGGAGCGGCTGCGGCGCTTTCCGGTGGACCTGCTCAAGATCGACCGGACCTTTGTGAAGGGCCTCGGCGGCAGCGGCCGCGAGGAGGCCATCCTGGCCAGTCTCGCCGCTCTCGCGCAGGGCCTCGACATCGACCTCGTGGCCGAGGGGATCGAGACGGAGGAACAGGCCCGGCAGCTCATGGGCATCGGCATCCGCTACGGTCAGGGGTTCCATCTCGGCCGGCCCGCGCGCGCGTCGGACTGGGCCGCCCGCATCGCCGAGGGCGCCTTCGGACCGGTATCAGCGCACCGGTGACAGCAACGCGTCGTCCAGCGTGCAATCCTGCGCCGCATCGGCTCCGCAGGCCCGCGGAGCAAGATCGCGGGTCAGGCAGAGGCGCACCTCCTGCACCCGACGCGACCGGCAAGTGACGGTGATGCTCTCCGCCGTCATTTCGGGATTGGCCTCGAGGAACGCCGCCTCGACCACGCTCGCCGGCAGCGTCACCTCGCGGTCCAGATCGCGCAAGAGCGCCGGGCGGTTCACCGCATCGTAGGCCGCGCGGGAGGCCGCGAAGTAGGCCGCCGGGTCGAGGCCGGAGCAGGAGCCGTGCTTGCGCCACTGGTAAAAGGCCAGCCCCGCGCTTCCCATGACGTCCGCCATCGCCGCCGTCTGGGCCCGCGAGGGCGGCCGCGCGGCCGTGCGGCAGTCGGACGGCCAGCCCACTTCGCGCTGCGGCCACAGACCATGGAGGGTGAAGCCGAAGCCGCGCCCCGCATCGCATTGGTCGGAGCCGCGGGCATCGCCCTCCAGCGCGCACCAGGTGGGCGTCCAGCTCAGCGACAGCACATAGTAGTCGAAGTCCCCCGCGCGGTCGGCCTCGGCGCCCGCGGGGGCGGCGGCCAGCAGCAGGACGGTGGCCAGCGCGGTGGACAGGAAGGCGGGCGGACGTCTCATCAGGGGTCTTTCGCATTGCGGCGGCGCATTCTATATAGCCTGCGAACTTTCCCGAAAGCGAGACCATGCGGCCCGGGCCGCAGCCCCGGGACCGGGCGACGAAGAAGGCATGTCTTTCAAGGAGACGAGACGATGAACAAGCCCATCATGAGCAAGGCCACGGCGGTCTGGCTGGTCGACAACACGACGCTCAGCTTCAGGCAGATCGGCGATTTCTGCGATCTGCACGAGCTCGAGGTGCAGGGCATCGCCGACGGCGACGTGGCGTCGGGCGTCAAGGGTTTCGACCCGGTCGCCAACAAGCAGCTGACCGCGATGGAAATCGCCGCCTCCGAGAAGGATCCGTCCCGCAAGCTGCACCTCTTGCACAACCCCGCCTCGGACGGTGAGGAGAAGCGCCGCGGGCCGCGCTACACGCCGCTCAGCAAGCGGCAGGACCGGCCCGCCTCGATCCTGTGGCTGGTCAAGTTCCACCCCGAGCTGACGGACGCGCAGATCTCCAAGCTGATCGGCACGACGAAGCCGACGATCGGCACGATCCGCGAGCGGACCCACTGGAACATCCAGAACATCCAGCCGATCGACCCGGTGGCCCTTGGTCTCTGCCGCCAGACGGAGCTTGACGCCGCCGTGCAGAAGGCCGCCGCCAAGGCCACGAGCGCCGGGGCCGCGGGCATGACCGACGACGAGCGCCGCAAGCTGGTGTCCACCGAGACCTCGCTGGGGATGGATGCGGACGAGACGCGGATGCCGGCGAGCATGTCGGGGCTCGAGACCTTCTCGCTCACGCGGGACGACGACGAGGAGAAGCCCGACCGCCGCAACGTGCGCGACGCCGATAGCTTCTTCAACCTGCCCGATGCGGACGACGACGAAGACGGAGACGGAAAAGGCGGAGACGGCGGGGCCAAGGGCGGCAAGAGCCGTCGGTGATGACGCGCGGGGGGACGGCCGGGACCCGGTCTGCCGCCCGCGCTGCCGCCGCCTCTACGAGGGCCACCGCCACGCACCTCGCCTTCGGCAGCCTTGCGGTCGGGCTCGCCGTCCTGCTCATGAAGACCCTCGCCTGGGGGCTGACCGGCTCCGTCGCCTTCCTCTCCGATGCGCTGGAAAGCACCGTGAACCTCGCCACGGCCTCCGCCGCCCTGCTGGCGATCCGGGTGGCGGCGCGTCCCGCCGACGCGGGCCACCCCTACGGGCACCACAAGGCGGAATACCTGAGCGCGGTCGCGGCCGGCGTCCTGATCGTGCTGACGTCCCTGCTCATCCTGCATCAGGCCTGGGACGCTGTTTCGGCGGGTGCGGCCATCGCCACGCCGTCGGGCGTCGCCATCCTGGTCAGCGGCGGGGCCACGCTCGTCAACGCCCTCTGGGCCCGCATCCTGCTGACCGGCGGCAGACGGGTGCGGTCGGCGGCGCTGGTGGCCGATTCGCGGCACCTCATCGCGGACGTGGTAACCTCCCTGGGGGTGGTCGCGGGCGTGGCGCTGGCCTGGGCGACGGGGCTCTGGTGGCTCGACCCGGCCCTCGCGGCGCTGGTGGCGGTGAACGTGCTGGTCTCCGGCGGGCAGGTCATCCGCGCCTCGCTGGGCGGGCTGCTCGACGAGGCCGCGCCGCCAGACACGGTGGAGCACATCCGCGCCGTCATTGCCGCGGCCGCGACCGGCGCGGTGCAGGCCCACGACCTGCGGACGCGCCATGACGGCCGCGTGGTCTTCGCCGATTTCCACCTGATCGTGCCGGGCGAGATGACGGTGACCGACGCCCACGACATCTGCGACCGGATCGAGGCGAGGCTAAAGTGCGACATTGCCGACATCAACGCGACCATCCACGTCGAGCCGGAGCAGAAGGCCAAGAGCGACGCCATCGTCATCGACGGCTGACGGGGCCGGTTGGGGGGGCTTGCGGTCGGCAACCCTGATGTCAGGCGTCGAGGCTCGCGATGTAGCGGCGCAGATCGCCCGCTTCCTGCCGCGCCTCGCGCAGGCCGTCCATCGCGGCGCGCAGCTCGGCTTCGGTCTTGCCAAGCCTGGTCGAAACCTCCTGCTCGCGATACTCGAGGTAGGTGATCGCCTCGTCGCGCCGCTCCTCCGCGTCATGCAGCGCGCTCGCCATCTCCTCGAGTTCGGCAACGTCCGACACGGTGACGCGGCTGAAACGATAGACCAGCCAGGACGCGAACCAGCCAAGCGCGAAGGCCACGAACAGGATCAGCGCGATGGCGACGACGAACTCCGTGCGGTTCATTCGCCGGCCTCCTCGTCCGTTGCGGCGTCGTCTGCCGACGGATCGCCCTCCGCCTCCGCCGCATCGCTTGCGGGCGCGTCCGGCGTCGCCGCGTCGAGCGTCGGGGCCTCGGGCGCCGCTGCTGGCCCGGGGTCGGCCGCAGGGTCAGTCGCAGAGCCGGCTGCGGCGTCGGCTGCGGTCACGGCGGGCGCGCTCTCCTCGGCCCCGTCGCGGCGGCCGAGCAGGGTGAAGGTGATGCGGCGGTTCGCCTCGCGGCCGGACTCGCTGTCGTTGTCGTCGATCGGCTTCGTCTCGCCGTAGCCCTGCGCCACGAGCTGCCGGGGCGAGACGCCGCGCGACATCAGCGCCGTGCGCACCGCTTCCGCCCGCTGGGTGCTCAGGTCGAGGTTCATCTCCTCGCCGCCCTGGCTGTCGGTATGGCCGCCAATCTCGAAGACGCCGCGGTCGCACTCCGCAAGCTTGTCGCGCAGGCGACCGATCTGGCCCTCGCCCTCCGCCTCGATGACGGCGGCGCCGGGCGCGAAGGTGAGCTTCTGCTCGAGCAGGATGGCGTTGAGCTGGACGGTGCATTCCTCGGGCGTGGGAATGTTGAGGACGGGGTCGAGCTCCTCGTCGTAGCTCACCTCTATGCGGTAGTCGGACTGCGCGCCGAGCTTCGTCGACAGGAGCCCGGAGATCTCCGCCTCGGCCTGCGGATTGCCGGTCAGGCCACGGATCACAACGAGGTCGGGCTGCACCACGACCGAGCCGCTGTCCAGCCGCGACAGCGCGTCGAGCCCGGCGAGCACGCGGGCGGGCCAGCCCTCGGGCAGCGTCTCGTCCTCGCGGGTGGCGATATAGGTATTCGCCACGCCGAAGAGCGCACGGCCGTAGCTGAGCACGGCCGCTTTCTGCGCTTCGTCGAAGAGACGCCCGCGCAATTGCGCCTGACCTTCTGGGGCCAGCGTCGCGACGAACTCGGGCCGAGCCGTCTCGCCCTCGCCGGTGCCGTCGACGACGGCGGGCTCCGGCAGCACGGCCGACAGCACGAAGAGGTTCGGCAGGTCGGTGTCCAGCTCCGCCACCACGGTCTCGAAGAGGTCGGGTTCGGCGCCCTCGCGCGCGATGAGCGACACGTCCGCGTCCGATAGCGTCAGCGCGCCGCCGCCGAGCCGCGCGAGGGCGTCGATGCCTTCGGCCGCGGCCTCGCCCCAGGAGGCCGATGGCACGCCGAGCGCGATGACGCAGGTCTCCGGCCCGCCCTCGTAGCCCGCGGCGGCGGCGGCCTCGAGCACGCGGGTGCGGGCGGCGGGCGAGTCGACGGCGCAGGCCTCGAACCGGGGCGCGCCGGTTTCGGGGATCACGAAGCGCAGGGTGAAGGGGGCGATGACCGGCCGGGGGGACGCGATGTCGAGGGTCAGCGCCACGTCGTCGGGGGCCGCGCGGCGCAGGTCGCGCTCGATCTCGCGGCGCTCCTCGTCGCTGTCGGCGACGGCGGTGACGGTGACGCGGCCGGGGGCCACCGAGACCTTGGCGCGCGGCAGGTCCTCCAGCGCCGAGAGGGCGAAGCGCAGCGTCGGCTCCCAACCCTCGGGCACCGGGTAATCCGCCGCCTCGACCATGTTGGTGATCTCGAGCCCGCCGCCGGCGTCGTCGAGCAGCCGCTCGAGCATGTCGGCCCCGTCCCGTCCCGGCACGAGGCCGATGACCGAGACGCCGGCGTCGTTGCGCAGGATCTCCAGCGAGAAGCGCGGCGCGGCGGCGCGGCGGGTCTCGGCCACCTGCATGACGTCGACGATGCGGCCGGGGTCAACCACGTCGCTCGCGCTGGTGACGGCGCGGAATCGGGCGGGCTCGTCGGGCGCCGTGCCGGTGAGGACGAGCCGCAACCCGTCGGTCTGGACCCCGGCCCACGCCAGATCGGCCTCCGCCAGCCGGGCCCCGACAGCGGCGCGCGAGGTCTCCTCGACATAGGCCGCCCCGAACCAGGCGGCGGCCCCGGACCCGGCGGCGGCGAGGGCAAAGGCGGCGAGAGTGGCGATCGAATGCTTGCGGGACATGGCTTTCCGGGGCCTCCGGGCGTCTGCTTAGACCCCGTCCGGCATGGGGGCAATCAAAGTAGCGCGGCGGCGGCAAAAAACGGCAGGGGTAGCAGCCCGGCCGTCCGGTTGGAGCGGAAGAGGCGCAGGCAGGCGTCGGGGTCGCCGATGTCGAGCCGCGTGAGCTGCCAGCCGAGGTGCCCGCCCAGCAGGCCGACGCCCGCCAGCGCGACCGTGGCGGGCAGCGCCGGAAGCGCGGTGGCGACCGCGGCCGCGAGGAGCACGACCGTGGCGACGGCGAAGGCCCGGAGCCAGGGCGCGGGCTTGGTCCCGAAACGGCGGGCGGTGGACTTGACGCCGATGAGGGCGTCGTCCTCCACGTCCTGATAGGCGTAGATCGTGTCGTAGAAGAGCGTCCAGGCGATGCCGCCGGTATAGAGCAGGATCGGCGGCCAGCCGAGCGCGCCGGTGTGCGCCGCCCAGGCCAGCAGCGCCCCCCAGTTGAAGGCGAGGCCGAGGAAGACCTGCGGCCACCAGGTGAACCGCTTGGCGAAGGGATAGACGGCGACCGGCAGCAGCGACAGGACGCCGAGCCAGATCGCCGCGGCCGGGAAGGTGAGGAGGATTGTCAGCGAGAGGAGCGCCTGCGCGGCCATCCATGCCAGCGCGCCGCGGACGGTGACCTGCCCCGACGGAATGGGCCGCGAGCGGGTGCGCGCGACGGCTCCGTCAATGGCGCGATCGGTCACGTCGTTCCAGGTGCAGCCCGCGCCGCGCATCAGGAACGCGCCGACCGCGCAGGCCACCGCAATCCAGACGTCGAAGGCGCGCGCGCCAGTGGCGGCGGCAGCCAGCGCGAGGCCCCACCAGCAGGGCAGGAGCAAGAGCCAGGTGCCGATGGGCCGGTCGGCGCGGGAGAGCCGCAGGAAGGGGCGCGCGGCGCGGGGGGCGAGCGTATCGACCCAGTTGCCCTTGACGGCGTCGGCCACCTGTCCTTGATCGGACGTATCGGTCATGGAAGGGCCCCCGATGGACAGCAAGGTCAGGCTGCACATAACCGGACCGCTCGGGCCCGGGCAACCGGCGGCGGTGACGCGGGACCAGGCGCATTACCTCTCCGGCGTGATGCGGCTCGGGCCGGGCGACACGCTGACGGTGTTCGACGGGGTGTCGGGGGCCTGGCGCGCGCGGATCGTGCAGGCGTCAAAGCGCGGCGTGCTGCTGGAAGTCGAGGAGCAGATCGCCGAGCAGCGCGCGCCGCCCGATCTGTGGCTCGTCTTCGCACCGATCAAGAAGGCGCGCACCGACTTCATCGTCGAGAAGGCGACGGAGCTGGGGGCCGCGCGCATCCTGCCGGTGGCGACGGAGTTCACCAATTCGGAACGGGTTCGGCGGGACCGGTTGCAGGCCCACGCCGTCGAGGCGGCGGAGCAATGCGGCGGCACCTTCGTGCCCGGGGTGGCGGAGATCGTGCCGCTGGCGCGGCTGCTGGACGGCTGGTCGGAGGGTCGCGCGCTGGTGTTCTGCGACGAGGAGCTGGCGGGGGAGGCGGGGGCCGCCCTGCCCCCGGCCCCGGCGGCGATCCTGATCGGGCCCGAGGGCGGGTTCTCGCACGCCGAGCGCGCCCGGTTGCGGGCGATGCCGCAAGCCACGTCGATGTCCCTCGGTCCCCGGATCCTGCGGGCCGACACAGCCGCGGTGGCCGCGCTGACGCTCTGGCAGGCGGCGCGGGGCGATTGGGCGTGATCCGGGCGACGGAGGCGGACCGGGGGGCGATCGAGGCCTTTCTGGGGGCGGCTCCGGAGCGTGCGATGTTCCCGCTGGCGAACCTCGCCGCGCATGGAATGGCGGGCGGGCACGACCGGGCGATGACGTTCTGGCTGGATGCCGCGATGCCGGCCGCCGTCCTGGGCCTGACCGACGGCGGCTGGGCGATGCCGGTCTGGTCCGAGGGGTTCGACGCGGGCCGCCTCGCCCCGGCGCTGGCCCGCCGACCCCTCGTCGGCTGCCTCGGTCCCGCCGCGCCGGTCCGCGCCCTGCGCGCCGCGCTGTCGCTGGAGGCGGTGCCGGTGCACCTCTCGGCTGAGGAGCCGCAGTTCGCGATGTCGCTCGCCGGGCTGACAGTGCCGGACGGCCCCGGCACCCTCGCGCCGCTGACGCGCGACATCGCCACGGCGACGGCCTGGCGGCTGGGCTACGACCGGGAGTTGCACACGGGCCGCGGCACGCCCGACGGCGCGCGGGCCGAGGTGGAGGGCTGGATCGCCGCCGACAGCCACCGCTTCCTGATGGTGGACGACCGGCCTGTCGCGATGACGGGCTTCAACGCGGCGCTGCCCGACATCGTGCAGATCGGCGGCGTCTACGTCCCGCCCGACGCGCGCCGCCGCGGCCTCGCCCGCCGCGCCGTGGCGCTGCATCTGGCGGAGGCGCGGTCAGCGGGTGTCGCGCGCGCGACCCTCTTCGCGGCGGGCGATGCGGCCGTTGCCTGCTACGTCCCGCTCGGGTTCCGGCGGATCGGCACCTACACCATCGTGCTCTTCGACGGGGCGGTGACGGCGTGACGCCCGCGCGCCACCCCACCCTTCTGCCGCAAGGCGGGCGCCCCCGGACAGCCCCCTGTTCCGGCGCGACCCGGTCGTGGGCGCCATGATCCGGCCCGAAATTGCGGCCCGCCTCACCCGCTGGCGCGAGGCCATCGCGGGCGGGGCCGTCGTCGCGAGCGGGCTCTGGCTGGCGCTCGGCTCCTCCGGTCTCGTGGCGATCTTCGGGGGAGCGGTCGCTCTGCTCGGCGCGATGCTCGCCCTCTCCGGCATCCGCCGGGCGCGATTCCGCAGCGCGGTCTGCGCGCCCGGCGTGCTCGAGGTGGACGAGGGGCGGCTCACCTACCTCGGGCCCGTACTCGGCGGTTCCGCCGACCTCGACGACCTGACCGAGGTGGTGTTCCGCCGCACCGCCACCGGCGAGGCGTTCTGGCGGCTGTCGCACACCGGGGGCCGGCCGCTGATCGTGCCCGAGGGCGCCGCCGGGTCGGAGCGCCTGCTGGACGCTCTGGCCCCTTTGCCCGGCCTCGAGTCCGGCGCGATGGTGCGCGCGGTGCAGGGACGCCGAGCGGGCACCACCGCCGTGTGGCGACGGGCCGACCGCCTCTCCTTGACTTGATCGGCGCCGGCAGCCAGTCACGGCTGGAAACCGCGCGAGGAGCCTGCCCCCATGTCCATTCCCCAGTCCGGCGGCGGCCAGATCACCGACGCGGCGCAGCTTGCCGAATACATGGCCTCGGGCTGCAAGCCGAAGGCCGACTGGCGCATCGGGACCGAGCACGAGAAGTTCGGCTACTGTCAGGACAGCCTCGAGCCCCTGCCCTACGAGGGCGACCGCTCGATCCATGCGGTGCTGGCCGCCCTGCGCGACGAGTTCGCCTGGACCCCGGTGGAGGAGGGCGGCCACCTGATCGGCCTCGAGAAGGACGGCGCCAATGTCTCGCTCGAGCCGGGGGGGCAGCTCGAGCTGTCGGGGGGGCCGCTCGAGACGGTGCATCAGACCTGCGACGAGGTGAACGAGCACCTGCGGCAGGTGAAGGCCGTGGCGGACCGCATCGGCGTCAAGTTCATCGGGCTCGGGGCGGCGCCGGTCTGGACGCACGAGCAGATGCCGCTGATGCCCAAGGGCCGCTACAAGCTGATGGACGCCTACATGGGCGAGGTCGGCACGATGGGCCGGGTGATGATGCGCCGCACGACGACGGTGCAGGTGAACCTCGATTTCGCCACCGAGGCCGACATGGTGCAGAAGCTGCGCGTGGCGATGGCCTTGCAGTCGGTGGCGACCGCGCTCTTTGCCAACTCGCCGTTCTTCGAGGGCAAGCCGAACGGCCACAAGTCGTTCCGCTCGCGCGTCTGGCGCGATCTGGACGCGGCGCGCACCGGCATACCGGCGTTCGTGTTCGAGGACGGGATGGGGTTCGAGCGCTGGGCGGACTACGCGCTCGATGTGCCGATGTATTTCGTCTACCGCGATGGCAAGTACATCGACGCACTGGGCCAGTCGTTCCGGGACTTCCTGCGCGGCGCGCTGCCCGCGCTGCCCGGCGAGAAACCGACGCTGTCGGACTGGGCCGACCATCTGACGACGCTGTTCCCCGAGGCGCGGATCAAGAAATACATGGAGATGCGGGGGGCTGACGGCGGGCCCTGGCGGCGGCTCTGCGCGCTGCCGGCGTTCTGGGTCGGGCTGATGTATGACCAGTCGTCCCTCGATGCGGCGTGGGATCTCGCGAAGGACTGGAATCAGGAGACGCGCCTCTGCCTGCGCGTCGCCGCGTCCGAGCAGGGGTTGCAGGCGAAGGTGAACGGCGTTTCCATGCACGACCTCGCGCGCGAGCTGGTGGAGATTTCGGATGCAGGCCTGAGGGCGCGGGCGGTGCCGGGAGCCGGCGGCCTGGTGCCCGACGAGACGCATTTCCTCAACGCCCTGCGCGAGTCGATCGAGACGGGCAAGACGCCCGCCGACGAATTGCTGGACGACTACGAGGGGCCCTGGGCGGGCGATATCTCGAGGATCTACGCGGAACGGAGCTACTGACGGCCCCGGTCGTCAAAGGATCGTGAGGTCCGCCACGAAGCGGGCCACCTTCGCGGCGGGCATCTCGCAGGGTTTGAGGCGCGGGCCGCCTTGCAGTCGGTAGAGGTTGAGGCTGACGTAGTCCGAGCCATCGAGCGCGCGGGCCACGAGCTTCTCGGACGCGGCGCCCGCGAAGAGGCTGCGTATCACCAGCCAGTCGCGACCGAAGGCGCGGCCGCGAAAGCCGCCGAGCGGCAGACCGAGAAGACGCTGCGCGACGGCTTCGGCATCGGTCATGACTTCGCGCCGATCCGCGGCTCCTCTCCTGCGAGGATGCGGCGGATGTTGGCGGCGTGGCGGTAGAGGATGAGCGCGGCGAGGAGGATGCAGAGCAGCACCGCCTCGGGCCGCAGCCAGAGCGCCCAGAGCGGTGATGCGACGGCGGCGAGAAGGGCCGCGAGCGACGACATGCGGAAGGCCGCGGCCGCGACGAGCCACGTCAGGCAGGCGGCGGCGCCCAGCGGGACCGAGAGGGCGAGCAGCGTGCCGAGGAAGGTGGCCACGCCCTTGCCACCCCGGAACCGCAGGTAGACGGGAAAGCAATGCCCGAGAAAAGCCGTCAGACCGGCCAGTTGCGCCGCGTCCTCCCCCAGAAGCGCCCGCGCGACGAGGACCGCAGCCCCCCCCTTGCCGGCATCGCCCAGCAGCGTGAGGAGTGCGGCGGGCTTGTTGCCGGTGCGCAGCACGTTGGTCGCGCCGATGTTGCCCGACCCGATGGTCCGCAGGTTGCCCAGCCCGAAGGCCTTCGCCATGACGATGCCGAAGGGGAGGGAGCCGAGGGCGTAGGCCAGCGCCGCGACGAGCAGCAGCGACGGAAGCGCTGCGGTCAGCTCAGGCATCGGAACCCCGATCGCCCGGGGCCGGCTGGCGCGCAGGAGCCCTCCGGGACATCACACCATCTCGCGATCGAAGACCTGCGCACCGGCGACCCAGGTGCCGATCACACGGCCCTCCATCCGGGCGCCGTCGAACGGCGTGTTCTTGGACTTCGAGGCGAGGGTCCAGCGGTCGAGGACGAAGGGCGCGTCGGGGTCGAAGAGGACGAGATCGGCCGGCGCGCCCGGCTCCAGCGTGCCACCGGGCAGGCCCAGCCGGCGTGCGGGGTTCAGCGACAGGGCGCGCCAGAGGTGCGGCAGCGCGATGTGGCCGGAATGGACGAGGCGCATGGCGGCGGGCAGCAGGGTCTCGAGGCCCACGGCCCCGTGCGCCGCCTCCTGGAACGGCAGGCGCTTCGACTCCTCGTCCTGCGGCGTGTGGAAGGAGCCGACGATGTCGATGAGCCCCGAGGCCAACGCTTCGACCACGGCGAGCCGGTCGTCCTCGTCGCGCAGGGGCGGTGCGAGCTTGAAGAAGGTGCGGTAGTCGGCCACGTCCAGCACGTTGAGGGTGAGGTGGTGGATCGAGGTGCCCGCCGTCACGTCGAGCTTCGCGGCCCTGGCGCGCGCCAGCGCCGGCAGGGCGGCGGCGGTCGTGACCTGGTCGAGGTGCAGCGCCACGCCGGTCGCCTCGGCCAGCGCCAGATCGCGCTCGACGCCCATGCGCTCGGCCAGGGGAGCCACGCCGGGCAGACCGCGCAGCGAGGCGAACTTGCCGGAAGTGATGCAGGCACCAGCGCTCAGCCCCGGTTCCTGCGGATGGGTGACGACGAGGGCGCCGAGCGAGCGCGCATAGGTCAGGCAGCGCGACAGCACCCGGGTGTCGGCCGTCACGTGGGTGCCGTCGGTGAAGGCCACCGCCCCGGCGTCGCGCAGGAAGCCGATCTCGACCATCTCCCGCCCGGCCCGCCCCCTGGTCAGCGCCGCCATGTGGTGGACGCGCACGGCGGCCCCGGTGGCACGGGCGCGGGCGTGCTCCAGCATCTCCGGCCCGTCGATCGCGGGACGGGTGTCGGGACGGCACACGATGGTGGTGACGCCGCCGCGCGCCGCCGCGAGTCCCGCGGTGCGGAAGCTCTCCTTGTGGCGCTCGCCCGGCTCGCCGACCTTGACGCCGATGTCCACGATGCCGGGGGCGAGGCATTTGCCGCGGCAGTCGATCACCCGGGCGGCGGGGCCGGGGCCGGCGATGCGCCCGTCCTCGATCCGCAGGTCGCCACGCGTCTCGGTTCCCGACACGGGGTCGATCAGGCGGGCATCCGAGAAGAGTGTGGCGGTGGGGCGGGCAGCGCTCATGCGACCGGGGTTACCCGAAGCCGTGCCAGCCTGTCCATCGGCGAAGCGCCGGGCGATCCGTGCGTCGCTGCGGCAGGGACCGGACCTCGGCGCTTGCTTCCGACCCGGGCCAGGCAGGGTGCCACGAAGCGGGAGCCGGGGCGCGACCTGCCCCGCCCCGTCACAGCAGCAGGACGAGCGCCGCCAGAAGCAGCCCGGCGACCACGATCGCGGCAATCGTCCCGGGGGAGAGCTTCGGCCCCCGGCCCGGGTCGCGGGTCACGCGGCTCGGCTCCTTCACGGCGCGCGGCAGGTCGCGCGGGGCGTCGTCCACCTCCGCCGGGGCGTAGCTGCCGATATGGGTGAGCTCGGGGCGCGGCTCCAGCGCCGCGATGCCCTCGACCGCACGCGGCGCCAGCACCACCACGTCGCCCGACAGGGCGTCGAGCCGCGCCGCGTCGGCCGCGAGCGTCGGCTCGGGGATGTCGTGGGCTTGGCCCAGATAGGCGCGCAGGCCCATCGGTGCGACATCACCGACCGCGAAGACCTCGGCATAGGTCGCATCCACCGGCGCGCCGAAGGCCTCGGTCAGGGGCATGGCCCCGCCCTCCCCATCGAGCCGCGACAGATAGGTCTGATGCGCGAGTTTCAGGGGGCCGTCGCTTACCGAAAACACGTGGATGCGGCGGTCGCGGGGGGTGAGGGAGAAGGTCATTTGGGCCTCGGCTGCTGTCTTTGCGGACCGCAAAGGGCGCGGTTCCCGTCGCGGGGGGTGTAACACGGCACGGCGGAATTGACAGGGGCGCGCCGCCGCCGCCCGCCCTAGGCGCGGTGTCTGATCTTGCGCAGCGAGGCCCGCCAGAGCAGGCGCCGCGCCGGGCCGCGCCCCAGCCCGTCCGCGAGCAAGCTGCGCACCTCGGGCGAGGCGAGCTGTTGCCAGGAGAGGCGACTGAGGTTCCACAGCAGCTTTTTGAAGAAGTTGCGGTGATGCGCCGGATCGATCTCGCGCGCGTAGAACTCGACCTTGCGGCGCAGGCCGCGCAGGTGGTCGCGGTGCAGGTTGCCGTCATGCTTGCGGTAAAAAAAGCCCAGGCCATCGTCGACGCCGTGATGCATCCCCGCCGGACCGAGGCCCCGAAACAGCCGCAGCGCCATCGCCGAATCATCGGCCGCCAGGGCCTCGTCGTAGCCGCCGATCCGGTCGAAGAAGCTGCGACGCACGATCGCGGCCTGCAAGAAGAGGTCGAGCGGCCGGCGCTCCAGATGGTCGTGCAGGACGGTCGCGGAGGTCTCTCGCCGCAGCAGGTCCATCGTCCGTTCCGACTGCCGCCGGACGCCGGTGGGCGTGCCCGAGGCTTCGATGACATCGCCGTCGACGAGGGTCAGCGCCAGCGCCGGGTCGTCCGCCATCCGCGCGATCCGCCCGCCGGCGGGCCAGCCCGGTGGAAAGGCGTCGTCTCCGGCGAAAAGGAGCAGGAACTCCCCGCGGGCCAGCGCCGCGAGGCGGTTGAAGTTGCGCGGAATGTGTCCGGTATTCTCCTGCCAAACGTAGCGGACGCGGCCGGGATGCCGCGTCTCCAGCATGCGGCCGACCTTCGGCGTGCCGTCGTCCGAGCCGTCATCGAGGATCACCACCTCGATGTCGTCCGGCCGGTCCAGCCGCGCCGACAGCGCCGACTCGATGCAAGGCTCAAGGAATCGCGCCTGCCGGTAGGTCAGCACGAGGATCGACAGGACCGGCTGAGGCGCCGCGTCCAGGGCCGTTTGCCGTCCGTCGGCCATTGCTGTCTCCACACCAGAGGCTCGTCAGGGGCTCGTCGCAAGACCTAGGGCACACCGCCGGGGAGGGAACCCCGTGCCCGGATCGCCGCACCCGCCCTCAGGCCGCGGCGCGGTTCCGCGCCAGCAGGTCCATCGCCGCCATGCGAACGGCCACGCCCATCTCGACCTGCTCCTGGATGACGGAGCGGTTGATGTCGTCGGCCAGCGTCCCGTCGATCTCCACGCCGCGGTTCATCGGACCCGGGTGCATGACGATGGCGTCCGGCTTGGCATGGGCGAGCTTGGCCGCATCGAGTCCGAAGCGGTGGTAATACTCGCGTTCGGAAGGGACATGCGCGCCGTCCATCCGCTCCTTCTGGAGGCGCAGCATCATCACCACGTCGACGCCCCTGAGCCCCTCCTCCATGTCGTCGGTAACCTCGACGCCGAAGGCTTCGATGCCGGCCGGCATCAGCGTCGGCGGGCCGATCAGGCGGACGCGGTTCTCCATCTTGCCCAGCAGGATCAGGTTCGACCGCGCCACCCGGCTGTGCGCGATGTCGCCGCAGATCGCCACCGTCAGGCGGTGCAACCGCCCCTTGGCGCGCCGGATCGTCAGCGCGTCGAGCAGCGCCTGGGTCGGATGCTCGTGCTGGCCGTCGCCGGCGTTCAGCACGGCGCAGTTCACCTTCTCGGCCAGCAGGTTGACCGCACCGGACTGCGGATGCCGCACCACGAGGAGGTCGGGCCGCATCGCGTTCAGCGTGAGCGCCGTGTCGATCAGCGTCTCGCCCTTCTTCAGGCTAGAGGCCTGCATCGCCATGTTCATCACGTCCGCGCCCAGCCGCTTGCCCGCGATCTCGAAGCTGGCCTGGGTGCGGGTCGAGTTCTCGAAAAACATGTTGATCTGCGTAAGACCGGCCAGCGCATGGCCGTGTTTCTCGCCCGCCCGCGTCTGCTCGGCGTAACGGTCGGCGAGGTCGAGGAGCGTCGTGATCTCGATGGGGTGCAGCGGCTCGATGCCGAGGAGGTGGCGTTGGGCGAACATGGGGGGCTTGTGCCGCCAGACGTGCCGGCAAGCAATGGGGGCCTTGGGTCTAGGCGGACGGCGATCCGCGGCGGCAGGGAAACATCGGAATGATGCGCCGGCGCAAGGGGCGCCCCGGCTGACAACGCAAGGACGGGGCCGCCGCTGCCGTTCGTCCGAGCGCACCCGATGCCTGCGCCCTTCGCAATGATGTGCCGGCCAGCCGCAGGCCATGTGAAGGCCGCACCTTTTCAATTCACCCCGCGCCGCGCTATCTTTTCCCATGCTCGACGACCTTGATATCCTCA
>JBBQDX010000064.1:0-17815 GCA_038320125.1 Rhodobacterales bacterium | reverse complement strand
ATGTCCGACCCGTCGGGATTCTTGACGAAGCTGGTCTCCGAGGCATCCATCTCGATCCGCGGCTCGGCGGTGTCGAAGGTCGCCCGCACCAGTTGCGCGCCACGCCGCGCCGCCGCCGCCGTCTCGGCCACGACGTAGGCAATGGGCTGCCCGGCGTATTTGATCTCCGTGCCGCGCATCGGCCAGAAGCCGGTCATCCCGGCCCCGCCGGAATAGAAGCCCTTGAGCGTCTGGTACTCCGCCAGCGTCTCGTGGGTGTAGACCGCGATCACGCCGGGCTCGTCCTCGGCGCGCGAGACGTCGATGCTCGTCAGTGTGCCCCTGGCGATGGCCGACGTGGCCAGCGACCCGTAGAGCATGCCCGCCGGGATCACGTCGCCGGCGAAGGTCGCCGTGCCGGTGACCTTGCGGGGGGCATCGGTGCGGGTGACTTCGGTGTTGAGTGTCTGTGCCATCATTGGCCTCCCGTCGCGCGCGACTTGGCTGTCATCAGGGCCCCGGCAACGACATCCGCCCCCAGCTTGATCTTGTATGCCGATCCCTCGAGCGCCGTGGCGTCCGCAAAGGCGATCCGCCCCGCCTCGCGCGCGGTCTCCTCGGTCAGCGGGCCGCCCCGCAGGCTCTCCTCGGCGGCCACAGCGCGCCACGGAACCGCCGCGACGCCGCCGAGGGCGATCCGCACGTCCGTAACCGTCGGGCCGTCCAACTCGACGCCGACGGCCGCCGAGGCGGAGGCAAAGGCGTAGCTCTCGCGGTCCCGCGCCTTTAGGTAATGGCTGGTCTTGAGCGCGGGCGACACGGGGACGATGATCGCGGTCACGATCTCGCCCGGCTCCAGCACCGTTTCGATGTCGGGGCTGTCGCCCGGCAACAGGTGCAGATCGGCGAAGGGAATCGTCCGCACCCCGTCCGGCCCGCGGGTCTCGACCTCGGCATCGAAGGCGATCAGGACCTGCGCCCAGTCGCCCGGATACATCGCCACGCAGGCCTCCGAGCCACCAAGGATCGCGTGCTGATTGGTCCGCCCGCCGTCGAGTGCCGCACAGCCCGAGCCGGGTGCGCGCTTGTTGCACTGGGCAAAGGCGGTATCGCGGAAGTAGGCGCAGCGCGTGCGTTGCAGGATGTTGCCGCCGAGGCTCGCCACGTTGCGAAGCTGCGGGCTCGCCGCCTTCCAGAGCGCTTCGCTCAGGGCCGGGGCCGCCTCGATCAGCGCCGGGTCGGCGGCCACCTCGGCCATCCGCGCCAGCGCGCCGAAGCGGATTCTGTCGCCGCCGACCTCGTGGGCACGCAACTCCGTCAGGCCGCCGATATCCACCAGCGCGTCCGGCTCCATCACGCCGATCTTCATCAGGTCGATCATCGTCGTTCCACCGGCGAGGACCATTGCCCCCTGCGCGGCGGCGGCCTCGATGGCGTCGTTCAGGCCCTTGGCCCGGTGATATTCAAAGTTTCGCATCTCATCCCTCCCGCGCGTCGCGGACCTGCTCGACGGCAGCGACGATGTTGGCATAGGCCCCGCAGCGGCAAAGGTTCCCGCTCATGTATTCGCGGATTTCCTCCGCCGTTTTGGCGTGGCCCTCGTCGATGCAGGCGATTGCCGACAGGATCTGGCCGGGCGTGCAGTAGCCGCACTGGAAAGCGTCGTTCTCCGCGAAAGCCGCCTGCATCGGGTGCAGCGCGCCGTTCGCATCGGCCAGTCCCTCCACGGTGACGATCTCGGCCCCTTCGGCGGAGAGCGCCAGTTGCAGGCAGGAGTTCACCCGCGCGCCGTCCATCAGCACGGTGCAGGCGCCGCATTGCCCCTGGTTGCAGCCGACCTTGGTGCCGGTCAGGCCAAGAGTGTCGCGCAGCGCCTCGAGCAGCGTCGTGCGGGTTTCGACATCGACGGTCAGGCTTTTGCCATTTACGAGGAGGGTGACGCTCGGCCGGTCGCTCGCCGCGGCAGCGGGTGCGACCTGCGCCGCGGCCTCGCCCATCCCGAAGCCCATCGCGGTCGTGAGGGCGCCGGTCGAGCCCAGAAACCCGCGCCGCGAAAGGCCGGCCGCGGCGGTCGCCTTGGGGAAGGTCGGAGGAATGTCGGGCATGGGTCTGTCTCCTGCGATTCGAGGGCCATTGGCTGAGCGAACGATCGGACTCGGTGCCTACTCCCGGCCGCACGAAACGGTTCCGGCTTGCCGGGGATTTACGCCCGGTCGGGCCCGCCATGCCCGCCGGATCGCGGGGCCATTGCAATCGTGCCGATCCGGCCGGATGGTGACGGCATGACCGGACCGATCCGTCTTCTCGCGGCGCTGGCCCTACTCGCCGCCTGCCAGCCCGAACCACCCGTCGCATCCCCGGCCGGCGGCGACGGATGCGGCGCGTCCCGCCTTGCCGGACTGGTGGGGCAGCGCCTTGACGCCGTCCGCTTGCCGGAGGGTCCGGAGGCCCGGATCATCGGGCCGGACACCATCGTGACGATGGATTTCCGCCCCGACCGCCTCAACGTCTCGGTCACCGAAGACGGGACGATCGACCGGGTCTATTGCGGCTAGGCCGGCGGCGGTCCGCCCGCCTCGATCATGGCGAGATGCAGCCGCGCGATATCCGCGTCGCGTCCCGCGCCGACGGCGGCCACCAGCCTTCCGCCCTCGAGGTAGCGGGCGACGAAGGGGCCGGAGGGGTCGCCGTCGAAGCGGATCTCGTCCCAACTCCCCGCATGGCCGACATAGCGGTATTGCCGCCCGAGCGCC
Organism: Rhodobacterales bacterium; assembly: GCA_038320125.1. Classification (GTDB taxonomy): domain Bacteria; phylum Pseudomonadota; class Alphaproteobacteria; order Rhodobacterales; family Rhodobacteraceae; genus Jannaschia. Next base: position 15,083 of record JBBQDX010000064.1, on the reverse strand, counting down.
GTCCAGAAGAACGGGATGTCGGGGGCCTGGGGCTCGCCGCCCAGCATGGCGCGGGCGGCGCGCCTGCCGTGCTGGCAGGCGACGCGCCAGTGTTCGATGCGGGCGGGACCGAAGGGCGTCGGCGCATGCGCGCAATCGCCCGCCACGAAGACGCCCGGCAGGCCGGGGACGGAGAGATCGGCGGCGGTGGCCACGCCGCCGTCCTCGTCGGTGGGAATGCCGTCGATGTCGCACGTCGCGGGGCGCACGCCGATCGCCATCACCACGAGGTCGGCCGCTATCCCGGTGCCGTTCTCCAGCGTCACGCCGGTGGCGCGATCCTCACCGGTGATACCCGCCACCTTCGCGCCGGTAACGAAGCGCACGCCCTTCGCCGCGTGCTCCGCCCTGATCGCGCGACCCACCCGCTCGCCCAGCACGCGCGCGAGCGGCACCTCCTCGCGCAGCACCACCGTCACCTCGAGGCCGCGCTTGGCCAGCGACAGCGCGCCTTCCATGCCGATGAACCCGCCGCCGATGAGGACGGCGGACGTCGCGCCCCTCGCCGCCTCGACGAGTGCCTCGGCGTCCTGCGCCGACCGGAGCGTGTGGACGCCCTTCAGGTCGGCCCCCGGCAGGTCCGGCCTGACGGCGATGCCGCCCGGGGCGAGAAGCAGCGCGTCATAGGCGTGACGCCCGCCCCCTTCCAGCATGACGTGCCCCGCCTCCACAGCGGCAACGCGTCCCCCGACCAGCGTGATGTCGCGCGCGGCCAGCGTATCCGGCGGCAGGAGCGTCAGGTCGTCCACCGCCTTGTCGCCGCTCAGCACCGCCTTCGACAGCATCGTGCGGTCGTAGGGCATCCGGCCCTCGGACGCGATCATCTCGACACGGCCCTCGAACCCCTCCTCGCGCAGCGCGAGCGCACAGGCTTCGGCGGCGGCACCGCCCCCCGCGATGACGAATCGGCGCGGGTCGAGCGCCTGGCGGCTGTGCGCGGGCAGGGGATGCGGCTCCGCACCCTCCTCCACCTCGACATGGACCCGACCGCCCTCGACCGTCACGTCGTAGCGGCGCAGGTCGCCATATCCGGGCGGCTGCATCTGCTGACCGCTGCGCACGTCGAAGCAGGCGTGGTGGAAGGCGCAGATGATGGTGTCGCCGCGCACCACGCCTTTCGAGAGCGGCAAGCCGAGGTGCGGGCAGGCATGGGTGAGCGCGGTCACCACCTCGCCGCGCCGGATCAGCAGCAGGGCGGTCTCGCCCGCCTTGGCCTTGAAGGGTTCGCCTTCGGGGATGTCGGTCAGGGCGGCGACGTCGAAACGGGGCATGGGCGGTCTCCTGCTGGCTGTCGCTGTCCCAATCCCGCGACCCGCTTGCATGTTCCCAAAGGCACCCCTATACGGCTTTCAACAGCGGCGGTCTTCGGGCCCCACCGAACTTCCAACGGGCCGCGCGCCCGTTTTTTTGTGTCTGGAACCATGTCCGACCTCATCGCCAAGACCGCGCTCGACAAGCGCCTCGCCGAGATCGTCACCCCCGTCATCGAGGACATGGGGTTCGAACTGGTGCGCCTGCGCCTGATGGGCGGCAAGACCGCGACGTTGCAGATCATGGCCGACCGGCCCGACGGCGGCATCGAGGTGGACGAACTGGGCGCCATCAGCACCGCCGTGTCGGTGACGCTCGACGTCGAGGATCCGATCGCGGACGAATACACGCTCGAGGTGAGCAGCCCCGGCATCGACCGGCCGCTGACCCGGCTCAAGGATTTCGACATCTGGGCCGACCACGAGGCGCGGGTCGAGACCGAGGAGATGATCGACGGACAGCGGCGCTTCAAGGGCACGCTGGCCGGCACCGAGGGCGACGAGGTGCTGATCGAGATCGAGCAGGGAGCGGAGACGCCGATCATCGGGCTGAAGTTCGAATGGCTGTCGGACGCCAAGCTGATCCTGACCGACGATCTCATCCGCGAGGTCCTCAAGACGCGCAAGGACAAGGGGCTGATCGACGAGTCCCGGTTCGACGAGGTAAAGACACTCATGGACGGTGAGGAAGACTGACATGGCAATCACATCCGCCAACCAGCTGGAGCTTCTCCAGACCGCCGACGCGGTCGCCCGCGAGAAGATGATCGACCCGATCCTGGTGATCGAGGCGATGGAGGAGAGCCTCGCCCGCGCCGCCAAGAGCCGCTACGGCTCCGAGATGGACATCCGGGTCAGCATCGACCGCAAGACGGGCCGCGCCACCTTCACCCGCGTCCGCACCGTCGTCGCCGACGAGGAGATCGAGAACGAGAAGGCCGAGTTCACCGTAGCGCAGGCCAAGGCCTACCTCGCCGAGCCCAAGATCGGCGATACCTTCGTGGAGGAGGTGCCGCCCGTCGAGATGGGCCGCATCGCCGCGCAGTCGGCCAAGCAGGTCATCCTGCAGAAGGTCCGCGAAGCCGAGCGCGACAAGCAGTTCGAGGAATACCAGGACCGGGTCGGCACCATCGTCAACGTCGCCGTCAAGCGCGAGGAATACGGCAACCTCATCGTCGACCTGAACCCCGGCGAAGGCGTGCTGCGCCGCAACGACAAGATCGGCCGCGAGACCTATCGTCCCGGCGACCGCATCCGCGTCTACATCAAGGACGTGCGCCGCGAGATCCGCGGCCCGCAGATCTTCCTGTCGCGCACCGCGCCCGAGTTCATGATCGAGCTCTTCCGCATGGAGGTGCCGGAGATCTACGACGGCGTCATCGAGATCAAGGCCTGCGCCCGCGACCCCGGCAGCCGTGCCAAGATCGCCGTAATCTCCTACGATTCGGGCATCGACCCGGTCGGGGCCTGCGTCGGCATGCGGGGCTCCCGCGTGCAGGCCGTGGTCAACGAGCTGCAGGGCGAGAAGATCGACATCATCCCCTGGAACGACGACGCCGCGACCTTCCTCGTGAATGCGCTGCAGCCCGCCGAGGTCACCAAGGTGGTGATCGACGAGGAGGCGGAGCGCATCGAGGTCGTCGTGCCCGAGGAACAGCTGTCGCTCGCCATCGGCCGGCGTGGCCAGAACGTGCGGCTGGCGAGCCAGCTCACCGGTCTCGATATCGACATCCTCACCGAGGAGGAGGAGAGCAAGCGCCGCCAGGCCGAGTTCGAGGAGCGCACCAAGCTCTTCATGGACACGCTGGATCTGGACGAGTTCTTCGCACAGCTCCTCGTGTCCGAGGGATTCACCAACCTTGAGGAGGTGGCCTATGTCGAGACCGACGAGCTTCTGGTGATCGATGGCGTCGACGAGGGCACGGCCGGGGAGCTTCAGGCCCGTGCCCGCGATTACCTCGAGGCGCAGAACGCCAAGGCTTTGGCGGCGGCGCGCGAGAATGGCCTGAAGGACGACCTCGCCAACTTCGAGGGGCTGACCCCGCAGATGCTGGAGGCGCTGACCAAGGACGGCGTCACCACGCTGGAGGAGTTCGCGACCTGCGCCGACTGGGAGATCGCCGGCGGCTGGACCTACGTCAACGACGTCCGCACCAAGGACGACGGCGTGCTCGAGCCCTTCGGCACCACGCTGGAGGAAGCGCAGGACATGATCATGACCGCCCGCGTCATGCTGGGCTGGGTCACGCCCGAGGATGTCGTGGGCCGCGCCGGGAGCACCGAGGACGCCGAACCAGAGGAGGCCGGGGCGTGATCGCCCCGGATTGTTCCCCTGACGCGCGGCGGCAGAGACAAGAATCGCGACGAGACTGATCGTCGCTGCATCGTGACAGGCGAGACCGGCCCCAAGGCGGGGCTGATCCGCTTCGTCGTGGGCCCGCAGGAGATGATCTATCCTGACCTCGCCGCCAAGCTGCCGGGCCGGGGAATCTACGTCTCCGCCGATCGCGGGGCCTTGGAAAGGGCCGTGGCAAGGCGCATGTTCTCGAAGGGGGCCAAAACGCAGGTGCAGATCCCCGACGGGCTGGTCGATCTGGTCGAGGCGGGGCTCCTCAAGCGCCTGCAGGACGCGATCGGCATGGCCCGCAAGGCCGGCAAGGCCATCGCGGGATACGAAAAGGTCAAGGTCATGCTCGACCGCGGCGAGGCACGGGTCCTGCTGCAGGCGAGCGACGGGTCGGAACGCGGCAAGGGCAAGCTGTCGACGCCGGAAGGCGGCAAGTGGATCGGATTCCTGACCGCGGACGAGCTGGGTCTGGCCTTCGGGCGGGACCGTGTCATTCACGCTGCCGTGGCGACTGGAACCTTGGCGCGTCGTATTGTAGAGGAAGCCGCAAGGCTTCAGGGCATCAGACAGATGGATGGCGGCAACACGGCCGCCGAGAAGGAATCGAAGAACGCATGAGCGATCAGGACGGCAAGAAACCCCTCGGCCTTTCCGGCGGCGCCCGCAGCGGCACCGTCAAGCAGAGCTTCGCCCGCGGGCGCACCAACAACGTCGTGGTGGAGACCAAGCGCAAGCGCGTCTCGGTGCCCAAGCCGGGCGCCCAGTCGGCCGCTGCGGTAAACGCGCAGGGCGGCAAGCAGGTCAGCACCACCGACGCGGAGATGGACCGGCGCCTCAAGGCGCTGCAGATGGCCCGTGCCCGCGAGGCCGAGGACACCGAGCGCCGCGAGCGCGAGGACAAGGCACGCGAGGACGAACGCGCCCGTCGCCGCGCCGATATCGAGACGAAGGAGCGCGAGGAGAAGGAGCGGGTCGAGCTCGCCCGCCAGCGCGTCGAGGACGACGAGCGCCGCCAGCGCGAGGCCATCGAGGCCAAGACGCAACCGCCGGAGCCCGTGGGCGCCACGCCGCCGACCGACGATCAGCCGCGCCTGCGCAATCTCGGCCCCGACGCGCGCCCCGGCCGCACCGACAATGCTCCGCGCAAGCGCGACGACGACGTGGGCAAGCCCAAGGAAGGCGAGCGCCGCGGCGGCAAGCTGACCGTCAACCAGGCGCTTGCCGGCGGCGAGGGCGGGCGGCAGCGCTCGATGGCCTCGATGCGCCGCAAGCAGGAGCGCCAGCGGCGCGGCGGCGGCAACGTCGTCCAGGAGAAGGTGATGCGCGATGTGCGCCTGCCCGAGACGATCGTCGTCTCCGAGCTGGCGAACCGCATGTCCGAGCGCGTCGCCGCGGTGGTGAAGTCGCTCATGCAGAGCGGCATGATGGTGACGCAGAATCAGGTGATCGACGCCGATACGGCGGAGGTCATCATCGAGGAGTTCGGCCACAGGGTCGTCCGCGTCTCCGACTCGGACGTCGAGCAGGTCATCGACCAGGTCGCCGACAAGGACGACGATCTCGTCGAGCGGGCTCCCGTCATCACGATCATGGGCCATGTCGACCACGGCAAGACGTCGCTGCTCGACGCGATCCGCAAGGCCAAGGTCGCCGGCGGCGAAGCCGGCGGCATCACCCAGCACATCGGCGCCTATCAGGTGCAGGTGGGTGACAAGACGCTGTCGTTCCTCGACACGCCGGGCCACGCCGCCTTCACCTCCATGCGCGCCCGTGGCGCGCAGGTGACGGACATCGTGGTTCTGGTCGTGGCCGCCGACGACGCGGTCATGCCGCAGACGATCGAAGCCATCCATCACGCCCAGGCCGCCAGGGTTCCGATGATCGTCGCCATCAACAAGATGGACGTGCACGGGGCCGATGCGAACCGGGTGCGGGCCGAACTGCTCCAGCACGAGGTCGTCGTGGAGGCGATGTCGGGCGAAGTGCAGGATGTCGAGGTCTCGGCCAAGACCGGCAAGGGCCTCGATCAGCTCCTGGAGGCGATCTCGCTTCAGGCCGAGATCCTGGAGCTCAGGGCCAACCCGGCGCGTCCCGCGCAGGGTGCCGTGATCGAGGCGCAGCTCGACGTCGGGCGCGGCCCCGTGGCAACCGTCCTGATCCAGAACGGCACGCTTCGCCGCGGCGACATCTTCGTCGTCGGCGAGCAATGGGGCAAGGTGCGCGCGCTGATCAACGACCGCGGCGAGCGGGTCGACGAGGCCGGCCCCTCCGTGCCGGTCGAGGTGCTGGGCCTGAACGGCGCGCCGGCGGCCGGCGACGTGCTGAACGTCGTCTCCACCGAGGCGCAGGCGCGCGAGATCGCGGAATACCGCGAGAAGGCCGCCAAGGACAAACGCGCCGCCGCCGGAGCCGCGACCACCCTCGATCAGATGATGGCCAAGGCCAAGGAAGATCAGGGCGTGAGCGAGCTGCCGATCCTGATGAAGTCCGACGTCCAGGGCTCCGCCGAGGCCATCGCCCAGGCGATGGAGAAGATCGGCAACGACGAGGTCCGTGTGCGGGTGCTGCACTCGGGCGTCGGCGCCATCACCGAGAGCGACATCACGCTCGCCGAGGCTTCCAAGGCCCCGGTCATCGGCTTCAACGTCCGCGCCAATGCCTCCGCGCGGGCGGCGGCGAACCAGAAGGGCGTCGAGATCCGCTATTATTCGGTGATCTACGACCTTGTCGACGACATCACGAAGGCGGCGAGCGGATTGCTGTCGAACGAGATCAAGGAGACCTTCATCGGTTACGCCGAAATCCGCGAGGTCTTCCGCGTCACGGGGGTCGGCAACGTCGCCGGTTGCCTCGTCACCGAAGGCGTCGCCCGGCGGTCGGCCGGGGTGCGCCTCTTGCGCGACGACGTGGTGGTGCACGAGGGCACGCTCAAGACGCTCAAGCGCTTCAAGGACGAGGTCAAGGAAGTGCAGTCCGGTCAGGAGTGCGGCATGGCGTTCGAGCGCTACGACGATATCCGCGTCGGCGACGTCATCGAAATCTTCACCCGCGAGGAGGTGGAGCGGTCGCTGACCTGACCCGCTGCATGGACCGACGACAGCAGAACGGGGGCCTCGCGGCCCCCGTCTTTCATTCCGCCGCAAGGGTCGTCCCGCCGAAAGGATCCTCAGCGCGGCGGTCGGGCGGAAAAGATCGGATGCACCTTGCCGGGGGCCGGCTTGACGCGGGACCTGGTGGCGAAGATCGGCTCCGCCCGAGGCTCCTTGCGCGCCTCGCCCGTCCGCTCGGCGGCCTGTTCGGACCGGGCGGCGGCAACGGGCGCCGCCACCGCCGGGGCCCGCGCCGGGGCCGCATCTCCCGCTGAGCCGTCCTCGCCCTGAAGGTTGCCGCGCAACGGCGGGACGCGGGCGGACGGGGCCCGCTCGACCTCCCCGAGCGGTGGGATGGCGGCAAGAAGCGAGATCGGTCGGCGTCGCGCGAGGACCAGCATCTCGCGCGCGATGTCGGCGCTGTCGATGACGGCGCGGGTCTGTGCCGCCATCAGGACGCAGAAGAGGCCGAACAGCGCCACGCCGATGCCGGGAAGCGCCGCCAGGACCCGCGCCAGGATCGACACCGGATCCGACGCCGCTTCCGCACCGGGAAAGCGCCCCAGCAGCGCGGCAACGGCGGCCAGCGCCACGCCGAGGAGGACGATCGCCCAGCCGACCTGCGCGAAAAGACGGGCAATCATGCGGCCCGCAGGCTGGGTCTTGGTGAACTCGCTCATGTCATGCTCCGGTCGTGGCACCCCTGCGGCGCCGCCCATCCTGCCGCAGTCGCGGCCGACGAAAAAGGGCCGACCCCTCGGATCGGCCCCTTTTCCGCCGATCAAGGCGGGTTCAACTGTCCTTGCGCCGCTTGACCGGAGCCCAGATCCGCTTGTTCGTCAGATAGAGGAGACCCGACAGCAGCGCCAGCAGGACGATGGCGGTGAGACCCATCTGCTTGCGCGCGGCGAGCTTCGGTTCCGCGGTCCACATCAGGAACGCGGCCACGTCCTGCGATGCGCTCTCCAGGTCGTCCGGCGATCCGTCGTCGAATATCACCGACTCGTCGTAGAGCGGCGGCGCCATGGCGATCCAGCCGCCGGGATAGGCAGTGTTCTCGTAGAGCACCGTGCCCGCCTCCTCCTTCTCCTCGCCGGTGTAGCCCGTGAGAAGCGAGGCGATGTATTCCGGCCCGCCGATGCCGTTGATCAACTGATTGAGGCCGAGGTTGGCCGGACCGTGGAAGCCCGCCCGCGCCTTCGCCATCAGCGACAGGTCGGGCGCGCCGACGGAGCGGACCTCCGGGAAGTGATCGGTGACGCCGGCGGTGAAGTAGTCGTATTCGCCGGTTTCCTCATCTTCCCTGTAGACCTCGATCTGCTCGGCATAGGCGCTGACCTGCTCGTCGGAAAACCCCGGCCCGCCTTCGTCCGAAAGGGTGCGGATGGGCACGAACTTCAGACCGTGGCAGGCCGAGCAGACCTCGGTGTAGACCTTCAGCCCGCGTTGCAACTGGTTCTGGTCGTAGGTGCCGAAGGGGCCCTCGAACGGGAAAGCATAGTCGGTGATCTGCTGATGCGTCTCCTCGGCGGCGGAAACCGCCGAGGTCGCGATGATGAGTGCCGCGAGGGCGCGTGTGACGGTCGAGAACATCTGTCCCTCTTTCCTTATTCGGCCGGGGTGCCGGCTTTTTCGCCGGGCAGTCGCATGCCCGTCGCGTCGCCGGCATCGCCGTAGTGCGCCGCGAAATCCTCCTCGATGGTCGCGGGGCGCGGCAGCGGCTTCTCGAAGATGCCCAAGAGGGGCAAGATCACCAGGAAGTAGCCGAACCAATAGGCCGAGGCGACGAGCGCGATGGACGCCCAGGGCTCCTCCGCCGGCATCGAGCCCAGCCAGGTCAGCAGCACGAAGTCCACGATCAGCAGCCCGAACCACCACTTGAACATCGGGCGGTAGCGGCCCGAGCGCACCGACGAGGTGTCGAGCCAGGGGGCCAGGGCCATCACAACGATCGCGCTGAACATCGCGATCACGCCGAAGAACTTCGCGTTGACGATGCCGCCGGTGATCCAGTCGGCCGCGATGACGACCCAGACGTCGGCGGTGAAGGCCCGCAGGATCGCGTAGAACGGCAGGAAGTACCATTCCGGCACGATATGCGCCGGCGTCGCCAGCGCGTTCGCCTCGATGTAGTTGTCGGGGTGTCCGAGGTAGTTCGGCATGAAGCCGACGATGGCGAAGAAGACCAGCAGGATGACCGCGAGCGCGAAGGCGTCCTTGATGACGAAGTAGGGCCAGAACGGCAGCGTGTCCTTCTCGGCCTCGACCTTCGACGTGCGGCGGACCTCGACGCCGGTGGGGTTGTTGTTGCCGGTCGAGTGGAACGACCAGATGTGCACGACCGTCAGGCCCAGGATCAGGAAGGGCATCAGGTAATGCAGCGAGAAGAAGCGGTTCAGCGTCGCGTTGTCGACGGCCGGCCCGCCCAGGAGCCAGGCCTGCAGGCCCTCGCCGATCCAGGGAATCGCGCCGAAGAGGCCGGTGATGACCGTGGCGCCCCAGAACGACATCTGGCCCCAGGGCAGCACGTAGCCCATGAAGGCGGTCCCCATCATCAGAAGATAGATGACGAGGCCGATGATCCAGGTGATCTCGCGCGGCGCCTTGTAGGAGCCGTAATAGAGGTTGCGGAAGATATGCGCATAGACGGCCACGAAGAACAGCGAGGCGCCGTTGGCATGGATGTAGCGCAGCGCCCAGCCACCGTTCACGTTGCGCATGATATGCTCGACGGAGGCGAAGGCGCTGGAGACATGCGGCGTGTAGTGCATGACGAGCACGATGCCGGTCGCGATCTGAAGGATGAGCGTGAAGGTCAGGACGATGCCCCAGATCCACATCCAGTTGAGGTTGCGGGGCGTCGGGATCATCATGGTATTGTAGATGAGCCCGATGATCGGGATCCGCCGTTCGACCCATTTCTCGGCCGCGGACGTCGGTTCGTAGTGGTCGTGCGGGATGCCAGCCATCTTGGTGCCTCCTCAGCCCAGCTTGATCGTGGAATCGTCGATGAATGCGACCACCGGAATGTCCAGGTTGCGCGGCGCCGGCCCTCTGCGGATGCGGCCCGCGGTGTCGTAGTGCGAGCCATGGCACGGGCAGAACCAGCCGCCGAAATCGCCCGCATTGCCCAACGGCACGCAACCGAGATGCGTGCAGACGCCGATCATCACGAGCCATTCGCCGGTGCTCTCCGCACCTTCGGTTGCGCCAAAGGGGGTCAGGGTCCGGTTGGCGTCGATGGCCGGGGCGACGCCGTCGATATTCGCGTTCTGTGCCAACGGATCGGGCAGCTCGGAGACATCGACGCCGACCGCGGCCTCGATCTCCTCGGGGGTGCGGCGGCGGATGAAGACCGGCTTGCCCAGCCATTTCACGGTAAGCTGCGTCCCCGGCTCGATGCCCGATACGTCCACGTCGATGGAGGCCAGCGCCTGCACATCGGCCGAGGGGTTCATCTGGTTGACCAGCGGCCAGACCGCGGCACCCGTCGCCACGAGACCCGTGGCGGCGGTGGCGTAGAAGAGAAAGTCGCGGCGGGTACCCGCGTGATCGTCTGCCTGTGACACGAAGCCATCTCCCGGTAGTGGGTGGCCCCGGAACGGGCCGAAGGTGAAACGCGAAAATCCGGGAGCGGGCTGCGCCCGTCCCACGTCCCGCACCCCATAGCGCAAGCCGGTGGCGAAGTTCCAGCGGACAAACGCGCGCAGGGGGCGGATTCTAGAGGGTGCGGTGCATGTCGCGGTGCGCGATGCCGGCGTCGTCGTAGACCGGGCCTGCGGCCGCGAAGCCGAGGCGCTCGTAGAATCCCAGCGCGCCGAGCTGCGCGCCCAGCGTCATGCGGCCGAACCCGAGGGCGGGCAGCTCGGCCATCACCTGCCGCATCAGCGCCGCACCGAGGCCGGTGCTGCGGGCGCGGGCGAGCACGGCGACGCGCTGGATCCTGGCCGTCTCCCCCAGCGGCAGGACGCGCAGGGTCGCCACGGGCCCACGCGCATCCGTGCCCAGCCAGTGCAGGCAATCGCCGTCGCGCCCGTCGACCTCGTCGGCGAGACTGACGTCCTGCTCGGCGATGAAGACGGCCGCCCTGATGGCGAGCGGAGCGGCGAGGTCGGTGACCCGCTCGATCCTCATCCCGGCCTGGTTGCGGCCATCGCGGGGCGCGCGGCAAAGCCGGCTTCCCAGCCGGCCAGCTCGTCGCGCCCGGCCCGCCAGTCGCGGTCCGCGAGGCGCAGGTCGAGGTAGCCCAGCGCGCAGCCCACCGCGATCTGACCCATATGGAGCGGCCCCTTCAACATCGGCATCGAGCGCGATTCGAGCGCGTCCAGCGACCGCGCGATCTTCGTCCACTGCGCGTCGAACCACTCCGGCCACCAGAGCGCCTCCGGGCGCAGGCGCTTCTCGTAGGTGATGCCGATGGCGGCCTCCATGATGGCGTCTGCGTTCGCCTCCAGCGCCAGAACATCCCAGAGGCGGCCGGCGGGATAGAGGTTCGCCCCGGCCCGCGCGTCGAGGAAGCGGCAGATGACGCGGCTGTCGTAGAGCGCCGGGCCGTCGTCGCGGGTCAGCGCCGGGATCTTGCCGGAGGGGTTCGCCGCGTTGAGGGCCGCGTCGCCTCCCATGGGCGAGGCGCTGACGTCGCGAATCTCGACATCCGCCTGCTTCGTCTCGAGCAGCACCACGCGGCACTTGCGCACGAAGGGGGAGGCGGGGGAACTGAGCAGTTGCATGGGCGATCTCCGGCTATTCTGGTTTCGCGCACCCTACGCACGCGGGCCGGGAACGCAATCGCCACGCCGCATCGCTCCGGACCGGCAGCGGGGCGACGGTTGCCCCCGCCGCGCGGACGGCGCAATCTGGGCGGAGATGACGTCTTTCCCTTCCGCCCAGTCCGCCGGTCCGGCCGCCGACACGTCGCGCACCGGCTCCGCCGTGGCGCTGCGCCTTCTGGCCGTGGGCTTCGCGACCGGTCTGGGCTTCTGCGTCCACGGCGCGGCGACCTACGCCGCCACGGGTCAGATCGTCTTTCTGCGCGCGGCGCTGTCGATCCCGCCGCTGCTGCTTTGGGCGTGGATCGTCGCTCCGCCGGCCGACTGGCAGCCGCGCGCTCCGGGCAAGCACCTTTTGCGGGGCCTGATGGGCGGGCTGTCGATGGTGCTCAACTTCTACGCGCTCGGCCAGCTCCCGGTCACCAACGCGCAGGCGCTGTCCTACCTCGCCCCGGTCCTGTCGATTCCGACGGCGGTGATCCTGCTGGGCGAGCGGCTCTCGACGCGCACGGTCTTCGCCGTTGCCCTCGGCTTCGCCGGGATGGTGGCGATGCTCTACGCCTCGCTGGCGCGCCCCGACTGGGGCTGGCCGGAGCTTTCGGGGATGATCGCGGCCATCGCCTCGGCCTTCGTGATGGCGCTGGTCCGGGTGCAGATCAAGGCGATGACGGCGACCGAGACGGTCATCTCCATCGCGCTGTCCTTTGCGGTCATCTGCACCGGCATCGGCGCGGTCGCGGTGGCGATCACCGGCTGGGTGCCGATGACGCCGGTGATGTGGGCGTGGATGGGCGGCGCGGGGCTCCTCGGGGCTGCGACCCATATCTCGGCCACGGAGGCGGCGGCGCGGGCGCCCGTCTCCACGCTGGCGCCGTTCGACTACGCCGGACTGATCTTCGCCGTGATCCTCGACTTCGCGATCTTCGCGCATCTGCCGGGCGGCTGGGGCTGGGTCGGCATCGGCCTGATCGTCGCGGCGGGGCTTCTCACCGCATGGTCGGGACGCCCGATAGGGACCGGCCTGCGACTGCGGTGATGCGCGCCGCCACGATGCGGCCCTCGGGCTGGTCGGCGCCGAAGGCGACTTCGGCGAACTGCGCGGTGCGGCCCATTCGCGGGCCCTCCATCAGGACGGCATGGTCGCGGCCCACCTGTGCGTGGAGGTGCCGCAGGACGGCGGCATCGCCCGCCGCGCGCAGGCGTGCGGCGCGCCTCCTGATCGCGCGGCCGTCGACGGCGGGCATCCGCGCGGCCGGGGTGCCCGCGCGCGCGGAATAGGGGAAGACGTGCAGCCAGGTCAGGTCGCAATCCTCCACCAGCGCCAGCGACTCCGCGAAATGCGCCTCGGTCTCGGTCGGGAAGCCCGCGATGATGTCGGCCCCGAAGGTCATGTCGGGGCGCAGCCGCCGGGCCTTCTCGCAGAAGGCGATGGCATCGCCGCGCAGATGCCGCCGCTTCATGCGCTTCAGGATCAGGTCCGCCCCGTGCTGCAACGACAGGTGCAGATGCGGCATCAGCCGCTCCTCCCCGGCGATGGCGCGCATCAGCGCGGGGTCCGCCTCGATGCTGTCGATGGAGGAGATCCGCAGCCGCGCCACCGCGGTGAGCTTCAGGATGCGCCGCACGAGGTCGCCCAGACGCGGCCGCCCCGGCAGGTCCGCGCCCCAGGAGGTGAGGTCGACGCCGGTCAGCACGACCTCCTCGAACCCCCGGTCCACCAGCCGCGCGATCTGCTCGACCACCACGCCCGCGGGGACCGAGCGCGAATTGCCGCGCCCGTAGGGGATGATGCAGAAGGTGCAGCGGTGGTCGCAGCCGTTCTGCACCTGCACGTAGGCGCGGCTACGCGTGCCGAAGCCGTCGATCAGGTGGCCCGCCGTCTCGGTGACCGACATGATGTCGTCGACCTGGCATCGCTCGCTGCCCCCGGTGGCGAGGCCCGCCCAGGTCGCGGGCCGCATCTTCTCGGCGTTGCCGACGACGTGGTCCACCTCCGCCATGGCGGCGAACCCGGCCGGGTCGGTCTGCGCGGCGCATCCCGTCACCACGATGCGCGCCTGCGGGTTCTCGCGGCGCAAGCGTCGGATGTCCTGCCGCCCCTTGCGCACCGCCTCCGCCGTGACCGCGCAGGTGTTGACGATCACGACGTCGCCGAGGCCCGCCTGCCCGGCCAGCTCCCGCATCGCTTCCGCCTCGTAGGCGTTGAGGCGGCAGCCGTGGTTCGACAGGACGGGGGCTTTCACCGCAACACCCCGTCGAAGACATGCGCCGTCGGCCCGGTCATCCAGACGCCGTCCTCGCGCCAGTCAATGTGGATCGTGCCGCCGTCGAGGTCGATGCGCACCGCGCGCCCAGTCAGGCCCCGCCGCGCGGCGGCGACGGCCACGGCGCAGGAGGAGGAGCCGGAGGCGAGCGTCGGGCCGACGCCCCGCTCCCAGACGCGCATCCGCAGGTGATCGGGGGCCACGAGATGGGCGACCTGCACGTTGGTGCGTTCGGGAAAGAGCGGATCGTGCTCGAAGGCCCCGAAGGCCGTGAGGTCCGCCGCCTCGGCGTCGGCCACGAAGAAGGTGCAATGCGGGTTGCCTACACTCGTCGCCACCGGGTCGCCGTCGATCGGCAGGTGCAGCGTGTCCACCTCCCGCGCGAGCGGGATCTCCTGCCACTCCGTCATCGGCGCGCCCATGTTCACCGCCGTCAGCCCCGCGCCCCGCGCCTCCGCCCGCAAGAGGCCGCGCTCCGTCCGAAGGGTCAGCGCGTCGGTGCCGCGCCGCGCCATCTCCCAGGCGGCAATGCAGCGGGTGGCGTTGCCGCAGGCCCCGGCCGTGCTGCCGTCGGCATTCCAGAAGCGCAGCTCCACGTCCGCCTCCGCATGGTCGCGGATCGCGGCGAGCTGGTCGAAGCCCACGCCGCGGTGCCGGTCGCCGAGGCGGCGCGCGACGTCGGCATCGACGCAGCGCCCGATCGCCCGCTCGTCCACGACCACGAAATCGTTGCCGAGGCCGTGCATCTTCATGAACTTCAGGCCGGTGGGGGAGGACTCCGTCATGGCCGCGCAGATAGCCCCGGCGGCGAAGTTTTGAAAGGCCCCGCGCTTGACGCGCAGGGGCGGCCCCGATAGGAACCGCGTCGGAGTGGGCCTGTAGCTCAGTTGGTAGAGCAACTGACTTTTAATCAGTAGGTCACGGGTTCGAACCCCGTCGGGCTCACCAAATACCATAACAGATCAGATGGTTAGACCCCTCAGCGGAGGGGTTCTGGGTATGTTGTTCTGGTCGTGTGCGCAATAGTGTGCGTGAGGGCTTCAACTGCGCCGGGCGCCCCGCAGGCGAAGCCCGCACGGCCGCGCGTCGGCCCGGGTCCCGCGCCGGCCCGTGCGACCTGCGCGTTGACCTGCCCCCCGGTCGTCCCTCGTTCATAATGAGAGTCCTTGGGGTTGATAGTGGTCGGTTTCGGGTGTGGCAAGCGCGCCGGGCGTGGTGCCATCAGATTGCTCAAGCGTCCGGCGCGCTTCTGCCGGGGTCTGGTT
>JBBQDX010000063.1:0-17820 GCA_038320125.1 Rhodobacterales bacterium | reverse complement strand
GGTGACCGGGGCGGCCATCGCCAAGGCGCAGGAGGATACCGCCTTCTACCGCTACGTCCCGCTCCTGTCGGCCAACGAGGTCGGCGGCGAGCCCGACGCCCCCGCGATGCCGACCGCCCGCTTCCATGCCACGATGGAGCGTCGCTTCCGCGAGATGCCGCACGGCCTGACCCTGACGTCGAGCCACGACACCAAGCGGTCGGAGGACGCGCGGATGCGGATCGCCGCCATCAGCCACGCGCCGGAGGCGCGCGAGACGCTGATAGCGCTGGTGGCGGACCTGCCGGCGCCCTGGGACTGGTATCTGGCGCAGTCCGCCTGGGCCGCGGCGCCCGCCGGCGACCTTGCCGACCGCTTGCCCGCGCATCTGGAGAAGGCCATGCGCGAGGCCAAGCGCGACACCTTCTGGACCGACCCCGACGAGGCCTTCGAGAGCCGCATCACCGACGCCGCCCGCGCCGCCGCCGGGAAGTTCGAGCCGTCGCCCGAAGCGCTCGCCCCGCTCGCCCGCCGCGCCGAACACCTTGCCATCGCGCAATGCGCGCTCAAGCTCACCATCCCCGGCATTCCCGACATCTATCAGGGGACCGAGATCGGCAGCTTCCGGCTGACCGACCCGGACAACCGCGTCGCCCTCGACTTCGACCGCCTCGCCGCTGCGCTGCGCGACGATGGCGACCTGCCCCCCTTCGACCGGACCAAGCTGTCGCTCACCCGCACCCTGCTCGCGCTGCGCCGCGACCAGCCCGAGGCCTTCTCTGCACCTTACGTCCCGCACGACGCCCCCGAGGATCAACTCGCCTTCGCGCGGGGCGATGTCGTCGTCACGCTTTCGACGGAGGGCGAGTCGCTGGCGGAACGGGGCAACCTCTGGCCGCCCGGGGGGATGGAACCGCAGGCCGCGAGGATCGACGTCCTCCGCTAGCCCGGAACGGAATCGAATGTCGCCGGCAGACCGCTCTCCGCCGATACCGGACCGAGCGCTCCACCCGCTTGCCGGGCGATGGTGTCTGCGATGTGCAACCCCGGCCCGAACCCCGGACCGCCCGTCGGGCCCTCCGGGCGGCCCCGGTCGCACCGCCGCGTCGACCCCGCGACCTCCGCCTCCGTCAACGCCGCCGCCAGGTCCGAGACCGCGAGCGCGCCGGCCGGGCAGAGCGTCAGGGCGTCGGTGGCACCTTCGGGCGCGGGCGGGACCGCTTTGTCGGTCGGGTTGCCCGCGACGCTGGCAATGGCTTCGGCGTCGATTCGCTCCATGGCCGGGCCCGGCGGGCGGGCGGCCTTGAGGCGCAGGGTGCAACCGGCGCGGCGGCTGTCATCGAGGATGAGACCGCATCATCCCAGGGCGTGCTGCGCCACCGTGACCGCCACGTAGATGCCGGTCACGATCAGCAGGCACATCACCGCGAGCGAGCCGAGATCCTTCGCGTCCCGCGCCGCCGCCGACCACTCCGGCGAGACATGGTCGACGATGCATTCGACGGCGGTGTTGAGCGCCTCCACCGCGATCAGGAGCAGGAACAGGCCAGCGAGGACCGCGACTTCGACCATCGACGCCCCCACGAGCGCCAAAGCCGCGAGGCTTGCACAAAGGGCCAGGACCTCGTGCCTGAAGGACGTCTCGGCCCAGAGCCGCCGGAGGCCTGCCAGCGAATAGCCGGTGGCAGCGAAGACATGCGCGAGGCCCGTAACACGCGGCGCGACAGCGGAACCGGGACCCTTGGAGGCCTTGCGCGGCCTCACCGGCGGGCCGATACTTCCGCCGTGCGACAGTCGGCGTGGGGATCGAGCGTTGGATTCCGCACCTCGCTCTCGACGTTCATCGACCCCAGCACGGTATGGAACAGATTGTCGTGGCGCAGCGCCGCGTCAGACTTCTTGTCATGACAGGCGCGGTCTATACCGTCCTGCGCATCGAAGCACCCGGACCTGCTCAGGACCGTCGCCACATCGGTCTGGCCTTCCGGAGCCATGGAACAGAGCCCGCCTTCACCCGGCGAACCGCCATGATCGGAGACGCAGAGCAGCGAGGTGGCCAGCCCGGCCTCTGCCGCCAGCCGGTTGTTCGTGTCGCTCAGCACGCGGCCGGTGCAATCGCTGGAGTTGTCGTAGGCATCGCGGATCTCCTGCGGCAGGCATTCCTTCGCCCCCGCAGTCTGGCAGGCAAGCCGGAACGGGACAAGCTCCACCGGACGGCGCGGGAACTATGTCGCGTCGTGGCTGCCGTTCTGGCGGAGGACGAGGACGGTGTCGCGCGTGAACCTTGACACGAAGTCCGCGATGGTCTGCAGGACGATGCTATTGGTGCATGCCCCCGCAGGGATGGAACGCTACGTTCACGCCGCATGTGACTACCGGAGCGGCACCCGATGGGCCACGCCCCCGGACCCGGTGCTTTTGTCCCGCCACGCTACCGCCACGCCCGAATGGTGCAACACGCCGAACAGGCTCCCGGCCGAGATGCCCTTGTCGTCAGGACTGATCGTCGCGCGGGTCTTGCGGGACCATGCCGAAGAGCGACACCGCCGTCCCGCAGGAAGTCGTCGCGTCGGTCGAAAACACCATCGCCGCGCGGAACGGCCGGACCATCAGCGGCAAACCGAACAGCGCGAAGACGGCGCAGTTCAGGCAGGACATGGCGGGGTCCGGCAAGAAGCGCTGCAGCGGATGACCCGCGAAGATCCCCATTCCCGTCGCCCGGCAGGTCGCTTCGTGGCCCACCTTCGGCATCGTCGCGACGATTGCCGCCAGGGTCACGTCGGCCAGGTCGATCCGCCGGCGCGGCGCCCGCCTCGCAGGTCGTCGGGCCCCGCCAAACTGCGGTGTCGGCCCTGCGATGATCTGCGCGGCTTGCGGGAAACCTGCGGCCGGGCCACCGCAGCATCAGGCCGCCTGCGGGGCTTCCTTGGCGCCGGTCATGAAGGCCACCGCGTCCGACATCGTGTAGTCCTTCGGGTCGATGACGCAGAGCCTCTGGCCCAGCCGGTGGACGTGGATGCGGTCGGCCACCTCGAAGACGTGGGGCATGTTGTGGCTGATTAGGATGATCGGGATGCCGCGCGAGCGCACGTCGAGGATCAGCTCCAGCACCCGCCGCGATTCCTTCACGCCGAGCGCCGCCGTCGGCTCGTCGAGAATGATGACCTTCGAGCCGAAGGCCGCCGCACGTGCCACCGCGACGCCCTGCCGCTGTCCGCCCGAGAGCGTCTCGACCGCCTGGTTGATGTTCTGGATCGTCATCAGCCCCAGTTCGGTCAGCTTCTCGCGCGCCAACCGTTCCATCTTCGGGCGGTCGAGCTGCCGCAGGTATTTGCCGCGCCAGCCGGGACGGCGCAGCTCGCGTCCCATGAACATGTTGTCGGCGATGGAGAGGGCAGGCGACATGGCGAGCGTCTGGTAGACCGTCTCGATCCCCTCCTTTCGCGCGTCCGTGGGCGAGGTGAAGCGCACCTGCCTGCCCTCGAGGAACACCTGCCCCTCGTCGGGGATGACCGCGCCGGAGACGGCCTTGATGAGCGACGACTTGCCGGCTCCGTTGTCGCCGATCACGGCGAGGATCTCGCCGGGGTAGAGGTCGAAGTCGCAATGGTCGAGCGCGGTGACCCGACCGTAGCGCTTCACCAGGCCGCGCCCCTTGAGGATGGGTTCGATGTTCCCGGTCATGCCGACACCTTCCTGATCCATTGATCCACCGCCACGGCCCCGATGATCAGCGCCCCGATCAGCAGATAGGTCCACTGCGCGTCCGCGCCCGCGAGCCGCAGCCCCAGGGTGAACACCCCGACGATAAGCGCCCCGAAGAGCGACCCCACGATCGAGCCGCGCCCGCCGAAGAGGGAGATGCCGCCGATGACGACCGCGGTGATGCTCTCGATGTTCGCGAGCTGCCCCGAGGTCGGCGAGACGGAGCCGATCCGTCCGATCAGCGCCCAGCCCGCGAAGGCGCAGATCAGGCCGGAGAGGACGTAGACCGAGATCAGCACGCCGCGTACGTTGACGCCCGAAAGCTGCGCCGCCTCCGGATCGTCGCCCACGGCGTAGACGTGCCGACCCCAGGCCGTCTGCTTGAGCACGTAGGAGAGGAGTACGATCAGCAGGACCATGAAGACTACGCCCACGGTGAGGACCGCGCCGCCAACCTGGAACTTGGTCGCGAAGAGCTGCAGGAGCGGCGCCTGCGTCTCGATCTCCTGGGCGCGGATCGTCTCGTTGGAGGAATAGAGAAAGTTGGTCGCCAGCACGATCTGCCACATACCCAGCGTGACGATGAAGGGCGGCAGCTTCATCACCGCCACCAGCCAGCCGTTGACGTAGCCGCAGGCCATGCCGACCAGCAGGCCGCAGACGATGGAGATTTCCACCGGCAGGCCGTAGCGGAAGGTGAACTGACCCATCACCACCGACGACAGCACCATGATCGCGCCCACCGACAGGTCGATGCCCGCGGTCAGCACCACGAGGGACTGCGCCGCCGCGACGATGCCGACGATCTGGACTTGTTGCAGGATCAGCGTCAGCGCGAAGGGCGAGAAGAACTTGGAGCCCAGCAGCAGCCCGAAGACCGCGACGGACACCACCAGCACGAAGAGCGGCACCAGCGCCGGGTTCACGTGCAGTGCGTGCTGGATGCGCGCCAGCGGGCCGCGAGAGGCCTGCCCGAAGGAGGCGACCTCCTCGGACCTCCGGGCTTTCACGGTCGATTCGTGGTCGTCGGTCGCGTTCGCCATGCCGCTCTCCCCTGCGGTTGCTGCCGAGGCGGGCGGGGGGCCGCGCGCCTCGCATGGTGATGTCGTCTCGAAGGGCGCGTCAGCCGGTCCTCCACCTGGCGGGGGGACCGGATCGCCGCACCTGCGCCTGGCCCGCAAGCGACCCGAAAGATCCACCCGACCTTTTGCCGGCGCGGAACCACCGGTTCATCCGGGGTTCCGCCCGTGAATTCCCCGGACCCTCCACCGGAGGGTCCGCCGGGCCAAAGGTCCGGTCCGGAAATTCACCCCCAGCACAGGTCCTTGCCTTCGGCGATCGAGATGCTCTCGACGCCCTCGACGGCCTCGTCCGTCACCAGGGCCACGCCGGTGTCGGTGAAATCCTTGCCCTCTGTCGTCTCGGGCATGGTCCCGTCCTTGGCGAAGGCGGCGATCGCCGCGACGCCCTGCGACGCCATCTGCAGCGGATACTGCTGCGAGGTCGCGCCGATCACGCCGTCTTCGACGTTCTGCACGCCGGGGCAGCCGCCGTCGATCGAGACGATCAGCACGTCACCCTCGCGTCCGATGGCCCTGAGCGCCTCGTAGGCACCGGCGGCGGCGGGCTCGTTGATGGTATAGACGACATTGATCGTGGGATCGACGGCGAGCAGGTTCTCCATCGCCTTGCGGCCCCCCTCCTCGTTGCCGGCGGTCACATCGTTTCCAACGATGCGCTCGTCTTCCTCGTCGCCGATGACGTTCACGTCCTTGGTGTCGATGCCGAAGCCGGTGAGGAACCCCTGATTGCGCAGCACGTCGACCGATGGCTGGCTGACGGCAAGGTCGAGCATCGCGATCCTGGCGTTCGCAGCCTCATCGCCCAGCGTCGCGGCGGCCCACTCGCCGATCAGTTCGCCGGCGCGGAAATTGTCGGTGGCGAAGGTTGCGTCGGCCGCATCGATCGGGTCGAGCGGCGTGTCGAGGGCGATGACCAGAAGCCCGGCCTCGCGGGCCTGCTCCACCGCCGCGACGATGGAGGACGTGTCCGACGGCGTGATCAGGATACCGCTCGCCCCATCGGCGATGCAGGTCTCGATGGCCGCGACCTGGGTCTCGTGGTCGCCGTCGACCTTGCCGGCATAGGCGCGCAGACTGATGCCCGCCTCGGCGGCGGCGGCCTCGGCGCCCTCGCGCATCTTCACGAAGAACGGGTTGGTGTCGGTCTTGGTGATGAGGCAGGCGGACATGTCCTGCGCCATGACGGACCCGGCCGATGCGAGGGTCAGAAAGGCGGTGCCGATAAGAAGCTTGTGCATGGTTTCCTCCCAGAAAACGCGATGGTGCGCGGCGTTTTCGCCTGCGCGTGACGACTCCGCTCCCCGAAGTCGACATCGCCCGGATAACGCAACGTCAAACCTCCTGTCAATTAGTTCGGAAACTTTCTTTATTAATTCCACCGCTGCCCTGTTCCCCGCCCGCCCGCGTCGCGTCTATGGTGCGCGCATGAAGGAAGCCGTCGTCCGATCCATCAGTCCCGGCCTGAGCCAGAAGGGCATCCGCAACCACAACGAGCGGCTGATCCTGTCCCTGCTCCAGCGCCACGGCGCCATGCCGGGCGGCGACCTGTCGCGTCTCGCGGGCCTGTCGCCTCCGACGGTCTCGACCATCCTGCGGAGCCTGGAGCACGACGGGCTGATCACCCGCGGCGCGCCGGTGCGGGGCCGCGTCGGCAAGCCCTCCACCCCCATGGCGATCGCCCCCGACGGCGCCTTCTCCTGGGGGCTGAAGATCGGACGGCGCTCCTGCGACCTGCTGTTGGTGGATTTTACCGGCACCGTCCGCCTGCAGGACCGGCTGACCTACGAGCGCCCCCTGCCCGGCACCGTGCTGGCGTTCGTGGAGGAGGCCGTGGCCCGCCTGTCGCGGCAGCTCGACCCGGCGGACCTCACGCGAATCTGCGGCGTCGGCGTCGCCGCCCCGTTCGAGATGTGGGGCCGCCGCCCTGCCGTCGCGCCCTTCGCCGCCTGGACCGATACCGATGTGCGCGCCGAGATCGCCCGCATCACCGGCCTGCCGGTCTCGCTGATGAACGACGCCACCGCCGCCTGTCGCGCCGAGCACGTCTACGGCCGGGGCCGGGCGTTCCGCGACTACGCCTATTTCTTCGTCGGCGCTTTTGTCGGGGGCGGCATCGTCCTCAACCATTCGGTATACGAGGGGCGGCAGGGCAACGCCGGGGCGCTCGGCTCGCTGCGGTCCATCGGCCCGAACGGCGAATCGATGCAGCTGGTCGACATGGCCTCGATCCACGTCCTCGAGCAGCGCCTCCATGAAGGCGACATCGACCCCGGCGTTCTCTGGCAGGAGCCGCAGGACTGGTCCTCGATCGCCCGCCAGGTCGAACCCTGGCTCGGCCAGACCGCGCAGGAGTTGTCGAAGGCGATCCTCTCGACCTGTTCCGTGATCGACTTCGAGGCGGTGCTGATCGACGGGGCCTTCCCCCCCGCCATTCGCGACGCCCTGGTCGAACGGACCCGCCGCTACCTCGCCAACCAGGACACGCGCGGCCTGATCGCGCCGCAGGTGGAAGGCGGGGTCATCGGCAGCAACGCCCGCGGCATCGGCGCCGCCTGTGCGCCGCTTTTCGCGCAGTTCATGTTCAATACCAATGCCGGCCTCTCCGTCGCCTGACCCGATTGCGGGCCGCTGCCGCCCCCCCTAGATAGCCGCGATGCACTACGACGCGATCATCCTCGGCGCCGGCGGCGCGGGCCTGATGGCGGCGGCCACCGCAGGTCAGGCCGGCGCGCGCGTCCTTGCGCTCGACCACGCGGACAGGGCCGGCAAGAAGATCCTCATCTCCGGCGGCGGGCGCTGCAACTTCACCAATACCGGCACGGGGCCGGAGTGCTTTCTCTCGGAGAATACGCATTTCGCCAAATCCGCCCTCAGCCGCTACACCCAGTGGGACTTCCTCGCGCTCGTGGAGGCGCATGGAATTGCCTGGCATGAAAAGACGCTGGGCCAGATCTTCTGCGACGGCTCCGCCCGGCAGATCGTGGCGATGCTGCTGGCCGAATGCGCCCGGGGCGGCGTCGACATCCGGCTCTCCCGAACGCTGGGCGAGATCGGCCACGCAGACGGAACCTTCCGTGTCGGCGGCGATACCGCGCGGAACCTCGTCGTCGCCACCGGCGGACCGTCGATCCCGAAGATGGGTGCCACCGGCGTGGCCTACGACATCGGCCAAAGGTTCGGCCTGCCGCTCGTGCCGCCCCGCCCCGCCCTCGTCCCCCTGACGCTCGGCGGCGACGAGGCGCTGTTCCGCGACATCGCCGGCGTCGCCTGTCCGGTCACGGCCAGCGCGGGCGGTCCGGCCTTCGAGGAGGCCGCGCTTTTCACCCACAAGGGCCTTTCCGGTCCCGCCATCCTGCAGGTTTCGTCCTACTGGGCTCCGGGCGGCACCGTCTCTCTCGCCGTCCTGCCGGATGCCGCCGGGAAATTGCGCGCCGCCCGCCGGCGAATGCCCCGCTCCGGCCTCAAGGCCGCGCTCGCAGAGCATCTGCCGAAGCGCCTCGCCGAAGCCCTCGCCACCCGCATCGCGCTGCCCACCGAGCTCGGCAATGCCTCCGATGCCGATCTCCACCGCGCCGCCGAAACCCTGACGCGGCTCACCTTCCGACCCTCGGGCACCGAAGGCTACGCCAAGGCCGAGGTCACGGCGGGCGGCATCGATACAGCCGCGCTCTCGTCGCGCACCATGGAGGCCCGCGCCGTCCCCGGCCTTCACGTCATTGGTGAGGCGGTGGACGTGACCGGCTGGCTCGGTGGCTACAACTTCCAGTGGGCCTGGTCCTCGGGGGTCGCGGCGGGTCGGGCCATCGCCGCCCGCCCCGCCTGATCCGTCGCATCACGTCAGGAAATCGTTCGCCGAAACCAGATCGCGCTGAACCCCGGCCAGGATCATCGTGTCGGTCCCGATCACGATGTGCAGGTTCGCCCCGACCTGCGCGATGTCCTGGTCGATGTCGAAGTAGCTGTTCACGTCCGCATGGTTCGACAGGTCGATCCGGTCCACGCGGTCCTCGAAGTCGGTGACGCGGTCGATGCCGGCGCCCCTCACGAAATCGAACACATCCGCGCCGCGTCCGCCGGTCAGCACGTCCGCCCCGGCCGACCCGCGCAGTCGGTTCGCGCCGGTATCGCCAATCAGCACGTCCGACAGGGTCGAGCCGAACAGGCTTTCGATCTGGAACAGCCGATTGCCTTCGGCATGTTCACCCGCCGCGGCGCCAGTCGACAGGTTGACGCGCACCCCCGCGCCCGAAACGGCGTAGGAGACGGCATCGATCCCCGCTCCGCCGCCGAGGATGTCGGCGCCGAAATCGCCGCGCAGCGTGTCGTTGCCTTCCGCTCCGATCAACGTGTCGTTGCCAGCAAGGCCGATCAGCAGATCGCCGCCCCGCCCTCCGTCGAGGAAATTGGCTGTGCCCGACCCCTGGATCACCTCGGCGAACCGCGTGCCGAGGACGCCTTCGATGTTGTAGATCGTATCGCCCTCCGCGTCGCCGCGCGCGGCGGTGCACGCGTTCAGATCAATGCCGACACCGGCGCCTGAGCCGCGATAGCTCACCACGTCGAACCCGGAACCGCCCGCGATCAGATCGGCGCCGCGCCCGC
This sequence comes from Rhodobacterales bacterium, assembly GCA_038320125.1. Taxonomy (GTDB): domain Bacteria; phylum Pseudomonadota; class Alphaproteobacteria; order Rhodobacterales; family Rhodobacteraceae; genus Jannaschia. Next base: position 8,452 of record JBBQDX010000063.1, on the reverse strand, counting down.
CCTCCAAAGTGTCGGCGCCGCCGCCGCCATAAAGCCGGTCGTTCCCCGTGCCGCCGTCGAGCCGGTTGGCCCCGCCCGTGCCGACGAGCTGGTCGCGGAACGCCGAACCACGCAGGTTCTCGATGGATTCGAGCCTGTCGCCCGCCGCATGGCCGCCGCCGGCGAACGCCGTCGTCAGGTTGACAGAAACGCCGGCGCTGGAGGCGGCATAGCTGGCCGTGTCGCGCCCCTGACCACCTGCCAGAAGATCGCCGCCCGAGCCGCCATCCAGCGTGTCGCCGCCCGCCGCCCCATAGAGACGGTCGCCGCCGCCCAGACCCGCCAGCAGGTTCGCGCCACCGTCGCCGACCAGTTGATCGATCGCACCGGTGCCCACGAGATCCTCTATCGAGAACAGCCTGTCGCCACGGGCGGCGCCGCCCAGGATGCCCGTCGAAAGATTGACCGAAACGCCCCCCGGCATGTCTATCCAGGAGCCGGTATCGCGGCCCAGGCCGCCATAGAGCGTGTCTTCCCCCGACCCGCCGATCAGCAGGTCGTTGCCGTTCTGCCCGGCAAGCACGTCGTTCCCCCCGTTCCCGGCCAGGAAATCGTTGCCGCCGTCCGCGAAGAGTCGGTCGAAGCCGTCGCCGCCGCGGATGATGTCGTTGCCGCCTTCGCCATAGATATTGTCGTTTCCGGTGTTGCCATCGAGGATGTCGCGCACCAGCCTGCCGAAGATGACATCGTTGCCGCCCAGCCCGTTCACGGTCTGGACCGTGGTGTAGCCGCGGTAGTCGATCAGATCATTGCCCTGGGTCGGCTTCGGCGGCGCCACGTCGCCGTCGAGGATGGTGAAGGTCGAGACCGAGGCGCCGGCATGGAAGATCGAAGGGCTGAGCGAGAGCAGAAACGATTCCTCGCCCTCGACCGCGCGGTCGCCGATGATCTCGATGTTGAACGAGAACTCCTGCTGGCCCGCCGCGACGGCGATCGAGCCCGAGGTGGATACGAAGTCCCGGCCCGCGACGGCGGAACCGTTCGCGACGGTGCTGTACCCGATCTGGAACGCCTCGGTGGCCGGGCGCGACAACGACAGCTTGATCGCCGCCAGGGACCGGCCGGCATCGCCCTCGACCACCGTGGGGCTGGTAATACCGATCGCCGGCTGTCCCGATCCGTCGTCGTCGAGCACCCAGACGATCGCCTGGTCCACGGGGCCCCCGCCCGCGATCCGGGCGTTGTTGGTCATGGTGTTCTCGATGAATGTCTCGAACAGCGCGAACTCGTCGGCCTCGACAGCATCGTCCGACACGGTCCGCAGCAAGACGGTCCTGGACCGCTCGTTCTCTGCGAAAGTCACGGAGTCGCCGAACACGATGATGTCGGTGCCCACCTGAGCCGTGCCCGAGACAAGCCGGTAGCCGACCTCCGTCGAGGCGGTGGCTGGGCTGCTCAGGTTGATCGCCACGGCGGGTTGTTCGTAATTGAACTGGGATCCGGACCCCTCGAACGCCGAGGTGCCGGCGACGCTGACCGAAGGCCCGTTCGCGGCGGTGTCGTCATCGAGAATGATCGCGGACCCGATCGAAACCTCGCCGTAGCCGCCGGGCGGGGTCAGGCGAACGGTGAACCGCTCGTCCGCTTCGATCAGGCCATCGCCGCGCACCTGAACGCCGAACGACGCCCTGGACTGGCCGGTGACGAAGGTAAGCGCGCCGCTGGCGGCGGTAAAATCCTCACCGCCAGCGCGCTGCCGGACTGCGTGGTCCAGGGGATGGAAAAGCCGCTGGCGGCGGGCCGCGACAGACTGACCTCGAAATTGGCGGTCTGGGTGCCGGCATCGGTCTCGGTCACGACCGGGCGCGACACGAAAATCGCATTGGGCGTGGAAAAACCATCGTCGTCGAGCACGAAGACCGTCGTCCGGCTGACCGGGCCGCCGCCGGAAAAGTTCGCCTCGCCCGAGATCACGAAAGCCTCGAACACCAGCGCCTCGTCGGGCTCGGCGACGTTGTCGGGGACCGTCCGAAGCACGACACTCCTGGACTGCTCGCCGGCCGCGAAGGTCACGGAATCGCCGAACACGGTGATGTCGCTGCCCACCTGACCGGTTCCCGAGATCACCCGGTAGCCGATCTTCACCGGCGCGGTCGCGGGGGTGGCGAGGCTAATCGCCACCGCGAGTTCGTTGTAATTGAAACTGCTGCCGGATCCTTCTTGCGCGGTCGCACCCGTTACGCTGACAATTGCCATGTCGATCTACTCCCCACCTAAACTGGACGCTAGATTGAAAAGATCCACGGCGAACCCGGCGGTGCCCCACCTCGGACCTCCCAGACCGCGCGCGATATTAGGAAAGATGTATGATCTAAATCAACTGAAAATTGGTGGGACCTCGCAACCGCCGCACACCGTCGGGGATGGCCGGACCGGTGACGCCGTCCGGCGCAATGCGGCCAAAACACACCCTCCGCAACGCCCGGATCGGGAACGAGCCGGCCCGCGCGGTTCGGCGACGACAAGAGGCGAAAGATGGAGACTCGGACCTGTCACGAAGGGAAGCACGTCCATCTGTTGCCCGTTCCCGTCAAGCGACCGGGCGGGACTGCTCGTGCCGAACGCGAGCGGCAGGAGATCGATAGTCGTTCGAGTGCCAATATCGGGGACGAGTTGCGACCTTGTCGGCCCCGAATTGCCGGCGCCGTCGATCAATTCATTCGATGTGTTCCGTATTCGTATTGAGGAAGTCCTCGGGCCAACCGATCAGTATGGCAGACAAGGGTTCAGAAATGATTCCGCCTGCAAGTGCCTTGATTTCAATAATTTCGTCAATCCGATACGGCGCCCTGAGGCGGTCTTACAGAGTCGCGCATCTATCAGCGCGCTCCCGCCAATCGGCGCAGGCACCGCCGCAATACATCCGATTCCTCCGCCGTGAATCGGGCCGCCAGCGCGGCATCGAACTGCTCTGCCTGCGCCGTGAGGTCGGCGTGGGCCGCCTGTCCGCGCGCTGTCAGCGACAGCGATTCCTGTCGCCGGTCGGCCGCCTGCGTCTGCCGAACCAGGAACCCCTTCGCCTCCAGCGCGGCGACGGCCCGGCTCACCTTGGTCTTTTGCAGCGCGGCGAGGTCGCAGATGCCCTTCGCCGTCATCGCGCCCTGGCGCCCGAGATGGAACAGGACCCGCCACTCGGTCCGCAGCATGCCGTAGCCGTCGCGGTATCTCCGCTCGAATCCGAGGCTCGTCGCCTCCGCCGCCCGGTTGAGAACGTATGGCAGAAACCCATCCAGATCGAAATTCTCGGCCACCGTCGCGGATTCCCGGTTGTTGGTTACAGACGAAACCATTATCCACGCTTCACGACCGGTCAAGGCGGGAGGATGCGATGAAGGACGAGACCCAGGCGGCCCTTCGCACGGCCAGCTACATGCCCGGCTTCGGCAACGACTTCGAGACGGAAGCCCTGCCCGGCGCCCTTCCACAGGGCATGAACTCGCCGCAGAAGGTCAATTACGGCCTCTACGGCGAACAACTTTCGGGCACCGCCTTTACGGCCCCCGGCCATCAGAACGAACGGACCTGGTGCTACCGCATCCGCCCCTCCGTCCGCCACACCGGGCGGTTCGAGACGCTGGACCTGCCGCTCTGGAAATCCGCCCCCCACATCGTTCCCGACGTCACCAGCCTCGGCCAGTACCGCTGGGATCCGGTGCCGCATGGCGCCGAGCCGACGACCTGGCTCACGGGCATGCGCACGATGACCACCGCCGGCGACGTGCAGACGCAGATCGGCATGGCCGCGCATGTCTACCTCGTCACCGACAGCATGATCGATGCCTGTTTCTACTCGGCCGACTCCGAACTGCTCGTCGTGCCGCAGGAAGGCCGCCTGCGCTTCGTCACCGAGCTCGGGATCATCGACATCGAGCCGCAGGAGATCGCGATCCTGCCGCGCGGCCTGGTCTACCGCGTCGAGGTGCCGGACGGCCCGGCCCGCGGCTTCGTCTGCGAGAACTACGGCCGGAAGTTCGCCCTGCCCGGCCGCGGCCCGATCGGTGCCAACTGCATGGCCAACCGGCGCGACTTCAAGACGCCGGTGGCGGCCTTCGATGACCGCGACGCGCCGCACACCGTCACAGTCAAGTGGGGCGGGCGCTTCCACGTCACGCGGATCGATCACTCGCCGCTCGACGTCGTGGCCTGGCACGGCAACTACGCCCCCTGCAAATACGATTTGCGCGCCTATTGTCCCGTGGGCTCCATCCTCTTCGACCACCCCGACCCGTCGATCTTCACCGTGCTGACCGCACCGTCCGGCGTCGAGGGCACCGCCAACATCGATTTCGTGCTGTTTCGCGACCGCTGGATGGTGGCGGAGGATACGTTCCGCCCTCCCTGGTATCACAAGAACGTCATGTCGGAGCTGATGGGCAACATCCACGGCATCTACGACGCGAAACCCAAGGGGTTCGTGCCGGGCGGCCTGTCGCTGCACAACATGATGCTGCCGCACGGGCCGGACCGCGCCGCCTTCGAGGGCGCGTCGAACGCGGATCTCGCGCCGGTAAAGCTCGAGGAGACGATGTCCTTCATGTTCGAGACGCGGTTCCCGCAGCACCTGACGGAGTTCGCCGCGAAGGCAGCGCCACTGCAGGACGACTACATCGATTGCTGGTCGGACCTGCCGAAGCTGTTCGACGGCACGCCGGGAGTGAAGGGATGAGGGGCGCTGCCCCGGCCCTGCGGCCCCCCCGGGATATTTCGGGAGCAAAGACCCGGTGAAGGTCGCGACCCTCCTGGACGGGCGGGCGGTCGTGGTGGAGGGCGAGCGCTGCCGTCCGCTGGCCTGCGGATCCCTGGCGGCGCTGCTCGAGGGCGGCGACGCGACGGTCGGGGCGGCGGAGCCGTTCGCCGCAGACAGCGTTCTGGCCCCCCTGCCGCGGACCCACACCTTCCTCGACGGCTCGGCCTACGTGAACCACGTCGAGCTGGTGCGCCGGGCACGGGGCGCGCAGATGCCCGACAGCTTCTGGACCGACCCGCTGATGTATCAGGGCTGCGCCGTCTTCGACGCGCCGACCGCGCCGATCGCCGGGGACCCCGCTTGGGGCATCGATTTCGAGGCGGAGGTGGCGGTCGTCATCGGCGACGTCCCGCGCGGCGCCGAGGCCGACCAGGGCGCGGGGGCGATCCGGTTCGTGATGCTGCTGAACGACGTGTCGCTGCGCAACCTCATCGTGCCGGAACTGTCGAAGGGTTTCGGCTTCGTGCAGTCGAAGCCCCCCTCCGCCTGCTCGCCCTTCGCCGTCTCCCCCGGGGATCTTCCCGGCTGGGACGGGCGCCGCCTTCACGGCATCCTGCGCGTCGACCTCAACGGCGCGCCGTTCGGGCGGGCGGACGCGGGCGTGGACATGACCTTCGACTTCGGCCAGCTCGTCGCCCATGCCGCCAGGACGCGGCCGCTGCCGGCCGGCGCCGTCATCGGGTCCGGCACGATCTCCAACCGCGACGCGGATGGCGGGCCGGGGCGCCCCGTGGGCGAGGGCGGGCACGGCTATTCGTGCATCGCCGAACAGCGGATGGTCGAGACGATCACGCGCGGCGGCCCGATCACGCCGTTCCTGCGCGTCGGCGACCGTGTCCGCATCTGGATGGAGCAGGACGGAACGGACATCTTCGGGGCGATCGACCAGCCGGTGACCGCGTGATCCCTGCAACCCGCATTCCGGGCCGCCACACCGCTGCGCGGCCAGACCGGCCCCGGCACGTCGAGCGTCAGACCGGCGCGGATCCGCACGGCGGTCGCCGCCTCGGCGAGCGGCGCCAGCGCAGCCGCGGCGATGGCGGCCACCGGATCGATGTCGCCGTCGCCGTCGTCATCCGGCGAGATCGTCACCGCGAGATACCGCTGGATCACCGCGCCCGAGGTCTCGACACGCTCTCACGCCGCCTCGGTGAAAGTGACGCGGCAAGACCGCGAGCCTGTCGGCAAACAACGCGTCGCCATCCGGTGGTCTGGCAGGGAGCCGTCGCGCGGGAGCCGCGAGGCTCCGGCTCCGACGATCGCGCCCTGCCGGAGCTTGAGGTGGACGCAGGACCGGATCGGCTCCCGTCCGATCCCGACCGGCCATGCGGGCGACAGAATGACGATGCCGGTGCTGGCGGACCCCGAAAATCGCCGTTCGGTCATGGCGTCGATCAGAATCGCGCGGCCTGTTCCGCGTAAAGGAGTATTCGATGGCAAAGGCCTTCGCCTCGCAAGGGGACATGCAGGACAAGACGATCACCTTCGACGAGATCGGCGAGGGTCTCTGGGCCTTCACCGCCGAGGGCGACCCCAATTCCGGTGTCATCATCGGCGACGACAGCGTCATGGTGGTGGAGGCGCAGGCGACCCCGCGGCTGGCCGCGAAGGTCATCGAGAAGATCCGCGAGGTGACCGACAAGCCGATCACCCATCTGGCGCTGACGCATTACCACGCCGTCCGCGTGCTCGGGGCCTCGGCCTACGGCGCGGACCAGATCCTGATGTCGGACGCCGCCCGCGCGATGGTGGTGGAGCGGGGTCAGGAAGATCGGGACAGCGAGTTCGAGCGTTTCCCCCGCCTCTTCCAGGGCCATGAAGATATCCCCGGCCTGACCTGGCCCACGACCAGCTTCACCGGACGGATGACGGTCCATCTGGGCGGCCGCCGCGTCGACCTGATGCAGGTCGGCCGCGCCCATACGGCGGGCGATATCGTGATCCACGTGCCCGACGCCGACGTCATGTTCACCGGCGACATCGTCGAGGACCGCTCCGCCTGCTACTGCGGCGACGGGTACTTCGCGGACTGGGGCGGCACGCTCGACGCCATCGCGGGCTTCGACGTGGACGCCATAGCGCCGGGACGCGGCGGGGCCCTGCTCGACCGCGCGGCGGTGGCCCGCGCCATCGAGAGCACGCGCGACTTCGTGCAGAGCACGTATCGCCCCGCCGCGCGGGTCGCGGCACGCGGCGGCTCGCTGAAGGACGTATGGGACGCGGTGCGGGCGGAATGCGACCCGAAGTTCGCCGACTACGCGATCTACGAGCATTGCCTGCCCTTCAACGTCGCGCGTGCCTACGACGAAGCGCGGGGCGTCGACCACCCCCGCATCTGGACCGCGGCACGCGACAAGGAAATGTGGGCGGACCTTCAGGACTGACGCGCGTGCAACCTCTTGCCTACGCCTACGCCTACGCCCGCCACCCCGATCAGGACGCCGCTCCCCTGCGCCACCCGGTCGTCGTGGTCGGCGCGGGGCCGGTCGGCCTCGCGCTGACGCTCGACCTCGGGCGGCGCGGCACGCCGGTGGTCGTGCTCGCGGCGGGCGAGGGGCCGGGCGACGGCAGCCGCGCGATCTGCTTTGCGGGCCGCACGCTCGACATCGCGCAGCGGCTCGGCGTCGGGGAGCCGATGGTGGAGCGGGGCGTCGTCTGGAGCGTCGGACGCGTGTTCCACGGCGAGGGCGAGATCTACCGCTTCGACCTGGCTCCGGAGGGCGGGCGGCGCAGTCCGCCCTTCATCAACCTGCAGCAGCCCCTCTTCGAGGCCTATCTGCTCGACGGCATCCGGGCGGCGCAGGCCAGGGGTGCGCCCATCGACCTGCGCGGCGGCAACCGGGTGACGGCGGTCCACGACCATGGCACCCATGTCGCGCTCGAGGTCGACACGCCCGACGGCCCCTACGCGCTGGAGGCCGCCTGGCTCGTCGCCTGCGACGGCGCGCGCTCGCCGCTGCGCACGATGATGGGGCTCGGCTTCGCCGGGCGGGTGTTCGAGGACAACTTCCTCATCGCCGACGTGCGGATGCGGGCCGACCTGCCGACCGAACGCTGGTTCTGGTTCGCACCGCCCTTCGCGGGCGGCGCCGCCTCCGCCCTCCTGCACCGCCAGCCGGACGACATCTGGCGCATCGACTTCCAGCTCGGACGCGACATCGACCGCGCGGCGGAGCTCGACCCCGCCCGCATCCGCGTCCGCGTCGACGCGATGCTGTCGCACCAGACCGGGACGGTGCCGGAGTACGATCTTGAATGGACCTCGATCTACCGCTTCCAGTGCCGCCGGATGGAGCGGTTCCGCCACGGCGCGGTCCTCTTCGCGGGCGACAGCGCGCATCAGGTCTCGCCCTTCGGCGCGCGCGGAGCGAACTCCGGCGTGCAGGATGCGGAGAACCTGGCCTGGAAGCTCGACCTGGTGATCCGCGGGGCGGCCGGAAGCGCCCTCCTCGACACCTACGAGGCCGAGCGCATGGCGGCCGCGGACGAGAACATCCTGCAGTCCACCCGCGCGACCGACTTCCTGACGCCCCGTCCGGGCGCGCCGCGCCTCTTTCGCGATGCGGTGCTGGCATTGGCCGGGCGGCACCCTTTCGCGCGCCCGCTCGTGAACTCGGGACGCCTGTCGGTCCCTCACGTCTGCGACGCCGCCGCGGGGTTCGGTCC
>JBBQDX010000062.1:0-17880 GCA_038320125.1 Rhodobacterales bacterium | reverse complement strand
TCCGAGATCACCGAGTCGAACGGCTCGTCGTCGATGGCCACCGTCTGCGGCGGCTCGCTGGCGATGATGGATGCGGGCGTGCCGCTGAAGAGCGCGGTTGCGGGCGTGGCCATGGGCCTCATCCTCGAGGACGACGGCTCCTACGCGGTGCTGACGGACATCCTCGGCGACGAGGACCACCTCGGCGACATGGACTTCAAGGTCGCCGGCACCGAAGAGGGCATCACCTCGCTCCAGATGGACATCAAGATCGCGGGTATCACGCCCGAGATCATGGAGAAGGCGCTGGAGCAGGCCAAGGCCGGCCGGGTCCACATCCTGGGCGAGATGGCCAAGGCTCTGACCGCGGGCCGGACCGAGTTCTCGGCCCATGCCCCGCGCATCGAGACGATGCAGATTCCGACCGACAAGATCCGCGAAGTCATCGGATCGGGCGGCAAGGTGATCCGCGAGATCGTCGAGATGTCGGGCGCCAAGGTCGACATCCAGGACGATGGCACGATCAAGATCGCGTCGGCCAACGGCGAGGCCATCCAGAAAGCCTGGGACATGATCCATTCGATCGTGGCCGAGCCGGAAGAGGGCAAGGTCTACAAGGGCAAGGTCGTCAAGATCGTCGACTTCGGCGCCTTCGTGAACTTCTTCGGCAAGCGCGACGGCCTCGTGCACGTCAGCCAGATCGAGAACAAGCGCCTGAACCACCCGTCCGACGTGCTCAAGGAGGGGCAGGACGTCTGGGTCAAGCTGCTCGGCTTCGACGATCGCGGCAAGGTGCGGCTGGCCATGAAGATGGTCGATCAGGCCACCGGCGAGGAGACGGTCAGCGAGGACGCGGAGTAAGCAACCTTCACCGGCATCGAAGGGCCCCGGCATCGTCGCCGGGGCCTTCTTGCATCTGCGACCGAGCGGTTTCTGTGGCCGGGGCGACGCGTCCGATCGGGACCATGGCCGTTCGTGACGGCGCGCCGCACGCGAGGCAACGTGCTTTCGGGCCCGCCCGCGGTCGCCGCCCCAACCGGGTTTCAGGCTGCGTCGGGGCGCAACCAGTCGGCTTGGCCCCGCCCGGGCCCGTCCTCGCCCATGTCGAAGCGTTCGACTGACACCGCGAGGTCGCGGGCGTTGGCCCGCAGGGTCTGGCAGGCGGCCGTCGTTTCCTCGAACATCGTGGCGTTCTGCTGCGACACGCGGTCGAGATCCCGCAGCGCCGCGTTGATCGCCTTGACGCCGCTGGCCTGGTCATCCGACGTCTTGGCGATCTGCGTGATGCGCGTCGAGGCGGTGCCGACCGATCCGATGATGGTTTCGAGCGCGCCGCCGGTTTCATGCACCAGAGCCACGCCGCGCGCGATCTGATCCCCCGACTGCGCGATGAGCGCGTTGATGCGGTTGGCGGCTTCCGACGACCGCATCGCCAGCGCCCGCACTTCCGACGCCACGACCGCGAAGCCGCGTCCGGCATCGCCGGCCCGCGCCGCCTCGACGCCCGCGTTGAGCGCGAGGAGGTTGGTCTGGAAGGCGATGTCCTCGATCATCGAGGTGATCTTGCGGACTTCGCCGGCCGACGCCTCGATCGCGGCCATGGCGGCGATGGCCTGTCCCATGATCCGCGCGCCGGTCTCGGCTTCCGTGCCGGTCGAGATCATGTCCGACTCGGCCCGCGCGGCATCCTCCGCCGCCGCGCCGATCAGGCGCGTGAGCTGCTCGGTCGATCTCGTGATCTCCTCGAGACTCATGGCCTGCCGCTCCGTCCGCTGCGACAGGTCCTCCGCGGCACTCGCGATGGCGTCGATCTCGTCGGAGATCAGGCCCGAGCCGTGGCGGATGCCTTGCATCGCTTCGCCCAGCGTGTCGATCGTTAGGTCAAAGAACTGGCCTAGATCCCCGTATCCCTCCGGCACTTCGCCGGCGATCCGGGCACCGAGATCTCCCTCGGCAAGCCGCCCGAGCGCATGCCGCAGGACGGCGATCACCTGCATCTGGACAGCGCGTTCGGCGGCGCGACGGCTTTCCTCGCGGTCGCGCAGCGCGCGGCTCTCGAGGTCGGCGGCCTCGGCGCGGGCGGCTTCCGTATGGCTCCGCTCGAGCGCAAGTTCCGCCGCCTGCCGTGCCTCGTCGGCCGCCTGATGTTCCGCCTCCGCCCGCGCAAGCGCGGTGGCGGTCAGGGCCTCCGCCTCCTGCGCCCGGCTCGCCGCGGCAAGGGTTGCCTCGCGCTCCTTGCGCGCACGGTCTGCGAGGCCGAGCCGGACGTGGATCGTGCGTCCGAGCCAGCTCACCATCAGGAGGACCGCGACCGCGTGGACGACCGTGCGCTGCAGGTCGGGGAGCGATCCTTCGCTGCCGTAGACCAACGCGGGCGACACGAATGTCAGAATGAGATGGTGCAAGGTTATGGCGGCACCCGCCGCGACCAAAGCGCGCAGGTCGACCATCGACGCGATGGCGGCCAGGGCGATGAAGTAGAACATATGGCTGTCGAGCTGCCAGACGTGACCCGTCAACGCGCTCGTCGTCAGCATGACCTGCCCGACCAGCGCCAGCGCCAGGCCGATGCGCCCCACCTCCGCGTCCAGGCGCCGGATGATCCAGGCCACCGCAATCAGCGACAGCGAGGTTCCCATCAGAAGCAGCGACAGGGTTGCATTGAGCGCTCCGGCCCCGGCGACGGGCAGCAAGCTGGCGACGAGGCTGAGAAAGAGGATGTCGGCGGCGCGAACGCGACTGGTATGAAGCGAAGATTCAGGCATCCGGACCACATGTGACGAAGGAAAGCCGCTCCGCATCGAGCAGCAGGAGAGCGCCGCCGTCGCGTAGGCGCGACAGGAACGACGGATCTTGCGAATGGGCGATCTGACCGATGACACCGGTTCCGGGGCCGACGGGATAGCCGCCCGCGAGGACTGCGAGCTCTGCCGCGGGGGCGAAGGGGCCCCCGATGACCAGCACCGGATAGCCGGGCCGCGCCGCCGGCAGCGCGGCAAGTGCTGCGGCACCCCAAAGGAGGGGAAACGCGGCGAGGGCGGCCAGCGCCAGACGGGGACAGCTATGTCTCATGACGCCGTCGCTAGCGGGCAGACCTTGCCAAACGCTTAAGCGGCCCGCGGCCTTTCACCGGCGGTCGGCCGACTCGCCGCAGCGGAGCGCCCTACATAGCGCGCGCCCGGTGGCGGCCGGCGCGGGCTCCGGGGCGGGTCGGATGTCTTGCTTGGGGGGTGTCCGCATGCCGATCCTGACGGCCTCGCACGCCATGAACCGCGCCAGATGGCTCACGAGCGCGGGGTGGCCGGCTCCCGCCGACGATCTCCTACGTGCCGTCTTAGTCCAGCGCGTTCAGCCATAGCGCGATGGCAATATCGGCGATGGAGAAACTCACTCGCGATCTGTCCGCGGTCCTCCAGCGCCCCGTCCGCGAAGGCCAGCAGGCGCTTCGCCTCGATTGCGTAGCGCTCCCGCGGGCGCGGATCCCAAGGTCTCGGCGCCCGCGAACCTGACCGAAATAGGCCAACTGCGCGAGCACCGGCCCGAGCCCGGCCATCTGCCACATCAGCCACTGCGTCACCTGCGCCCTGCGCGCACCGGACCCGCCGAGCATCCCGGTCTGACTTGCCATATAAAGGAAGATGGCGCCGCTGTCGATGAGGCCGACCGGCGTCCCGTCAGGTCCGTCGGGGTCGATAATAGCGGGGATCTTGGTGTCGGGGTTCGAGCGACAGGAACGCCGCACTGCGGACATCCTCACCGGAAAGCGTCGCGCGATGCGCCGCATGGGGCAAGCCCATCTCGCCGAGCGCAATGGAGACCTTGACGCCGTTCGGGGTCGGAAAGCTGAAAAGCTGCGGTTTCGACGGATCCCTCGGCCTCCACCTGCGGCTGATCGGAAAGGCGGAAAGATCGTCTACGGTGTCTCCCTGGTCTCCCTTGCATCTTCCTGCGCAGCGTTGCCGAGACGGAACGGGACGGGTGACTTTGCTGCGTTTTGCGGACACAGGGTGGGCAGGGCTCCCTGCCACGAGGAGTCGATGGGATAGGACAGAAAGGGAATGCAATCATGATTCAGGAGTTCAAGGACTTCATCGCCAAGGGCAACGTGATGGACCTTGCGGTCGGCATCATCATCGGTGCGGCCTTCACCGCGATCGTCTCGTCGCTCGTCGAGGATCTCATCAACCCGTTCATCGGCCTGATCGTCGGCGGGCTCGACTTCTCGGACCTCACGTTCGGGGTGGGCGACGCGCAGTTCCGCTACGGCGCCTTCATCACCGCGGTCATCAATTTCCTGATCATCGCCTTCGTCGTGTTCCTGCTGGTGAAGGCGGTCAACAGGCTCAAGGAGTCGGCGATGCGACCCGACGACGTGGCCCCGGATGTCGACACGATGCCGTCCGAGCTCGACGTGCTTCTCGACATCCGCGACAGCCTCCGCGCCGGAGGGACCGGCGGCACCGGCATCGTGCCGCCGCGGATCACGCCGGCCGAGTGACGCGCTCCGATGCCGGCCGAGTGACGCGCTCCCATACCAACACGGGGCCGGCGCGGTGCCGACCTCGCGCCCTCACGCCACCAGCGGTTGCGAGTCGATGCTCTCGATGCCCAGGGCCTCGCCCACGGCGGCATAGGTCAGCTTGCCTGCATGGACGTTCAGGCCCGCCCTCAGGTGCGGATCCGCCCGGCAAGCGTCTTTCCACCCGCGGTCGGCCAGCGACAGCATGAACGGCAGCGTTGCGTTCCCCAAGGCCTGCGTCGAGGTGCGCGCCACCGCGCCCGGCATGTTGGCCACGCAGTAGTGCATGATACCATCGACATCGTAGATCGGATCCTGATGCGTCGTGGCCCGCGACGTCTCGAAGCAGCCGCCCTGGTCGATGGCGACATCCACCAGCACCGAACCCGGCTGCATCAGCGAGAGCTGCGCGCGACTGACCAGCCGGGGAGCCGCCGCGCCGGGGATCAGCACCGCCCCGATCACCAGGTCCATGCGCGGCAACAGCTGGTTCATGGCGCTCCGGTCGGAATACTGCGTCGTGAGCCGGCCCATGAAGACGTCGTCGAGATACGACAGCCGGGGGATCGAGCGGTCCAGCACCGTGACGTTGGCTCCCATGCCGACCGCGACGCGCGCGGCGGCGGTGCCGACCACGCCGCCACCGATAACCGCGACGTTCGCCGGCCGCACGCCGGGCACCCCGCCCATCAGCACGCCGGACCCGCCGTTGGCCTTCTGCAGCGTCCAGGCGCCGACCTGCGGCGCCAATCGCCCCGCGACCTCCGACATCGGCGCTAGCAGCGGGAGGCCGCCGGCCCTGTCCGTCACGGTCTCGTAGGCGATGCAGGTGGCACCCGACGCCAGCAGGTCCTCCGTCTGCGCGCGGTCCGGAGCGAGGTGCAGATAGGTGAACAGGACCTGCCCTTCGCGCAGGCGGGCGCGCTCCACCGGTTGCGGCTCCTTGACCTTCACGATCATGTCCGCGGTGGCGAAGACTTCCTCCGCGGTGTCGACGACCTTCGCGCCGATCGCTTCGTACTGCGCGTCGTCGAAGCCCGAGCCGACGCCGGCATTCGTCTCGACGATCACGGAGTGGCCGTGCGAAATCGCTTCCAGAGCAGCCATCGGCGTCATCCCGACGCGGTACTCCTGCGGTTTGATTTCCTTGGGGCAGCCGAGCAGCATGGCGGTTTTCCTGATTTGGTTTGCACCGATCATAGCGCGGGATACGGGGGTTTTCCTTGCATCCTCTGGCGTGCTACGTCGGGCTTGCGCGAAAATATCGCGTCGATTGCCCCACACTCAGGATATGCCAGCATCATGCTCCGGATCGATGAGATCGATGCCCGCCTCCTCCGTCTGGTCCAGCACGATGCGCGACTCACCTCCGCGCAGCTCTCCGAGCAACTCAACCTCAGCCCCTCGGCCTGTCACCGCCGCCTGCAGCGCCTCGACTCCTCCGGCGTCATTGCCGCGACCGTCGCCCTCGTGAACCCGCGCGCGGTCGGCCGCCCGACGACCGTCTTCGTGGAGATCAGCCTCTCGACCCAGGCCGAGGAGGTGCTCGACGCCTTCGAGGCCGCGGTGGCACGGATTCCCGACGTGCTGGAATGCCACCTGATGACCGGGGCCTGCGACTACCTCCTGAAGGTGGCGGTGCGCGATTCGGAGGATTTCGCCGAGATCCACCGCCGTCACCTCGCCCGCCTGCCGGGCGTCGCCAAGCTGCAATCGTCCTTCGCGCTCAAGACCGTTTTCCGCACGACCGCCTTGCCGGTATAGGCGCGCTATCCGGGCAGCAGCCAGCTCAGGGCCGCCAGCGTCAGCGCGCCGGCCACGACCGCCTGGATGACGTCGCGCCGCCAAGCCCCGACGCCGAGCGCCACCACCGCCGCGGCCAGCCGCACCGGGTCGGTCGCGCCGCCGGTCGCGGCAGGCCAGACCACGAGAGGCGCGACCAGCCCCGGCAGGACCGCGACCCCGGTGTAGCGCAGGTGCCTGAGCAGCCAGGCGGGCAGGGGCCGGTCGCCCACCAGTCCGAGAAACACGAACCGCGTGAGATAGGTCAGCGCCGCCAGCGACAGGATGATGAGCCAGACGGTCACGCCCGGACCCCCATGCGCAGCTCCGCCCGCCGTTCGACCTCGGCCCCCGTCGCCAGCGCGAGGACGGCGGCGACCATCAGCCCGAGGTTCCACGGCACCCACCAGAGCGCCAGCGTGCCCGCGACGGACACGAAGGCCGCCGCCACATGCGCCCGCGTCTTCAGCATCGGGCCGACCAGGGCGAGGAACGCGAGCGGCATGGCGAAGTCGAGCTGCCAGGAGTCTGGCACCTGCGCCCCGAGCGCCGCCCCGATCCAGGTGGCCCCGATCCAGGCCGGAAACACCGGCAGCGCCGTGCCCGCGAAATAGGCCACCTTGTCGGCCACCGACCAGGCGCGCTCCGCCTCGTAGCTCTGGATCGCCAGCGCATAGGTCTGGTCGACCAGCAGGTAGGAGACGATCGCCCGCTGCCAGAGCGGGGCGGACCCGATATGCGGCACCATCGCCGCCGAATACATCACCATCCGCAGGTTCACCGCCAGGGCGGAGAGCACCACGATGACGGCGGGCACGCCGTCGGTCATCAGCTGCACGGCGGTGAACTGCGAGGCCCCGGCGATGACCAGCACGGAGAACGCCATGACCTGATCGAGCGGCAGGCCGGCTTCGGTCGCCAGCACCCCGAAGAGCGCGCCGAACGGCACCATGATGACCACGAACGGCAGGCCCTCGGCCACGCCCCGGGCGAAGGGTGCCCCTCTCTTGCGGACCATCGCTTGCATCCCGACTTCGTGGCAGACAGGTTGCTGCTAACCTTCGCCAACAGGGGTCACAAGTGCCGACCGGAACGCCCGCCACGCTGCACGTCGCCCCCGCGCCGGACGACCCGCGCCTGACTCGCCCGGTCACCGGGCGCGACCAGACCGGCGCGCCTTGCGACCTGCGCGTGGTGGAGGAGCGGCCGCTGACGATCTACCTCAACGCGCGGGAGATCGTGACGGCGATGACGATTGGCGACCATCCCGAATGGCTGGCGCTCGGGTTCCTGCTCAATCAGGGCATGGTGCGCGCCTCGGACGTCGTGACGGCCATAGACTACGACGCGGAACTCGAGACGGTCGTCGTCCGCACCGCCGTGGAAACCGACCACGAGGCGAAGCTCGCCCGCGCGACGCGCACCTCCGGCTGCGCCGTCGGCACCGTCTTCGGCGACATGATGGAGGGGCTCGCCGGCCTGACGCTGCCGCCCACGCCGCTGCGCGTCTCCGACCTCGCCGCCCTGTCCTCGGCCATCAGCCGCACACCGTCGCTCTACCTCGAGGCGGGGGCGATCCACGGCACCTGCCTCTGCCGCGGCCCCGATCCGCTGGCCTATTTCGAGGACGTCGGCCGCCACAACGCCGTCGACAAGCTCGCCGGCTGGATGCGCGTCACCGGCACCGATCCGTCGGACAAGACCCTCTACACGACCGGCCGCCTGACCTCCGAGATGGTGATCAAATGCGCGCTCATGGGCATCCCGTCGCTGGTCTCCCGCTCCGGCTTCACCGCCTGGGGCGTGGATATCGCGCGGCAGGTGGGTCTCACGGTCATCGGCCGGATGCGGGGCACGCGCTTCGTCTGCCTGTCGGGCGAGGAACGGGTGGTCTGGAACGGGGCCGCAGACGGGGCGGCAGACCAGGACGCAGACCGCCCTGGGGACGGAGACCGCCCGTGATCCAGCCGCATGGCCTTATCCTCGCGGGAGGCCGGGCCACCCGCTTGGGCGGTGGCGACGCGACGCCTCTCGACAAGGGGCGCCTGCTCGTGGGTGGCATCCCCCTCATCGCCCGCGTCCTCGCAAGGCTCGCGCCCCAGGTCGACGGCCTTGCCCTGTCGGCCAACGGCGACCCCGGGCGCTGGTCCGACCTCGGCCTGCCGGTCTTGCTCGATGCCGACCCCGACCGCCCCGGCCCCCTCGCGGGTGTTCTCGCCGGCCTCGACTGGGCAGCGGCGCAGGGCTGCCCCCATATCGTCACCGCTGCCGCCGACACGCCCTTTCTGCCACCCGACCTCGTGCCGCGCCTGCTCCTCGCCGCCGGCCCCTGCGGCCTTGCGCTGGCGGCCACGAAGGACGGCGACCGGACCCGGCCGCAGCCCACCTTCGGCCTCTGGCCCACCGCCCTGCGCGACGACCTGCGCCACGCCCTCGCAACCGGCACCCGCAAGATCCTGCAATGGACCGACCGGCACGGGGCCGGCCTCGCCGTCTTTGCGACCGAGCCCATCGACCCGTTCTTCAACGTCAACACGCGCGAGGACCTGGCGCTGGCGGAGACGCTCGCATGATCCTGATGGGCCTGATCGGCCACAAGAACGCGGGCAAGACCACCCTCGCCGCAGCCCTCGTCACCGAACTGACCCGCCGCGGGCTGAGCGTCAGCACCCTGAAGCGCACCCACCACGCTGTCGACCTCGAGACGCCCGGCACCGACACCCACCGGCATCGAATGGCGGGGGCCAAGCAGGTGCTCCTCGTGACCGACCGGCGTCTGGCCTTGATGGAGGAGGTGGCGGAGCCGACGCTGACCCACCTCCTCACCCGCCTCGCGCCCTGCGACGTCGTGCTGGCGGAAGGCTGGAAACACGGCCGCCATCCCCGCATCGAGGTCTGGCGCCCCGAGACCGGCAAGCCCCCCCTGGCGCGGGCCGACCCCGCCATCCGCGCCGTCGCCTGCACCGGCGCCCCGGACGTAGCGCAACCTCTCCTGCCGCTCGATGACATCGCCGCCATCGCGGAGTTCATATGTTCGACCTGATCCTCGTTGCCGACTGGTCCTCGAAGGCTTCGCCGTCGCCGATCAAACAGTCGAAAGACGCGATCTGGGTCTGTGCCGATTTGAACGGCGCGCAGGACGTCGAATACTTTCGGACCCGCCACGCCGCCATGGCGTTCATCGAGGCCTGGCTGGGAATGGGCTACCGGACTTTGCTCGGCTTCGACTTCGCCTTCGGCTACCCGGCCGGCTTCGCCCGGATCCTCACCGGCCGGCCGCAGGCGCTCGGCGTCTGGGACTGGCTCGCCGCCCGGATCGAGGACGATCCGAGGAATGCCAACAACCGCTACGCCGTGGCCGAGACGATCAACAGCGCCTTTCCCGGCATCGGACCGCTCTGGGGGCGACCCGGGACGCACGATCATCCAGACCTGCCGATGTTTGGCAGGCTTCGCACCCCCGATCATGGCATTCCCGAACGCCGGACCGTCGACATGCTGGCAAAGGGGGCGC
Organism: Rhodobacterales bacterium; assembly: GCA_038320125.1. GTDB lineage: Bacteria > Pseudomonadota > Alphaproteobacteria > Rhodobacterales > Rhodobacteraceae > Jannaschia. The sequence continues at coordinate 8,086 of JBBQDX010000062.1, read as the reverse complement.
AGTCGGTGCTGAAACTCGCCGGCGCCGGTTCTGTCGGGGGGCAGTCGCTCGTCGGCCTCGCTGCCCTGTCGGGCCTCCGCCGGCGGCATGATCTCCTGGTCTGGCCGCAGCAGACGGGGTTCGTCGAGCCCACGGACGGCAACTTGCTGGTGGAGGTCTTTCCGAGCCTGTTCTGGACGCGGCCGCCGAAGGCGGTGCGGACTGACGGCATGATCGCCGACCGCGAGCAGGTCATTGCCACCGCCCGCGCCCTGCGCGCCGCCTCGCCGGATTGGTTCACCGCTCCCGGCACCCTGCCTGATGCCGCTCGCATCGCGGTCGAGGAAGGATGGATCCTCGGCCTGGCCCCGAACGGGGGCCTCATGCCGCCGGGCGAAAGCACCGCGCCGCTCCCGTCGGACTGCTTCGCGCTGCCGCCCGGCACGGACTGGACGCCGGTGGAGACCGCGCTGGCAACGCTGCGTGCCGCCTGCATACCCGTCACGCAATCCGAAGCCGTCCCGGTGGCGCTGGCCCGCGGCCGGATCCTCGCCGAGACCCTGACCGCGCTCCGCGCCAATCCGCCGGCCGCCAACGCCGCGGTCGATGGCTGGGCCTTTGCCCACGCCACCCTGCGTCCCGGCGGGATATCGGTGGCCGTCGGAAGGGCTGCCGCCGGAGTGCCCTTTGCCGGCACCGTCGCTCCGGGCGAGACCGTTCGCATCCTGACAGGAGCCGAAATCCCCGACGGCACCGATACCGTCGCCCTGCAGGAGGACGCGACCGTCGACGGCGACCTCCTCCGCCTGCGCGCCATCCCGCGGCCCGGGGCCAACACCCGCCGCGCCGGCGAGGACGTGGCCGCGGGCGACACCGTCCTCGCTGCCGGCACCATCTTGCGGCCGTCCGACCTCGCCTTCGCGATCGCGGCCGGCCATGGCACGCTCCCCGTCCGCACCCGCCTGCGCGTCGGCGTCCTGTCCACCGGCGACGAGATCACCGCCCCGGGCAGCCCCACCGGCATCCCCGACGTGAACCGGCCGATGCTCCTGGCCATGCTGGCGGGCTGGGGCATGGATGCCGTCGATCTCGGCCACGCGCCCGACGCCGTGGACGCCCTTGCCGCCGCGCTGGATGCCGCGGACACCCATGCGATCCTCACCTCCGGCGGGGCCAGCGGCGGCGACGAGGATCATCTCTCGCGGCTGCTGCGCGACCGGGGCGGCCTCCATCACTGGCGAATCGCCATCAAGCCGGGCCGGCCCCTGGCGCTGGGCCGCTGGAACGGCCGTCCGCTCTTCGGCCTGCCGGGAAACCCGGTCGCGGCCTTCACCTGCGCCGCCCTCTTCGCGCGACCGGCCCTCCTGCAGATGGCGGGCGCGGGCTGGCGCGAGCCGCACCCGCTCACCGTCCCGGCCGCGTTCTCCAAGCGCAAGAAGGCTGGGCGCCGCGAGGTGCTGCGCGCGCGGCTGCGCAACGGCGCGGCCGAGGTCTTCCGCTCCGAGGGATCGGGACTCGTCTCGGGGCTGTCCTGGGCGGAGGGGTTCGTCGATTTGCCCGACAGCGCCGCCGACGTCGTGCCGGGCGATCCGGTGCGCTATCTTTCCTTCGCCGATCTGGGACTGAACTGACGTGGCGGTCCTGCCGGCAGAAAGGTTTCCGCGCCCCCGGCCCGCCACCCCGTGACGTTCCCCTCCGCGCGCGCTGCGCCTCCGAGGTGGCCGCCCCCCATCCCCGGCGTCCCAGGCAAGGCCGAACGATGCAGCCCGTTACCCTCCGAACATCGCGGGGCTGAGCGCTTTCCCGGCAGACCCGGGACGAAGCGCATGGTCCGCAGCTCTCTCCGGGCGACCGGCATTGCCCGGTCGGGCGCGCAAGGGCGGGCAGCCCCCGCGCGGTCGGTCCCGGGTCGCAACCGGCTTGCTCCGGAACATCCGACCGTCTAAATGCCGTTCAGGGCGGCTCCCTTAGCTCAACTGGATAGAGCAGTCGACTTCTAATCGACAGGTTGAGGGTTCGAGTCCTTCAGGGAGCACCATACATTTTCATACGACATTGTATTTAAGTACCTTTTTCGGTTGAAATGCCGAACCCTTTGGCTAGTTTCGGCATTGATTGTGCCCTTTTCGTTTCCAAGCGGGCAGAGGCAGAATCCGACGAACCTTCCCGATTTGCGGCGTCGCAAGAGCGAATGGCCTGATTAGGGGTCTTGTGCCCCAACATCGCCATGATCTCGTTGACGGATGCGCCATGTTCAGCGATACGCCGGGCCGCAGCTTTACGCAGACCGTGTACACGGCTTGGAATCCCGGCGGCGACACACTAGTCGCGGAACATGTTCCCGAAGATCTCGACCGCGTAGGGGCGGCCCCCGGAATGGCTCAGAAAGAGAAGGTCCGTGTGGGGAAGTTGCCCTAGCTCAGACGCCAGTTCGGGAAGGATCGTTGCCGGAACTTCGACCGTGACTTCCGACTGGCCTCAGTCTTCGGGCGCACGTAAACGATCTTACTGCCCCGGACATTCTGGCGCCCCAGCTTGACGGTATCGACCCGCGCCGCCCCGGTACTCAGCATTAGCTCCATCGCCAGTCGGGCCAAGGTGCCGCTGGCATGGTGGGCGCGGTAGCTGCAGATTTCGGCATCCGTCCAAGTGTGGTGTCCGCCCGTGCGCCCCTTACGGCTCTTCACGCCCTCAGTCGGGCTGATCCCATTCCAGCGGTGGACGCGGCGGGCCTCATCGTACAGTTGAGCTAGGTCCGTGCGGAACCGATTGGCGGCATGTGGCCCGCTGTTCTTCTCGGGCTGGTCCATGATCCTCTCGACGTGCGACCGCTCCAGATCGCGCCAGGCGGCATCGCCGATGTTGCGCCGGATGCGCTCAAGGCGCAGGCGCTTTGAATGTCGGGTGTCGCCCTTCAGCTTGAGGAAGCCGGGCGAGGCAAGATACCCCTCGATCAGCGCCCCGATGGTGCCGACTGCAGAGCGGACGCTCTTAACCTTCACGCCTTCGAGGGCGGCGTCATTGCCGGCGCGAAACTCGGAGGTCCGTAAGCGGCGGACAGTTGAGCGACAATTTTGGCGCCGTTCAATGTGCGACGCAGCCGCCAGCGACGGACCTCATGGCGATCCGTCTCGGGCTGATTGCCGACGGCGGGGAAGGGATTGGGGCGTTTCATTTGAAATTATCGATCATAGCTTCGATTCTGGCCGCTCCTGCCTCCGGCGTATTAACTGGCAAGATCACGACAGTGCCTTTGACGTGATCCACTTCGACTCGGCCCACGGCCATGAGACCCGACACGGCTTTCACCGTGCGGGCGATATCGGCTTGGGTGATGGTGGAAGGGCAGGGGGTCATCCAATTCGCCTCCTGGGCCTGAATGTAGCTGCGGATGGGGCCATCATCCCGCATGGCATCCCCTTCGCCCGACATCCCGCCGGGGCAGGCCGACCGCGTGGCCAGGGTCATCATCTATTCGGTCTCCGCGCCGTAGGCGTCCCGGAGGACCGTGCGGGGCTCATACCCCAGGCCAGTGGCGACCCGGTTGAAGACGGCCGATGCGTCGATGATGACAAAGGATCCAGTGCCAAGCTGATGCTTCAGTTTGAAGTAGGTCCCGTCTTCGCGTCCCGGCGATGCCACCAGATCCCAACTGCGCCCACCCCCAATGGCCAGAAGGGTGACACCAAGCGACGGCGGAAACGGCAGGCCCGGCAAGCGTTCGATTGCAGGCGTACCGCCGTCATCGGAGCTGACGTGCGCGAAGTTCTGTGCTGCCTGAAATGCTGCAACAGGATCGCCGCCGCCGACACCAACGTCGATAAGCTCTCGCGCGAGTGCGACCTCCATGACGTTGTAGAAGGTGAAATGCTTCCGCATTCCGCGCTTGCCGCCTCCGGTAACCACGCCGGTATCGCGATGACGGACGATCAGACCGCGCTTCAGGTAGCCGTGGAGGACGTTCGGCGTGATGCTGCAAACCTCTGCGACCTTCGTCGTTTCGACCTGCTGGTGAAAGAATTGCATGACGGAAAAACCCTTGTATCTCCTGGCGCCATACTGCGGACGGGTGCGCAGTATCTCAACAGGAAATATACAGCACGTGGTCGAGGGGCTTCACTCACCCTGCAGAATGTCCATCGCCCGGCCGATCCGCTCATACTCCGCCCGTTGGCAGTCGATCAGCCGGGCCGTCAGCCAGCGCATCGCCTCGCGTTCCTCTGCGACGTTCTCCCGGTCGGAGGTCTGCACCATGCTTTAGAGCGCGAAGGCGATGGTCCGCGCCTCGCGCATGTTGCCGCCCGAGTAGTAGTCGCCATCTATCCAGATGCTGCGCGCGGCTGTGCACTTCTCCACCGGGTCGGTGGGCAAGGTGGGGCGATACGCTGCTTCGCGAGCGCGAAGTTCCTCCGCCTCGCTGATGAAGCCGTGGAAGATGTTCTCCCCGGAAGGCGAAGCCTTTCACCCGCTCGTTCTCCCAAACGGTGACGGGGGTGGTTTCAATAGCGGATGTATTCTGCATTGCCAGGGTCTCCTAGATGAGTTATCGTAATAGCAGGGCTATCATTATGCCGCCTTTGACGTTAATTAAGAAAGTAGCACTGCTTTCATTATGAACGCCGCACAATGTAAGATGGCGAGAGCCGCGACCGGCATAGGGTTGCGCGAACTTGCTCAGCGAGCTGAAGTTTCGCCCAATACAATCTCACGTCTTGAACGCGGAGAGGTTCTTAAACCGGTGACCGTCGCCGCCATCCGCACCGCGCTCGAAACTGCCGGGGTCGAGTTCATTGCAGAGAACGGCGGGGGGCGGGGGTGAGGCTGCGAAATCGGACAGGAGGGCAGTGATTATGCCACGTAAAGAAGTTACCCTTCAGGAGGCAATCGATCTCCTTCAGGGCCAAATTAATGAACTTACTCTAATTATGGCTAATGAGTCCACGGTAATAACATTTATAGCCGATGCTATTGGGAATGAAGGAGGATCACTCGTTGACACCTTAGACGAAATTCTAACTATTACGATTGAGGACGAGGCAACATTACCAGATATCTAGTGGATCTACGAAAATCCCAGAAACGCAATCAGACGCAAGCCGGCTGAAGATAGACCTTCGCCACAGTTGCCACCTCTCAAGCTCGTCGAGCCCAGCGGAAAAGAGAACGAAGCCGATTAATTGTCGGTCATGCGGGATCAGCGAACCCTCGGGTGTGTTTTCGCCCTGGTGCTATTCACCTTGCCCACGAAGGCCTTGTCGCGCTGCGGGTTGTTGTGCGCCATTCGCACTGGAACCTGCGCCATAACCTCGCCCCTATCGGACAGGATCAGATCGCCGCCGATGACTTCCACCTGAACGTTGCTTGGGCCGCCACCGGACGCCTTGACGCCCAGCTTGCCGGTCGGGCCGCGCCTTAGCGGTATGATCGCTTCCGCTCCGGCCTCGCCCATGATGCCGGTTTTACCGCCTGCCATCGGGAACATCGCCGGGCCAGACACGATGCCGCCGGATGCGAAGGGAACGACATGCCCGCCCCGGAACGCCGCACCCTTGGCATCGAGCCCGCCGGAGCCGGATGCGGCATTGGCCCCGGCCGACGCGCCGGCGCCGCCACTGAAGAGGCACCGAGTATGCCGCCGCCGCCGCCCGGCTGGAACAGCTTCGAGATCATGTCATTGATGCTCGACTCTATCATGTCGCGCGCGGCGCCTTTGGCCATGTTGCCAAGGGCATCGCGCAAGTTCTCGCTCTCCACGATGGCGTCCGCCATTGACCCGGAAATACCGTCGATAGCAGCTCGCACGTTCTCGGACTGCGCGGTCTGCATGTCTTCGTTGAGCTTGCCGACTGCCCGGTTGAAGATGTCGGGATCCAGCGCGCCGGACCTGTGCAGGGCGTTCAGTTGTTCCAGTTCGATCCCGTAGGACTCGGCCGCCGTGCGGGTGCTGCTGTAGACCCGTTTGGCGTCGAGCTCACAATCCGCGAGCTGCCGCTGCGCGTCGCTCTTGCCGCCGCCTCCACCGCTGCGGGACCGACCGCCACCGCCACCGCCGCCCAATCTGCGCGTGGCCTTGGGTGTCGTCAGGCGCGTGTAGTTCTCAATAGCCCGCCGCTGCGCCTCTCGGTTGGATGCGTCGGGAATGACGGACTGCCCCATCACGGTGTCTTCGTCGCGCATGTCGGCGGTGATTGGCGCCATGGCGATGGCACGGGCAAGATTGCTTGCCAATCGGGAAGCTTGGTCAGCCGCCGCGCCGATGGTCCCCGCCATGTTGGCGGCCGCGATGTTCTGCGCCACGATGATCGATCCGCGAAGCTGTTCCTTCATGTCCTCCGAGACTTCCATCGTCGCCAGCGTTTCCTCAAACGCCTCCCGCTGCGCCTCCGCCTGCTGACGCGCGGCCTCCGCTACCTTATCGGTCGCGTCCCGCATCTTGATGCCGTTCAGCACCTGATCTTCCAGGGTTCGGAGCATCTCCTGAGCCGCGGCAAGGGCGGCGTCGCTCTCCATGCGGGTCTGGCCATAAACCTCGTAGGCGTCATTCATCGCCCCGGCGATGCGCTCGACCTCGGTCTTCTGCTCGCGGGTCGCGCTGACGACACCGCGCACGGCGTCCACCTGGCCGTCGAGTGCATCAGTGATCCGGCCAATGGTGACGTCCACCACCTCCAGTTCCGCCGCCTTCAGGGCGATCTGGTCCGTCAGCTCCTTCTCTGCCGCCAGCGCCTCATAGGTGCGCTCGATGGCCCCCTGCTGATTCCGTGCGCCCGGCACCTCGTTATAGGTCACGTCGCCCGAGGTATTGAGGCCGTCACTTCGGGGCAGCGCCTCAAGCTTCGCGCGAAGCTGCGCCTCCAGGCCCTCAAGCTCCACCCTGAGGGCGTCCGCACGCTTGATCGCCAGCAGGCGCTCGAACTCGAACAGGATTTTCCGGGCGGCCAGCTCGCGCTCGATGTCCGCGATGATGTCGTCGGAGGCGCTCGACTGCGCGATGGCCCGGGCGCGGTGAAGGTCGGCCAGGCGCTCCTCCAGACCGGCAATCTCCTCCATGCTGGATTGCAGGCCGGACAGATCGACCTTCTCCGCATCAGCCCCGGCATCAGCGATGTCGGAGAACATGGGCGCAATGGCACTACCGACAGCCACCACGGCACCGAGGACCGCGCCGAAAACGCCGAAGCCGCCCAGCATCTGCGGGAGCTGCATGGAAATCGCCCGCATGGCATCAGTACCACCGGCGATCTGCACCGCGGCATCGCCGACCTGATAGCCCATGTTCTGGACCTGATGGCCGAAGTTCTCCGCCGCCTTGCCGGCACGCCCCAAGACGTTCGTGAACACCTCAGCCGTCTGCGTCGCGGTCCGGTATTCCCGCTCCACGTCCTTCAGGATGGCCTGATAGCGACCTTGCGTGATAGTGCCGCCCGCCAATGCCTTGCCGCGGGCCCGCAGGTCGCGCTCGTACCTCCGCGACGCGCGGGCGGTACTGTCGTACCGGCGTTCGATCCCCTCGACCGCCCGCTCGAACTTCTTGGCCTCCTTCGCCGCCTGTTCGGCTTGCACCTCGAGCAGGATGCGGATGCGTTGTTCGTCGCTCAATTCAGCCATCGTCTATCCATCCCGAAGTTGCCTGATGGAGCGGCGCCACCCTCCCCCAAAGGTGGCGCTCACTCCCGCCGGATTAAGCCAAGTTGCCAAAGTCGCCGAAGGTCAGCGCCTCCGACTTCTTCACCGCGAACGCGATGCGCTCCTCCGCCAGGACGGTCACGAGATTGCGGGTGAAGTCGTCGTTGACGTAGCCGGTCTCGACGCGCGGCTGCCAGCGATCGTAGAGCGTGCCGGCGGCCGTGAAGTCGCCCACCAGGAACTTGTCCACCGTCATCGCCTTCGTCGCCACCACGGGAAGGCCGAACAGGGACGGCTGAACGACAGTCTGCGGGTCGCCCAGGATGTACTTGCCGTCGACGTCCTTCAGCAGGCGCATCCGCCACCAGTCGGCCGGGTGCATGATGATCCCGTTCGCGGGAAAGTCCGCGAGTGCGGTTTGCAGGATCGCCAAGCCCACGGTGTCGATCGAGGTCTGAGCACCCACGGAGAACGGAGCATT
>JBBQDX010000061.1:0-17955 GCA_038320125.1 Rhodobacterales bacterium | reverse complement strand
AAAGGGGATCATCACGATTCCGGTGTCCTGGGCCCGGTATCACGATCCCGGTGTCCTGGGCCTGCCCAGCCAACTCGGTCATGATCGTGGCGAATACGCCCATCCGGCTCCACCGCTTCCAACGATTACAGAGCGTCTTGGGGGGGCCATGGGCCGCAGGTGCGTGTTTCCACATCGACCTATTGCGCTCTATGAAGATTATCCCGCCCGGAACCCGCCGATCATCGACCCGCGGCTTGCCACGTGGCTTCGGAAAGAACCGCCGCAACCGGTCAACCTGCGCTTCCGACAACCAGAACAGATCGCTCATGATGCCTCCCCACTTTGGGAGCTTGAATCACGCCGTGAGCCGTCGCTCAAGCGGATTTATGGGTCCTGACTCTAGCGGAATAACCTTGCGTAGTCATCGAGTAGGCTTGACACAAATCCACCAAATTCATTGACAACAATTTGGGTCCCGTTAACTCAGCAGGGACACAAGCACCGACGAAAGGCAGAACTGCCAAAAGAGCGCAATACTGTCGAACCTTCACCGGTCGATCTCTCCGAACACCACATCCATCGTGCCGATGATCGCCGCGACGTCGGCGAGCTGGTGCCCCCGAGCGACGTGATCCATCGCCTGAAGGTGGAGGAACCCCGGCGCGCGCAGCTTCGCGCGGTAGGGTTTGTTGGACCCGTCCGACACCATGTAGACGCCGAACTCGCCCTTGGGGGCCTCGACGGCGGCATAGACCTCGCCCGCGGGGACATGGAACCCTTCGGTGTAGAGCTTGAAGTGATGGATCAGGCTTTCCATCGAGGTCTTCATGTCGCCGCGCGACGGCGGGGTCATCTTGCCGCGCGCGAGGATGTCGCCCTGCCCCTCCGGCGCGCGCAGCTTGGCGATGGCCTGCAGCATGATGCGGACCGATTGCCGCATCTCCTCCATCCGCACCAGGTAGCGGTCGAAGCAGTCGCCGTTGTTGCCGGTCGGGATCAGGAACTCGAACTCGTCGTAGAGCTCGTAGGGCTGCGCGCGCCGCAGGTCCCACGCGAGGCCCGAGCCCCGCGCCATCACGCCCGAGAAGCCCCAGTCCATCACCTCCTCCTCGGAGATGATGGCGATATCGACGTTGCGCTGCTTGAAGATCCGGTTCTCCGTCAGCAGGCCGTCGATGTCGGCCATGACCGCCGGGAAGGTCCCGCACCAGGCTTCGATATCGTCGAGCAGCTCGGGCGGCAGGTCCTGATGCACGCCGCCGGGCCGGAAATAGGCCGCATGCAGGCGGCCACCGGACACCCGCTCGTAGAAGACCATCAGCTTCTCGCGCTCCTCGAAGCCCCAGAGCGGCGGCGTCAGCGCGCCAACGTCCATCGCCTGCGTCGTCACGTTGAGCAGGTGGCTCAGGATGCGCCCGATCTCGCAGTAGAGCACTCGGATGAGGGACGCCCGGCGCGGCACCGGCGTGCCCGTCAGCCGCTCGATCGCCAGGCACCAGGCGTGTTCCTGGTTCATCGGGGCCACGTAATCGAGCCGGTCCATGTAAGGCAGGTTCTGGAGGTACGTCCGGCTCTCCATCAGCTTCTCGGTGCCCCGGTGCAGCAGGCCGATATGCGGGTCGCAGCGCTCCACAATCTCGCCGTCGAGCTCCAGGACCAGGCGCAGCACGCCGTGCGCCGCCGGGTGCTGCGGCCCGAAGTTGATGTTGAAGTTGCGGATCTGCTGCTCGCCCGTCAGGGCGTCCTGCGAACCGTCGTCGTAGGTATTCCTGCGGATGTCGCCGTCCATATCAAACCTCTCGGTCGCCGGGCCAACGCTTAAAGGCAGCGTACCACAGCAGAACTGGGAAGATCACGGGGAAAATACCCAGAAGCGCAAACCAGCCGGGTGACCCACTTCGAGCAAGCAGTTTCCAGAGCGCCCAGATGTTCACGAACCAAACGACAAGAAAAAGAAGTCCAGGAAGACCTATGTTGTTCAACATCTACTTCCCCTCACCCTTCTTCTCGTCTCCGGGCAGGACGTATTGCGCGCCCTCCCACGGCGACATGAAATCGAACTGCCGATACTCCTGCGTCAGCGATACCGGCTCGTAGACAACCCGCTTGGCGACCTCGTCGTAGCGCACCTCGGTATAGCCCGTCGTCGGGAAGTCCTTGCGCAGCGGATGTCCGCGAAAGCCGTAGTCCGTCAGGATGCGGCGCAGGTCCGGGTGGCCGGAGAAGAGGATGCCGAACATGTCGAACACCTCGCGCTCGAACCAGTTCGCGGCGGGGAAGATGTCGGTGATCGAGGGGACGATCTCCTCCTCGCGGACGTAGGCCTTCACGCGGATGCGCTGGTTCCGGTACATCGACAGGAAGTGGTAGACGACGCAGAAGCGCCGCTCGTCGCCGGGATAGTCGATGGCGGTGATGTCCACGAGCGAGGCGAAGCGGCACTGCTCGTCGATCTTGAGGAATTCGATCAATGCGGGAAGATCGGACGCCGAAGCCTCCAGCGTCAGCTCGTCGCGCGTCATGGCGGTGGAGGCCACGAGGTCGGGCTTGCGAAGCTCGAGATGGGCGGCCAGTTCCTCGAGCTGCTCGATCACGGCATCGTTCATCGTACCAATGTCCCCGTCCGGCGGATCTTGCGCTGAAGCTGCAGCAGGCCGTAGAGCAATGCCTCCGCCGTCGGCGGGCAACCCGGCACATAGAGGTCGACGGGGACGATGCGGTCGCAGCCGCGCACCACCGAATAGCTGTAGTGATAGTAGCCGCCGCCGTTGGCGCAGGAGCCCATCGACAGCACGTAGCGCGGCTCCGGCATCTGGTCGTAGACCTTGCGCAGCGCCGGGGCCATCTTGTTGGTCAGCGTGCCCGCGACGATCATCAGATCCGACTGGCGCGGGGAGGCGCGGGGTGCCGTTCCAAACCGCTCCATGTCGTAGCGGGGCATGGCGGTATGCATCATCTCGACCGCGCAACAGGCCAGCCCGAACGTCATCCAGTGCAGCGAGCCGGTGCGCGCCCAGTTGACGATATCCTCGGTGGAGGTCAGCAGGAAGCCCTTGTCCTGCAATTCGCGATTGAGGAGCTGCGTGGCATGCTCCTTGTCGCCGCCGGCGGTGTTCAGTCCGGTCTGCACGCCCATGGTCGCCGCTCCTTCGGAAGTCGTCGGGGGCGCGCGGCCCCCGGTCGTGTCCGGGTCTATCGCGCGCCCCGAAGGGGGTCAACGCGCGCTCCATGAGGATGAGATAGGCTTCGATGCGCCGATCGTGCATCCGGTGCCCCGCGACATGACGTCCCGCAAGGCGGAGACCGGATGAGCGGGCCGCGGCGGGGGATGCCTCCGGCGGGAGTATTTCGTCCAGGAAGAGCGGGGAGAACACCCCGGCGGTCGAGTCGCCAGGCGCAGGACCGACCGGGGTGCGGGGAAGCCATTGGCGTCTCCCTGGACGGTCATCGGCTCTCCAGCCTGTACCGTGGGGCGATAGAACCACGCCTTCGTGAAGAAGGTCTGAACCGGCCCTCTTCCTGGCGGAAATACTCTCGGGGGTGCGGGGGTGGAAACCCCCGCCGGCCTCACTCCCAGTCGAGCGCGCCCTTCTTCCATTCGTAGGCGAAGCCCACGGTGAGCACGGCAAGGAACGCGATCATCGACCAGAACGCCGCCTCCGACAGCCCGCCAAATGAGACCGCCCAGGGAAACAGGAAGGCGATTTCGAGGTCGAAGATGATGAAGAGGATGGCGACGAGGTAAAATCGCACGTCGAACTTCATCCGCGCATCGTCGAAGGCGTTGAAGCCGCATTCGTAGGCCGACACCTTCTCGCTGTCGGGATTGCGGACCGCGATGATGGCGGCGGCGAGGATCAGCACGATGCCGAGTCCCACGGCCACGCCGAGAAAGATCAGGATCGGGAGATATTCGCGCAGCATCACGTCCATGGGAACCTCCGGGGGGCATCGCTGCCTCCGCTCTAGGCCGCGCCGGCAGCGGCGTCAACGCGCCCTCAGATCCGGCGCAGGCCCATGAACGTCATCATGACCCAGGCTGGCCCGATGCCCGGCGCGTCGATGCGGCACCATTGTTCCGAAGCATCGCAGACGTCGAGACGGCCGCCCTCCCCCGGGCTCAGGCGGCCGACGATGGCGTTCTGCGTGCCCGGTCCCGCGCGCAGGTTCACCTGCCCGTCGGTGACGTTGCGAAAGGCCTCCGACGTCGACAGCAGGCGCGGCGCGCGGGCCCCCGGAACGTGGATCGGAGGCATATGTACTGGGGGAACTGCCCCGGAGAGCGGCGGCGCGTCGCGGGCCCCGTTCACCGCATCGAGGATCGAGCCCGGCAAGGCCCGGGAGGGACCGTCGAGCGGCGTGCTCACGATGGCACTGTCGCGCAGCGGCCGCACGCCTTCGGCAGGTGTCGTGTCGGCCCCCGGTCGCGCCAGCCGGAAGGTATCGACCCAGCCGATCTTTGTCCGCGTCGTCATCAGGCACCACTGCCCGTCGAGGTCGCAGCGCCCCCGGTCCGCCACCTCGCCGGGATCGAGCACATGGATCAGCGCGTAGTCCAGCCCGGGTCCCGCCCGCATGTCGATGCCGAACTGGCCGGCATTCCGCAGCGGGTCGGCCTGCGCCTGCAAGGTGCCGAGCCCGAGAAGGGCGAGCACGCAAAGAATCATCGTCCGGCGCATAGCGACCTCGTCTCCTCAAGCCGCGCCGTTTCGGCTCAGGGCAATCCCCCGGCTCCCTGACATCTCCGCCGCCGATATGCGATAGCGTCCGGCGCGGCGCCGGCGCCAACCTTGCGATCGGCCCGTCCCGCGGCCGATCCCGCACCTTCGAGACCGGGTGCCGACCGGAGCCGGACATTCAGAGCAGCCGCAGGAGCTCCACCGACGCATCGCCCGTGGCCGCCAGCCCGCGCGCCCGCTGAAAGGCGGCGATGGCGGCGCGGCTCTTTGGCCCCAGGACGCCGTCGCTGCCGTCGGTATCGAAGCCGGCCGCCGTCAGCTTGCGCTGCAGGTCCTGTCGCTGGTCGATGGTCAGGCCGAAGCGGTCGGGCCCGAACCGCTGGCGCAGCGGCCCGCCTCCGGCGATCCGGTCGGCAAGATGGCCGACGCCCAGCGCATAACTGTCGGAATTGTTGTAGCGCTTGATGACGCGGAAGTTGGGCCCCGTGCGGAACGAAGGGCCGCCCGCATCGGGGGTGAGATTGCCGCCCGCGTCCTCCACCGCCCAGCCGGCACCCCGTTGCCACCCTGCGCCCGCAAGATAGGAGGCGGCCGAGGCCAGCGCGTCCGACGGGTCGTCGCTCCAGATGTCGCGTCGCCCGTCGCCGGTGAAGTCGACGGCGGATTGCAGGTAGGAGGTGGGAATGAACTGGGTGTGGCCCATCGCGCCCGCCCAGCTTCCGACCATGCGCTGCGGCGTGACGTCGCCCGCCTGCAGGATGCGCAGCGCTGCGACGAGCTGATCCTCGAAGAACGCGCCGCGCCGGCCCTCATAGGCCAGCGTCGAGACCGCGCTGACGGTGCCGATGTCGCCGCGCCGCGCGCCGAAGTTGCTCTCGACGCCCCAGATGGCGGCGACGATCGCCGCGGGCACGCCGTAGCGCGCCTCGATGGCCTGCAACGTGCTCCGGTTGCCCGCGAAGGCGGCACGCCCGGCTTGCACCTTGGCCTCCGGTGCGACGATGGCGATGTAGTCCTCGAAGCTGCGCTTGAACTCGGTCTGGTTGCGGTCCCGCTCGATGACGCCGGGCAGGAAGCCCGCGCCGCGGAAGGCGGTCTCGGTCACGTCGGGTCGGATGCCCCCGCCCGCCGCGCGGCCCTTGAAGGCGGCGACCCAGTCGTCCCATCCGGCGTTCGGCTGCGGCAGCAGCGCGGGATCCTGCGGAGCCGCTCCGCCGCCGCCGGCGGGCGCGCCGGCGCAGGCCGAGAGGGTGGCGGAAGCGGCAACGAGGGTGAATGCGCGACGGGTGAACATGCCTGCTTGTCCTTCTGGCGAGGGTTTGCCGCCGACCCTAGCGCGGCGGCTCCGCGCCACCAAGGGGCAGGTTCCGAAGAACAGGGTGCGATGCCCGCGCCGGATGGTGTCGAACGCGGCCGGGAGGGGAAGCGACGGCCGCCGTCACCGGGCCCAGGGGGCCTTGCGCTTCTCCAGAAACGCACCGACGCCCTCAGCCGCCTCCGCGCCGGCCCACCGTTCGCCAAGGGCCGCGATGGTCGCCTCGATCACGTCCTCGTCGATCACCAGGCCGAGGCTGCGCGCCAACCGCTTTGCGTCGGCCACCGCCCCCGGCGCGCAGGAGAGATACGGCGCGACCTCGGCCTCGACCGCCGCGTCCAGCGCCTCGGGCGCCACCACGCGCGACAGCACGCCCAGATCCTTCGCCTCGGCCGCATCGAACCGGCGCGCATTCATGAACACCCGCCGGGCGGGGCCCTCGCCTAGCCGGGCAATCACATAGGGCCCGATGGTCGCGGGGATCAGCCCCAGCCGCGTCTCCGTCAGGCCGAAGAGCGCACCCTCGACGCCGACCGTCACATCGGCCACGCAGCAAAGGCCGACGCCGCCGCCGAAGGCATTGCCCTGCACCCGCGCCACGAGGGGTTTCGGCAAGGTATTCAGCGCCTGCAGCATCGCCGCCAGCCGCCGCCCTTCCCGTATCACCTCCTCCGCCGCTGCCCCGAACTGCGCCTGCATCCAGCGCAGGTCGCCGCCCGCGCAGAACGACGCGCCCGCGCCCGTCAGGACCACGACGCGGCTGTCGTCGGCCGCGAGCACCCCGGCCACCTCGGTCAACTCGTCCATCATCCGCGCCGACAGGGCGTTGTGCACCTCCGGCCGCCGCAGCGTGACCGTCACGACGCCGCGCGCATCGCGCGAGAGTTCCAGTGTCTCGTAGCTCATGCTCCGCTCCTCATCGCCTGCGCCATCTCGGCGGCCCGCGCCACGATGCCCGCATCCAGCCCGGTGTCGAAACCCCACGCCGCGACATGCGCCAGAAGCGCTTCCGTCGCCACGTTGCCCGCGGCCCCCGGCGCGTAGGGGCAGCCGCCGAGCCCGCCGACGGCGGCATCGAACACGCGCAGGCCACGTGCGAGCGCGACGTCGACGTTGCCCAGCGCGCGCCCGGAGGTATCGTGAAAATGGCCCGCCAGCCGAAGGGCGTCGATCTCTCCCAGCACGGCGTCCAGCATCGCGTCCACCGCCTCCGGCGTGCCGCGCCCAATGGTCTCTCCGAGGCTCACCTCGTAGCAGCCGAGGTCGCGCAGGTCTGCCACCACCCGCGCCACCTGGCGCGGCGGCACGGGACCGTCGAACGGGCAATCGGTGACGCAGGAGACGTAGCCGCGCACCCGCCGCCCGTCCTCCCCGGCCGCCGCGACCGCGGGGACGAATCGCGCGAGGCTCTCGGCGACGGTCGCGTTCAGGTTGGCCTTCGAGAACCCCTCGGAGGCCGAGGCGAAGATCGCCACCTCGTCCGCCCCCGCCGCCCGGGCCGCCGCGTAGCCGCGCAGGTTCGGCACGAGGGCGGCGTAGGATACGCCGGGCGCACGCGCGATGCCCGCCATGACCTCCGCCCCGTCGGCCATCTGAGGCACCCACTTCGGGCTGACGAAGCTCGCGACCTCGATACGGCGGAAACCGGCGGCGGACAGAAGGTCGATCAGCGCGATCTTCTCCGCCGCCGGGATCCGTCGCGTCTCGTTTTGCAACCCGTCGCGCGGGCCGACCTCGAAAATCTCGACGGCGTCAGGCATCGTTTTCCCGCTCTGGCGGGTCCAACGGGGCTACGACGGAGTCAGCCTCGTAGAACGCTCTGTCGTAGAGCCCCGGCCCGTTCGCCGCCTGCCATCCTTCCCGCGCCTCGCAGCGCGCGAGCCAGGCCGCCAGCCCCGGACGGTCGCCGACGCGGTGGAAGCGGCGCGCCATGATCGCGGCCTGCGCCACACAGACATCCGCCGCCGAGAAATCCCGCAGCAGCCAGTCACCCGCGAGCCGCCCCTCGACGGCGTCGAAACACTTGCCGATGCGCGCGGCCTCGAGCTTCATCACGATGGGCGAGCGCATCCAGTCCTCGCGCAGCATCAGATGCTGTTGTGTCAGGGCGGCGGCATGCTGGCTGATAGTCTCGGCGAAATGCACCCAGACGAGCCAGTCGGGCCGCTCCGCGTCGCCGGGCGCCCGCCCCAGCCGGCCGAACCGCTCGCACAGGATCTCGACGATCGCCCCCGCCTCCCAGTAGGACCGGCCGTCGATCTCCAGCGCGGGCACCCGGCCGGCGGGGTTGAGGGCAAGGAACTCGGCGCTGCGCAGCGCCCTGTCGAACGACCATTCCCGCACATTAAAGGAAACGCCGAGTTCGTGCAGGAGCCACAGAACCCGCTGCGACCGGCTCTGCGGGACGTGGTGGAGCAGGATTGCGGTCATTCCTCCTCCAGCCGCACCAGCGGCGCGCCCGCCTCGACCTGATCGCCCGCCGCCGCCAGCATCTCCGCCACCACCCCGTCGCGCGGCGCCACGAGCGTGTGCTCCATCTTCATCGCCTCGAGGATGGCTAGGCGGTCGCCGGCCGCCACCCTGTCGCCCGCCGCCGCGAAGACCGCCTTGACGAGACCCGGCATCGGCGCGGGCACCACGTCGGAGGCGGTACCGGCGGCGGCGTCGACGGCCAGCGGGTCGGGCACCGCGAAGGAGTGCACATCGTCCCAGAAGACGTGGACGACGCCTGGCCCTGTCGCGATCTCGGCGCGCACGGGGGCGCCATCGATGCGCCAGCCACCGTCCCGCGTCACCTCATGCACATCCTCCCCCACCGTCACGACGTATCGCCCCGCCCCCAGCCCCTCGACGCGCGCGACGATCTCTTCTTCCTGCCAGAAGAGCCGCGCGGTCCACGCCAGCGGGCTCCAGAGGTGGAAGCCTTCCTGGGGCCGGGGTGCGTCCAGCCCGAGCGCCGCCAGCGCCGCCAGCGCCCGGACCCGGCCAGAGGGCACCGGCCGCGCGGCCATAGCCTCGACATTCCGGTCGATCAGCCCGGTGTCAACCTTGCCCGCCGCGAACCCCTCATGCCGCGCCAGCCGCCGCAGGAACGAAAGGTTCGTCACCGTGCCCGCGACTTGCGTGGCAGCCAGCGCGCGCTCCAGCGACAGCAGCGCCGTCGCCCGCGTCGGCCCGTGGGTGACGATCTTGGCAATCATGGGATCGTACCAGGGCGAGATCGTATCGCCCGACCGCACCCCCGTCTCGGCCCGCACGCCGGGCGGGAACCGCAGATGCGTCAGCGTGCCCGTCTGCGGCAGGAAGCCGTTCGCCGCGTCCTCGGCATAGAGGCGCGCCTCGAAGGCGTGGCCGGTGATCGACAGGTCCTCCTGCCGCAGGGGCAGCGCCTCGCCGGAGGCCACCCGCAACTGCCACTCCACCAGATCGACGCCGGTGATCGCCTCGGTCACCGGATGCTCCACCTGCAGCCGCGTGTTCATCTCCATGAACCAGAAGCCGTCCGTCCGCAGGCCGTCCGACCCGTCGACGATGAACTCCACCGTCCCCGCGCCCGAGTACCCGATGGCCGCCGCCGCCCGCACGGCCGCCCCGCCCATGGCCGCGCGCATCGCTTCCGTCATGCCCGGCGCCGGGGCCTCCTCGATCACCTTCTGGTGGCGGCGCTGCAGCGAACAATCGCGCTCGAAGAGATGCACCGCCCGGGTGCCGTCGCCGAACACCTGCACCTCGATATGGCGCGGCGCGGAAATCCACTTCTCGATCAGGACGCGGTCGTTGCCGAAGGCCTTGCGGGCCTCGGACTGCGCCGCCTCCAGCGCGTCGGCGAAGCCCGCCGCCGTCTCGACGCGCCGCATCCCCTTGCCGCCGCCGCCCGCGACCGCCTTGATGAGCACCGGATAGCCGATCTTCCCGGCCGCCTGCGCCAGATGCGCGGGCGCCTGCCCCTCGCCCTGATACCCCGGCACGACAGGCACGCCGGCCTCGGACATCAGCGTCTTCGCCGCGTCCTTCAGCCCCATCGCACGGATCGCCGCCGCCGAGGGGCCGATGAACGTCAGGCCCGCCGCCGTCACCGCCTCCACGAACTCCGGGTTCTCCGACAGGAAGCCATAGCCGGGATGGATCGCCTGCGCGCCCGTGGCCAGTGCCGCCGCGATGATCGCATCGCCGCGCAGGTAGCTGTCGGCCGGCGCCGCCCCGCCGAGGCTCACCCCTGCGTCCGCCATCGCCACATGCCGCGCAGAGGCGTCGACGTCCGAGTGGACCGCCACGGTGCGCACCCCGAGGCGGCGGCAGGTGTCGATGACCCGGCAGGCGATCTCGCCGCGGTTGGCGATCAGGATCGTATCGAACATCAGCCGTCCCCCAGAGCGGCCCGCCCCGTCGTCGCGTATGCCATCACGTAACCTGTTCCGACAGTATCAACCAGAGAAAGGTCCCGGAGAGAGCGACCGTCAACAGCCACCCCATCCGGAACCAGCCGTAGAGGTGACGGATCAGCGGGTCGAACCTGTCCACACCACCCCAGGCCGCCACTACGGAGCGCGAGGGAAACAGGGGCGCGTTCGTATCGCTCAAGAGTTCGAGAAACGTCCTGACGGCTACGACCGTGACTGTAGCTTTGGCGAGAACGATGACGGCTTCGGACCCTCGCGTCATGCCACGCAGCGGTTCCGATCCGCCTAGGAACAGTCCGGACAGATCAAAGGTGAGCCCTGACAGGAAGGTGCGTCCGACCGCCAAGAACATTGCGGCATCCCCCTCCGGACCAAGCTCGAACTGGTCTGGCATCAGTTCGACCGCGAGCGTGAAGGCAACGAGCGGCGCGTAAACAGCCCCGGACAGGGGCACCGAACGCAGGAAGCATTTTCCGATCCAGCCCTCGGCCTCGATCCGCTTCATCTCGTTGCGGTCGCGCTCACGGCTACTCAGCCAGAGGGCGAAAAATGTCGCCAAGACAAGACCGCCGAGCAGCATTAGGCACATGGCGACGCTCTGCACCGCCTCGCGATCGCTTTGTGACAGAAGCCAGACCACTGGCAGGAGCGGCATTGAACCGAGCAGGAACCAGTAGAAGAAGACCATTGCCGGGAGGAGGTGCAAGAGCAGGATGAGCCGCGCCAAGACGCCGAACGTGGTGCGAACTGCGCTCACGTCGTCACCACTTCAACACCTCCACCACCCGGAACCGCTCGCAGAGCAGCCACATGTCCTCGGACCAGCCCCCGGTGCGCTCGAAATGCGCGCGGTGACCGGCGCGCCAGTCGTTGAGCGTGCCCTCTCCCTCGGCCAGCGCGAAGTCTTCGGGCACGTCGCGGAAGCGGCGCTCGGTCACTTCGACCGTCTCGATCACCACCCGGGGCGTGCCGTTCCAGGCGGTGGCGATGTCGCGTCGGCCGACCTTGGGGCGCCCGGGCTCGCCCTGCGGAAAGTCCCGCAGCGCGCCGCAGGTGGCGGTCTTGGCGCCCGCGATCACGAGGTCCGTCAGGCGGGAGCAAAGCTCCGGACCGTCACCGAAGCAGAAGGTGCCGGCGCCGGGATAGTCGTCGTTGAGGTCGCGCATCTCGTCGGTCATCGCGCACCTTCCGCGGCATTGGCTTCTTCGTTCCAGAAATACTCCCGCCGGAGGCTCCCCGCGTCGAGCCAAGCGCCATCCGCGCCCCTGCGATCGCCTCCGACGATATGACCAGCCTCGCCCCTCGCGCGGCTCGGTTCTTCGCTTCGGACGCTCCGCCGCAGCGTCCGCTCCCTTCGCGGTGCTGCGGGACCGCGCGTCACATCCGGAACACGCCGAAACGTGTCTCCTCGATGGGCGCGTTCAGCGCCGCCCGCAGGCTCAGCGCCAGAACGTCGCGCGACTTGCGCGGGTCGATTATGCCATCATCCCAAAGTCTCGCAGAGGCGTAGAGCGGGTGCGACTGGCGGGCGAACATCTCCTCGGTCGGACGGCGGAACTCGGCCTCGGCCTCCGCCGACCAGTCCTCTCCGGCCCGCTCCATCGCGTCGCGCTTCACCGTCGCCAGCACGCCCGCCGCCTGCGCGCCGCCCATGACGGAGATGCGGGAGTTGGGCCAGGTCCAGAGGAACCGCGGCTGGTAAGCCCTTCCAGCCATGCCGTAATTTCCCGCGCCGAAGCTGCCGCCCACGAGCATGGTGATCTTGGGCACGGAGGTCGTCGCCACGGCCGTCACCATCTTGGCGCCGTGGCGCGCGATGCCTTCGTTCTCGTACTTCCGGCCGACCATGAAGCCGCTGATGTTCTGCAGGAAGACGAGCGGAATCCTTCTTTGCGAACAGAGCTCTATGAAATGTGCGCCCTTCTGCGCGGCCTCCGAGAAGAGGACGCCGTTGCTGGCGACGAGGCCCACAGCGATGCCCTCCACATGGGCAAAGCCGGTCACCAGCGTCTCGCCGAAGCGGGCCTTGAACTCGTCGAGGCGGGAGCCGTCGACGAGGCGCATGATGACCTCGCGGATGTCGTAGGGCGTGCTGAGGCTCGCCGGCACGACGGAGAGGATTTCCTCCGGATCGTAGGCCGGCGGGTCGAAATCGTACGTTTCGGGGTAACTTCCGGACGCCGAAAACCCAACTTGTACAATCTGGCGGGCCAGGGCGAGGGCATGGGCGTCGTCCTCCGCGAGGTAATCCGCCACGCCCGAGAGCCGGGTGTGGACCTCGCCGCCGCCGAGATCCTCCGCCGTCACGACTTCGCCCGTCGCGGCTTTCACCAGCGGCGGGCCGGCAAGGAAGATCGTGCCCTGTCCGCGGACGATGACCGAGACGTCGGACATGGCGGGCACATAGGCGCCGCCCGCGGTGCAGGAGCCCATCACGACGGCGACCTGGGCGATGCCCTTCGCGGACATGCGCGCCTGGTTGTAGAAGATGCGGCCGAAGTGGTTGCGGTCGGGAAAGACCTCGTCCTGGTTGGGCAGGTTGGCACCGCCGGAATCGACGAGATAGACGCACGGCAACCGGCATTCCTCGGCGATCTCCTGCGCGCGCAGGTGCTTGCGGACGGTGATCGGGTAGTAGGTGCCGCCCTTCACGGTCGCGTCGTTGCACACCACCATCACGTCGCGGCCCATGACGCGCCCCATGCCCGCGATGGCCCCGCCGCCCGGCGCCGCGCCGTCGTACATGCCATGGCCCGCGAAGGCGCCGATCTCGAGGAAGGGTGAGCCGGGATCGAGGAGTCCCGCTACGCGGTCACGGGGCAGCATCTTGCCGCGGCCGAGATGCCGCGCGCGGGCTCGCTCGCCCCCGCCCGCCGCCGCGAGCCCGGCGGCAGCGCGAACCTCGGCCAGGGCCTCCAGATGCGCGGCGCGGTTGGCCTTCGCGGCGTCGGAATTGACGATGAGGGAGGAAGTGAGCTTCATGTCGGCGTCCCCGGATCATGCGAAGGTCGATCGCCCGCCGGGCGTCCCTGCCGGAAGAGGTCGGCCGGGAGGGTCGAGGGCGCACCGCCACGGGCCGCGCGCATCGCTTCGGCGAAGCGGCGCGGTCGAGGGCCGACCCGGACCGGTGCCGGGTGGCGGGGACGGGCCGGCCGGGCTGCTGCCGCTCCCGCGGGAGCCGGACCGGGCGAGCAAAGCGGCGGGCCTCCGATGGCTCTCATTGGTCCTCCATCCTTCCCATGTCCCGAAGCTCGAACGCCCGGCGCGCGGTGAAGTCCAGATGGCAGCCCGCCGCGATGGTGCTGCGGATCGTGCCGTCCTGGAACTGTGCCCAGCGCAGGCGGCATTCGGCGTCGCGGTAGGCGATCCAGGCCCGCTGGGCGTCGCGCAGCGCGTCGGAACGGTCGATGCCCTGGCCGCCCGAGGGCTTGTCGCGCGCGTCGGCCCCGTCCAGATCGGCGCGAAGGCTGCGGTAGGTCTCGTTCAGCAACCGGTCCCATACGCCGGTCTCGGCACCCGTGCACTCCGACATCCCCGCGGTCGAGAACCCGCCCTCCGTCCGCTCCATGCAGAGCTCCGCCGCAGCCCCGATGCAACCCGCCTCCGGGCCGCCGCCATCGGCGAGGCACGCCTTCACCGATGCCGGATCGACGACCGCCGTGGGTACCGTCGCGGCGAAACCGGTCGTCTGCGCGGCGGCGGGGGCAGCAAGCAGGCAGAGGCAGAGCGCCCGGATCACTCCTCGATGTCCTTCTTCACCGTCTCGAGCTCGCGTTCGAGGAAATAGGCGATGACCGATCGAATCGCGACGAGGACGGCGAGGAACACGAGGTCGCCCATCTTGAGGCTCAGCGCGGTGTGGATGAGGTCCGACACGATGAGCATCATCAGCCCCGCGAGGATCGAGCGGCCGAAATGCAGGCGGTTGTCGTTGACGATGAGGGAGCGCTCGTCGTGGCCGGCCGCGCGGATCTCCGAGCGCAGGAACCCGATGGTGAACCGCATCGCGCCCAGCAGCAGGATGAAGCACCCGATCAGCTTGGTGATCGTGGCGCCCCATTCCAGAAGGACGATGACCCATTGCAGGTGCTCATGCAGCGGCGGCGGGTCGCTGACATAGTCGAGAAAGGAGTTCGAGGGCTCGTCGGGGTTCATTCCTTGTGAGCCTCAGATAATATCAAATGCTGCATATGGATTATACCAACCACACGAAATAGATATTAAGAAAAGAACGGCAATCAGGTGCGGCGTATAGAAAGTAAACCTGAGCCATCTACTGATCGATGGATATTCGATTGAGGCACCTTCACGCACCAAAGTCTCATCATCGTATACCTTTAGTAGATATGTTATCTCGGATAACTTTTGCTTCTCAATATAAGCGGCGTGCAATGTCCAGTTGATGTGTATCAGATATGTAGCAACGAGAGCAAAAATTAAGGAGCATGCAAATAGAATACCTGCTATCGCCACATGAGAGGCATCAATTTGCGCTGATGAACCTAATCCGAAAATCGCGGGAACGGCCACCAAGCCAGCGCCGGCGACCAAAAAAGCATTCTTTACCGTGAGAACTCCGTAATCATAAGCCTTGTTCTCATAATCAAGGATCCGTGTATCCTTCTTTGATTCCAAATCAATTCGAGCGGCCAAGTAGTCTTGATACTGCCTCATCCCATCGCCCCCATCATCTCGCGCCCGATCAGCATCCGGCGGATCTCGCTGGTGCCGGCGCCGATCTCCATCAGCTTGGCGTCGCGGAAGAGGCGGGCGACGGGGCTGTCGGACATGAAGCCCGCGCCGCCCATGGCCTGAACCGCCTGGTGCGATTGCTTCATGGCCTCCTCGGAGGCGTAGAGAACGCAGGCGGCGGCGTCCTGGCGCGTCACCTGCCCCCGGTCGCAGGCCTTCGCCACCTCGTAGACATAGGCGCGGGCGGAGTTCATCGCCGTATACATGTCCGCGATCTTGCCCTGCATCAGCTGGAAGCTTCCGATCGGCTGGTCGAACTGGCGGCGCTCGGCGAGGTAGGGCATGACCGCGTCGAGGCAGGCGGCCATGATGCCGGTGCCGATGCCCGACAGGACCACGCGCTCGTAGTCGAGGCCCGACATCAGCACGCGGACGCCGCCGCCCTCGGCCCCGAGGACGTTCTCGAAGGGCACCTCGACATCCTCGAACACCAGCTCGGCGGTGTTGGAGCCGCGCATCCCGAGCTTGTCGAAATGCGGGGAGGTGGAGAAGCCGGCCATGGACTTCTCGATCAGGAAGGCGGTGATGCCCTTGCTGCCCGCCTCCGGGTCGGTCTTGGCGTAGACCACGAGGGTGGTCGCATCGGGGCCGTTGGTGATCCAGTACTTGGTGCCGTTCAGGAGGAAGCGGTCGTTGCGCTTCTCGGCGCGGAGCTTCATCGACACGACGTCGGAGCCGGACCCGGCCTCCGACATCGCCAGCGCGCCGACGTGTTCGCCGGAGACGAGGCCGGGGAGATACTTCGCCTTCTGCTCGGGGCTGCCGTTCAGCGCGATCTGATTGACGCAGAGGTTGGAGTGCGCGCCGTAGGAGAGCGAGACGGAGGCCGAGGCACGGGCGATCTCCTCGACCGCGACGACATGCGCGAGGTAGCCCATGCCGGCCCCGCCCTCGGCCTCAGGCACGGTGATGCCGAGGAGGCCGAGGTCGCCCATCTCGGTCCAGAGCTCGGGCGGAAAGGTGTTGGTCGCGTCGATCTCGGCGGCGCGCGGCTTCACCCGCTCCTGCGCCCAGCGGTGGACCATCTCGCGCAGGGCATCGACGTCCTCGCCGAGGTCGAACTGCATCGTGGCGGTGAACATCGACGCGCCCCCTCCCCGGGTCCTGAACATTCGCCTTATCCAGTAGCGCGGCCGGCGGCAGGCGTCTACCGCGGCCTGACGGGCGCGGACCCGCGACGGGGATTTCGCGCCCCGGCACCGCCCGCCCGCCCGGGGGCGGCTTCGAGCGGTGGGGCGCCGCAGAGGCGGTTTCCCCTTCCCTCGGGCGCGGGCGATGGTGGAAGTTGGGGCCGGGACATTCGGGAGAGGCGGCCATGGCCGGGTATTACATCGCATTCCACGGCGGCAAGGGGCGGACGATGGACACCGTGATCGCCTGGGCGACGCGGTCGCGGTTCTCGCATTGCGAGCTGCTGCGGGCGGACCGGATGCCGCAGGCGGGGGAGACGCATACCTGCGTCGGCGCCTCGCTGATGGACGGCGGGGTGCGGATCAGGGAGATCGTCTTCGACGCCGGGAAGTGGCATTTCATCGACGTCCCCTGGGCGCCGGAGGACGCCTGGGAGCGGGCGGCGGCGCGGGTCGGCAGCGCCTACGACCTGCGCGCCTTCGTATGGACGCATCTGTTCAATTTCCGCCGCCATGCCCGCGACAAGTGGTTCTGCTCGGAGCTGATCGCGGATGCGCTCGGCATCTCGATGCCGCATGCCTATTCGCCCGGCGACCTGCTGCGCCTCGTGGGGGACCATTCGACGACCTGGCAGAACGCGCGCCAGACGGTCGGGCCGCGGGCCGAACCGGCCGGCACGGCCGACTGACATGCGAAAAGGGGCGGATCGCTCCGCCCCTTTCCAGTAGCTCTGATAGGACCCGCGCCGGGGCGCGGGACCGGTTTCGGCTCAGAAGCCGACGATGAGCGAGATGCCCACGGTGTTGTCGGTGTTCTTGAAGCCCGGCAGCGGGTCGGACTCGTAGTCGGTCCGGTAGCTGACCCGGGTCGAGAACGTGTCGTTGACGCGGAAGTTGACGCCGAAGTCGTTCTGCAGCGTGTAGTCGTTGTCAGACCCGAGGACGTCGGTGTCGTTGGTCAGCGCGACCGTATCCGTCAGCTTGTAGAAGAAGCGCGACGAGATCAGCGCGGCGATTTCGGTGTTGTCCTCGCGACCGATGGTGTTGCCATCGGCATCGTCGAAGGCCGCCCGTTCGATGTAGCGCACGCCCGGGCCACCCTGGACGCGCCAGGAGAACTCGGGGGTGTTGACGATGCGGTAGCCGAGACCGAGGCCGAGGAACGCGTCCTGACGGTTGGCGTTGAAGCCGTCGTAGATGTAGCGGCCTGTGCCATAGGCGTAGAGCTGCGGGTTGAAGTAGTAGCTGCCCTCGTAGGTGCCGAAGAACTCTTCCTCGCTCTTCACGTTGTCAGCCTCGCCATACTCGCCGGCGAAGCCGAACAGGTGGCTGAAGTCGCCCTGGCCAAAGGTCAGGCGGCCGGCGAACGACAGGTCGCCGTCGTCGTTGTTGCCCGAGGTGCCCGAAGCGGTCAGGGCGGCGGAGCCGTTGAAGCCCTGGGCCACGCCGTTCTGGTTGAAGCGCGAAGCGTCTTCGCCACGGTTCAGGTCGCGGCGCGCGTCGCGGTCGATATCGTCGATCTGGTCGTCGAGCTGGCGGACGCCGGTGATGGAGTTGGCTTGCGCAAAGGCAGGGAGGGCCGGGAGAGCCGTCGCCATCGCCAGGGCGGATGCGAGAAGGAAGTTCGTTTTCATCGGGTATGCCTCGTCTTGCAGGTGAGTGATTGGCCGATCTTGGTCGGAGAGGCCGTTCGGCTA
>JBBQDX010000060.1:0-18366 GCA_038320125.1 Rhodobacterales bacterium | reverse complement strand
TGGGCGACGAGGCGAGCCGCGCCGAGGTCAGCTCCTGGCGCGCGTCGACGGGCGCCTCGCCGCCCCGCACCCGTTCGACCAGCGCCCTGCCCGTCGCGGCGACCAGGCCGCCCGGGGCCTCGTCGTTGCCGCAGGCGGCGACCGTCAGTCCGGCCAGCAGCAGGGCGGAGAGCCGCATGAGTATCTGCATCTTTCCGTTCATCGCCAGAAACGCCCCCATCCGTCTTCGAGGTCCGGCGGGCTAAGGTCGCGCACCTCCGGATAGAGCCGGCTGCGCACCCCAAGGCGCGCGCCGCCGTCGCGCTGCACCGGGCGCAGCGTCAGGCCGCCGCGGGAACGGCTGGGCTCGCCCGTGACCCACGTCAGCGGAATCTGCAACCGGATGCCCTTGTCGAAGCTGCCCTCGCCGAACTCCTCCGAGCTGATGTTCGTCTTGGTCGCGAAGGCCCCGACCCGCCAGCCGTTTTCGAACTCCCGCGTGAGCGTATAGGTCGCGCCCCGGTCGCCGGCGAGGTACTGGCCTACGTCGAGCTGACTCATGAAGCCGTTGCCATGCTGCAGGTAGCCCGTCACGAAGCCGGTCGTCGCCTCCAGGTCGCGGAAGCCGAAGCCCCCGTCGAAATCGCGCTGCTTCACCCGGTTCAGCTCCACCCCGATCGCGAGGGGGCTGCCGACCGGCTTGAACAGCATCTCCGCCGAGACGCCGCCGAACTGTCGCTCGAGAAGGCCCGCCGAAACCCGACCGTAGAGCGCCGGACCGGCCCGGAACAGGTAATTGCCGGTCAGATGGGTCACGACCACGCCATCGGCGCGGGCGAACTCGGGCCCATCGGTGCGCACCCTCGGCAGACGCGAGCCGGTCTCGCGCGTCACATCGTCGAGGTTGCCGCCAAGCGACTGGCGCAGGCCGCCCTCGAACCGCAGGCCGGGGAGCGGTTGCCAGCTCGTACCGAGCGTCACGCCGAGGTCGTAGCGGATGGGCGAATCGGGGTCGAAATAGCCGAGGTCGATCGAGGGGCCCAGCGACCAGCGGAACCGCGGAAAGGCGTCCTCCTGCTGCACCAGGCCCTCGCCGGGCAGGCGCGCGGCGTCGAGAAAGCCGGTCACGGCCCGGATCTCGCCGGCCCCCGCGGGGCGGTTCTCCAGCGCTTCCAGATCGCTGCGGCGCACGATGGCGGCGGCGCCCGGAATGCCGTCCTCCGTCACCGGAACCAGCACGAAGGTCTCGACCGAGGCGGGGACGATGCCGCTCGCCACCCGTGCCGTGCGGCCCAGAGCCTGCGCCTCGACGCCCCAGCGCCGGTTGCGGTAGTGAATCTCGGCGCGCGTGGCCTCCAGCTTGGTCGCCACCAGCTCGATGCCCTGTTCGTCAAGCGCCTCGGCTAGTGCCGATCGCACCGCGGGCTCGACCCGCGCGTCGCCGGGCCAGGAGGTCGTCCAGAGGGCGGGGGCCTCGGCGCGCGACGGGCGCACCGTCACCGGCGGGGCCAGGCCTTCGGTGCCGCTGCCGGTGGGCGAGCGGCGCGGGTTGATGTCGAACCGCAGCGTCACGCCGAGCTCGGCCCCGTGCAGCACGTATCCCGAGAGCGCGATGCCGTCGCGCACCCGGTAGGTCGCGGCAAAGTTGAGCGGCGTCCTGGGGTCGAGAATGCCGCGCAGCTCCTCCTCCTCGTAGGCGTCGGAGGAATACTCGGCGGCCAGCGTCAGGCGGTCGCCGACGCGATACTGGAGCCCCCCGAAGAGCGCCGCGTCGCCACGGAAAAGCTGGTCGGTGGAGACGCTGCCGCCGCGTCCGAAATCGAGGTCGGGGCGGGTCTCGAACTTGTCGCTGAGCGCCCCCAGCGGGTTGGAGAAGCCGCCGCGCGTGCCCAGCCGCCCCCAGCCGATGCCGCCCGTCGCCGTCAGCCGGCCGTCCATGAACGACTTGGTGGCGACGATGTATTCGGCGGCGTAGAGCGAGGTGCCGCCGATGTCCTGGATGCCCACGGTCACGCTGGGGCGCCGCGCCGTCTCGGTCAGGAGCTGGTAGCGCAGGTCGAAGCTCCGGTCGTAGGTGCGGGTAAGGTCGCCGCCTACGAGGAGGAAATCGGGCAGGGTGGAATAGCGGAACACCGCCTGCAGCCGGGGCGTGACCTGAAAGGCGAGCTGCACCCGGCCGGATTCGTTCGACAGCAGCGTCATGCTGGTCGTCAGTTCGGCGTCGGGCTGCATCTGCGCCGTCGGCACGTCGATCAGGCCGGGCACGCCATAGGAGTTGACGGGCCGCACGCCCGCCGCCCGGGGGTCGGTCGGGGCCGCGATCTGGCCCGTGATCTGACCCGTGACTTGGCCCGCAACCTGGGCCGCAACCTGGGCCGTCGCCGTCGGGCCGAATGTGGTCAGGCCGAACGCCGCCGAGACGGCGGTGGCGAAGGCGGCTCGGGTCCAGGACGGCATGACGGTTCCTCGGCGGTTGACGTGCTCCCTTGTGGAGCCTTCGCAGGGCGGCGGAAAGCCCCGCGACGCGCAATCGGCGGCGTCCCCCTGCCGAGTGTCTTGATTCTGCAACGCGCTCGGGTATGGGCGTGGACGATGCCGTCCCGCCCCCCCCACATCGCCCCGCCGCCGGGCCTCGTCGTCACCGGCGCCACCGGTCGCATCGGCCGCCTGCTCGCGCGCGTCTGGGCCGGTGCGGACGTGGTCTGGCACGGGCGGGACGACGGCCCGCTTGGCGCGGCGCTGGCGGGGCGAAGGGTGCTGCTCTGCCTCGCGGGGGTGACGTCCGGCCATGCGCGCGTACTGGCGGGGAACACCGACGCCGCGCTGGAGGCGCTGGCGGCTGCGCGGGCGGCAGGCGTGGGCCGCGTGCTGCTGATGTCGTCCTCCGCCGTCTACGGCCGCGCGCCCGGGCCGCTGACGGAAAGCACGCCGGCCGCACCCGCGAGCGCCTACGGCACCGCGAAGCTGGCGATGGAAGCCGCCGTCGGGGACGCCTCCGATGCGGTCATCCTGCGGCTGGGCAACGTCGCGGGGGCGGATGCGCTGCTCGGGCGGCTCGGGGCCGGTGCGCCCAAGCTGGACATCTTCGCGGACGGGCGCGGCCCGCGCCGCAACTACCTCGGCCCCGCCACGCTGGCGGATCTGCTGGCCGGCCTCGCCGCGCATTCCGGCCCGCTGCCCCGCGTGCTGAACCTCGGAGCCCCCGGCCTCGTCGACATGGCCGAGCTGCTGCGCGCCGCGCGGCGGGGCTGGGTCCCGCGTCCCGCGCCGCCCGAGGCGCTGGCCGAAGTGGCGCTCGACACGGGCTTGCTGCAGACCCTCCTCCCGGTGCCGCCCGACGCCGCCGACCCCGTGCGCATCGTTGCCGAATGGCACGAGGCAACTCGATGACGCCGGGAAAGCGCCTGTTCGACATCCTGTTCTCGATCTACCTGATGGCGTTCCTCGCCCCGGTCATCGTCGTCGTCACCTGGAAGGTCTGGCGCCAGCAGGGTCGCCCGATCCTTTACGGCTCGGAACGGATGCGGACGCCGACGCAGAGCTTCACCTTGTGGAAATACCGCACGATGACGGCCGATGCCGCCGATGCGGGCGTCACCGGCGGCAACAAGGCGGCGCGCATCACGCCGCTGGGCCGGGCGCTGCGCCGCCGCCGCCTGGACGAGTTGCCGCAGCTCTGGAACATCCTGAACGGCGACGTCAGCTTCGTCGGCCCGCGCCCGCCGCTGCGCCATTACGTCGAGATGTATCCGGAGCTCTACCGGGAGGTGCTCCGCTCCCGCCCCGGCGTCACCGGGCTCGCCAGCCTGATCTACGCGCCGCACGAGGATCGGAAGCTGGCCGCCTGCGACACGCCGGCGGAAACGGAGCGGGTCTATTGCGAGACCTGCATTCCGCGAAAGGCGAAGCTCGACCTGCTCTACCAGCGCAACCGGACGTTCTGGATGGACGTGAAGCTGATCTCCTGGACCACCGCCAAGTTCTTCCCCAAGCGCATCCGGCCGAAGCGCAAGGGCACGTGGGTCTGAGCCTCAGCGCGCGAACGCCGCCACCAGCTCGATGTGCGGCGACCAGCGGAACTGGTCCACCACCGTCACCGGCCCCATCGTGAAGCCCGCGCCGACCAGCGTGGCGGCGTCGCGGGCGAAGGTGCCCGGGTTGCAACTGACGTAGGCGACCTGCGCGATTTCCGACGCGGCGAGGTGCGCAACCTGCGCCTCGGCGCCGGCGTGCGGCGGGTCGATCACGGCGGCGTCGAAGCGCGCGAGATCCTCGGGCAGGAGCGGGTCGCGGAAGAGGTCGCGTGTCTCGGCGCCGATCGGCTTGAGGCCGGTGGCATGGCGCGCCCCGCCGGCCAGCGCCTCGGTCAGCGCGCGGTCCCCCTCGACGGCGTGGACAGGCGCGGCTTCGGCCAGCGGGAAGGTGAAGGTGCCGCAGCCCGCGAAGAGGTCGACGACCCGGTGCGCGCCCGCCAGCGCCGCGCGGACGCGGGCGACCAGCGCCGCCTGCCCCTCCGGCGTTGCCTGCAAAAAGGCGCCGGGGGGCGGCGTCACCGGGGCCGTGCCGAGGCGCAGCACCGGGGGCAACTGCTGCAACGCCGTCTCGCCGTTCCAGGTGATGCGCGCGAACCCCTGCCCCAGGGGTGCCAGCGCCAGCATGATCTCGCGGTCGAAGGCCTTGGCGCCCTCCACCGAAAGGTCGACGCCGTTGTCCGCCGCCGTCACATGCAAGGTCACCTCGCCGCCGCGCACCGCCGCCAGCCGCGTGATCCGCTCCAGCAGCGGCAGCGCCTGCAAGAGAACCGGGTCGAGGACGCGGCACTCGGGCATCTCCACGACCTGATCGGAGCCCCGCACGTGAAAGCCGACCTGCGCGCCCTTCTTCGTCCTGCGCCCCGAGAGGGCGGCGCGCCGGCGCGTGTTCTGCGCGGAGGTCTCGACGCCCGCGATCTCCACCTCCAGCCCCGCGCGGCACAGCGTCTCGCGCACCACGTCCTGCCGCCACCGCGCGACGAAGGCGTCGGAGGCGTGCTGCAGGTGGCAGCCGCCGCAGCGGCGGTAATGCGGGCAGGGCGGCGCGACGCGGTCGGGCGAGGACGTGACGATCTTCGGCTCGGCAATGCGGTCGCGGGCGATGTCGCCCTCCACCACCTCGCCCGGCAGCGTGCGGGGGACGTAGAGCGGGCCGTCGCGGCCCTCGGCGATGCCGTCGCCCTGGTGGCCAAGGCGGAGGATGGTGTGCGTCATGTGAGGGCCCGTATCAGCGTGCCCCCCGCGGCGCCACCGCGCCGCAAACAGGGCCCGCGGCGCTACTCCGCCGCCATCTCCTCGACGCCGATGAAGCCGCCGGACTGGCGGTTCCAGTAGCGCGCATAGGTCCCCTCCGACGCCAGCAGGTCGCGGTGCGACCCCTGCTCGACGATGCGGCCGTCCTCCATCACGACGATGCGGTCCATCCGCGCGATGGTGGAGAGGCGGTGGGCGATGGCGATGACGGTCTTGTCCTCCATCACCCGCTCCAGCGCCGACTGGATCGAGGCCTCGACCTCCGAATCGAGCGCCGAGGTCGCCTCGTCGAGGATCAGGATCGGCGCGTCCTTGAGGAAGGCGCGGGCGAGCGCGATCCGTTGACGCTGGCCTCCCGAGAGCTTGACGCCCCGCTCGCCCAGATGCGCGGCGTAGCCCGTGCGGCCCTTGTAATCCCGCAAGGTCAGGATGAAGTCGTGCGCCTCCGCCCGCTGGGCGGCGGCGACGACATCGGCCTCGGTCGCATTGGGGTTGCCATAGCGGATGTTGTCGAGCGCGGAGCGGTTGAACATCGCCGTCTCCTGCGTGACCATGCCGATGCGCCGCCGCAGGCTCTCCTGCGTGACGTCGCGGATGTCGGTGCCGCCGATGGCGATGCGGCCCTCCTCCACGTCGTAGAGGCGCAGGAGGGCCGCCACGAGGGTCGATTTCCCCGCGCCGGACGCCCCGACGATGCCGAGCTTCTCCCCCGTCGCGATGGTGAGGTCGATCTCCCGGATACCGCCCTCCTCCCGACCATAGGCAAAGGTCACGCCCTCGAAAGCGACCGGCCCGTCGGCGGTGAGAGTCGCGGCATCCGGCTTGTCGGCGAGCGTGTAGGGCGGCGTCAGGGTGTGGATCGCGTCCTCCACCTCGCCGACGTTGGAGTACATGCCCAGCAGCGTGAAGCTGACCCAGCCGGTCATCTGCGCCAGCCGCAGCGCCACGGTGCCCGCCACCGCGATGTCGCCCGCCGTGGTGGCGCCCTGCGTCCAGAGCCAGAGCGTCGCCCCCAGCAGCACGACCGGCAGCGCGCCCGCCAGCGTCATCAGCCAGAGGCGGAAGCTCGCGGAGACCCAGCCGAAGTCGAGCGCCTTGCCGCGGTAATGCGCCATCGCCTCGACGGCCGCCGCATCCTCGTGGTCGGAATGGGCGAAGAGCTTGACCGTCTTGATGTTGGTGATCGTGTCCACGACCTGCCCCGTCACCATTGCCCGGCTGGCCGCGCGGGCCTTGGAGCGCACGCGGATGCGGGGCATGAAGAAGGCGACGAGGGCGATGTAGGCCCCGGCCCAGAGTGCCAGCGCCAGGGCCGCGATCCCCTCGATGCCGCCAAGGAGCGCGATGGCGGCGACGAGCGAGGCCAGCGCGAAGAACACCGTCTGGATCGTGTCGATCGTCAGTTCGGAGACCGCGCGGGCGGCCTGCATCTGCTTCTGGCTGATGCGGCCCGCGAAGTCGTTGTCGAAGAACGTCACCGCCTGCCCCATCGAGTAGCGGTGCAGCCGCGACAGGACGAGGTTGATGACGGCGGGCCCCACGACGACCGACTGCACGAGGCCGGAGGCCCCGGCGAGCACCGGTCGCAGCACGACGAAGAACGCGGCAGCCCCCAGCAGCAGCGGCCAGTTCTCAGCGAAGAAGCCGGTCGGTGCGGCGATGGCCGCGTCGATGACCGCGCCGAGGATGCCCGCCGCCAGGATCTCCGCCACCCCCAGCGTCGCGCTGATGACGCCGCCGGCGGCGATGACGCCGAGGGAGCCCTTCAGGCACCAGTGCAGGAACGCCATGAGCGTGCGCGGCGGCGGGCCCGACGAGCGGGCGAAGGGGTCGATCAGGGTTTCGAGCCGTGCCTTCATTCCGCGGCCTCCGTCTTGTCCGGCGCCGTATTGATGAACCCGCCCGACTGGCGCGCCCAGAATTGCGCATAGAGCCCGCCGGAGGCCAGCAGTTCGTCATGCGTTGCCTCCTCCACGATGCGGCCGTCGTCGATCACCAGGATGCGGTCCATCGCGGCGATGGTGGACAGGCGGTGGGCGATGGCGATCACGGTCTTGCCCTCCATCATGCCGTAGAGCGTGTCCTGGATGGCGGCCTCGACCTCGCTGTCGAGCGCGCTCGTCGCCTCGTCGAGCACCAGCACCGGCGCGTCCTTGAGGATGACGCGGGCGAGAGCGACGCGCTGCCGCTGGCCGCCCGAGAGCTTGACGCCGCGCTCGCCGACATGGGCGTCGTAGCCGGTGCGCCCTTCCGGGTCCGCCAGATCGAGGATGAAGTCATGGGCCTGCGCCTTTTCGGCGGCCGACCGCACCTCTTCGTCCGACGCATCGGCGCGGCCGTAGCGGATGTTGTCGGCGACCGAGCGGTGCAGGAGCGACGAGTCCTGCTGCACCATGCCGATGGCGTGGCGCAGGCTGTCCTGCGTCACCTTCGTGATGTCCTGCCCGTCGATGGTGATGGTGCCCTGCTCGGGGTCGTAGAACCGCAGGAGCAGCTTGACGAGCGTGGACTTGCCGGCACCCGACCGCCCGATCAGGCCGACCTTCTCGCCCGGCCGGATGGTGAGCGTGAGGTCGGTGACCCCGCCCCTGGTCCCGCCGTAGAGATGCGTCACCGCGTCGAAGCTCACGGCCCCCCGGGTCAGGGCGAGCGGCTTGGCATCCTCGGCATCGGTCAGGTGGATCGGCTGGGCGATGGTCTCCATCCCCTCCTCCACGACGCCCAGGCTGCGGAAGAACGAGGTCAGCGCCCACATGATCCAGCCGGTCATCGCGTTGAGCCGCAGCACCAGCGCGGTGGCCGCCGCGACGACGCCGACCGTCGCGCCGCCGGTCAGCCACAGGGCGATGCCCCAGCCGACGACGCCGACGATGAGCAGGCCGTTCAGCGTGACGAGGGTGACGTCCATCACGGTGAAGATCCGCATCTCGCGCTGGAACGTCGTCCGCGTCTTCTCGATGGCCTCGCGGGCGTAGTCGAGCTCCCGACCCTCATGCGCGAAGAGCTTGACGGAATGGATGTTGGTATAGGCGTCGACCACCCGCCCCGTGGTCATGGACCGGGCATCGGAGGACGCCTTGGAGGCGGGGCCGACGCGCGCGATGGTCCAGCGCACGAGGAGCGCATAGAGCCCGAACCAGACGGCGAGCGGGATCACGAGCCGGGGATCCGCGCCGAAGAGCAGGATGCCCGCGCCGATGAAATAGGCCAGCGCGAAAGCGATGGCATCGAACACCTGGAACACCGCCTCGCCCGCCGCCGGAGGGGCCTGCATGATGCGGTTGGCGATGCGGCCGGCGAAGTCGTTCTCGAACCAGCCGACCGACTGTCGCAGCACGTGGTTGTGCGCCCGCCACCGCATCAGCGTGCCGTAGTTCGGCAGGATCGCGTTGTTCAGGAGCAGCACGTCGAGCGCCTGCAGCGCCGGGCGCACGGCCAGGATGAAGAGCGCGACGCCGGCCAGTTCCCAGCCGTGCGAGGCGAGGAACGTCGCCGGGTCAGCTTGCGTCATCAGGTCGACGAGGCGGCCCATGTAGGAGATCAGCCATATCTCGACCACGGCCACGATCACGGCCACCACGGCGGTCACCGCGAAGACGCGGGCGAAGGGGCGCGAGTACTCCTTCAGGAACGGCCAGAGCCGGGAGGGGGGCGTGTCGTTTCCGCCATGCGGCGCATAGGGGTCGACCAGGGTCTCGAAGAAGCGGAACATGGGTGCGGGGCTTTCCTTGCCGGTGGCATATAAGCCTCCGGGCCCAAAAGGCCACCGGCCCGGCGGCGGCTGGCGCGGTTGCGGCGATCTCGCGCTAGCCCTCCGGTCGCTGCATCGCGGCCGCGCGCAGGGCGGCGAGGTCCGCATGCCCCGCCCGCGCCTGCCAGAGGACGCGGGCGCGAGCGAGCGCCCGGCCCAGCTCCGGCCCGGCGAGGTCCGGCATGAGGTCGGCGGCGGTGAGGGGGAAGGCGGCGGCGGCGCCCCGGCGGGCGTCCTCCATCTGCACCGGGTCGGGCGGGTGGCCCTCGAGGGCGGCGCGCACCAGGAGCGCATCGGTGCCCGCCGCCCCGAGCCTGTCGCCCAGCGTGAAAGCCGCGGTGCTGTCGCGGGCTGCGGTGGCGAGGTCGTGCAGTGCCCGCGCGTCGGCCTTCGGCAGGCGCAGGCCCGAGGCGTCCCCGCCCAGCGCCGCCAGCCGCGTGAGCCAACGGGTTGCGCCGAAGTGGACGAGTGGCGCCAGCGGCGCCGCCGCCGCCCCCGGCAGGACGCGGGCGAGGATGCCCGCCTGCGCCATGGAGGCCACCGCGGGGGCGGGGTCGGGCGCGGCGAGCAGCTTGCGGATCTCGTGGCCGATGCGCTCGCGGCTGAGGCGGTCGAGGCCCTCCTGATGCTCGGCGCAGGCGGCCAGGCCCTCGGCGTCGAGCCCCAGCGCGGGGTCGCCATGCCAGGCGGTGAAGCGGAAGAACCGCAGGATGCGCAGGTAGTCCTCGGCGATCCGGGCGGCGGGATCGCCGATGAAGCGGACGTGGCGGGCACGCAGGTCCGGCAGGCCGCCGAGCGGATCGACGACCTCGCCCCGCGCGTCGGCATAGAGGGCGTTCATCGTGAAGTCGCGCCGCGCCGCGTCCTCGGCCAGGTCGGTGGAGAAGGCGACTGTCGCGTGGCGCCCGTCGGTCTCCACGTCGCGGCGGAAGGTCGTGACCTCGTGCGGGATGCCGCCCGAGATGATGGTGACGGTGCCGTGGTCGAGGCCGGTGGGCACGGTGCGCAGACCCGCCGCCTGCGCCAGCGCGAGCACCCGTTCGGGCTCCGCGTCGGTGGCGATGTCGATGTCGGCGACCGCGCGCCCCATCAGCGCATCGCGCACGCAACCGCCGACGGCCAGCGCCCGGTAGCCCGCGGTCTCCAGCAGCGCGAAGACGGCCTGGGTCGGCGCGGCGGTCAGCCAGTCATCGGCGATCCGCATGCGCCTCCATCCCGTCAACCTCCGACCTGTCGGCCCCCACCCTGGCGGCCCCCACCCTGTCGGCCAGCCCGCGCAGGATGCGCGCCGTGGCGCCCCAGATGTACCACGGACCGTAGGGCACCGCGTAGTAGCGACGCCAGTCGCCGCGCCAGAGCCGCTTCTCGATGGCAAAATTGGCGGGGTCGAGGACATGGGCGAGCGGCACGTCGAAGACTTCCTCGACCTCGCCCGGCTCCGGCACCGGGGTGAAGGCGGCGACATGGGCGAGGACGGGGGTGACGGTGAAGCCGGTCACGGTCTCGTGAGGGGGAAGGCAGCCCAGGATGCGGGCGCAGTGGGCCGGCAGGCCGACCTCCTCGTGCGCCTCCCGCAGGGCGGCGGCTTCCGGCGTCTCGCCCGGCTCGATCTTGCCGCCCGGAAAGGCGACCTGTCCGGGATGGTGGCGCAGCGCGGAGCTGCGCTTGGTCAGCATCAGGCGCAGGCCCTTCGGTGTGTCGATGAACGGCACGAGCACGGCGGCATCGCGCAGCAGGCGCCGCCCCGGCAGGATCACGTCCGCATTCAGGTCGAAGTCGGATGACGCGCCGCCGGGCCGGTCGAGGGCCGCCTGGATCGCGGCGGGCGTCATGCCTCCTTCGTCGCCTCGAACCCTAGGCTGGCGGGGTCGAACTCGTAATGCGCCCCGCAG
The DNA here is from genome assembly GCA_038320125.1 of Rhodobacterales bacterium. Classification (GTDB taxonomy): domain Bacteria; phylum Pseudomonadota; class Alphaproteobacteria; order Rhodobacterales; family Rhodobacteraceae; genus Jannaschia. The sequence continues at coordinate 7,459 of JBBQDX010000060.1, read as the reverse complement.
AACTGGCAATCGGCGGTGACGCGACCGTCGTCCGTCGTCATATGACCGATGTCCCGTGCCGAATAGATCGACAGGGTCTGGCGCACCTTGTCGGCGGAGCAGGAGCAGCCGAAGCGCACGGGTTGCGGCTCGAACACGCGCGGCCCCTCCTCGTGGAAGAGGCGCAAGAGAAGGTCGGTGGGCGCGACCGACGGCCCGATGAGCTCGAGCGCGTCGGTGGTGTCGAGCAGGATGTTGGCGCGGGTCCAGTTCTCGCCCGCGTCGCCATCGAGGATGTCGGCAGCCGTCAGGAGCCCGCCGTCGCCGGACCCGCCCGCGGTCGGGGCGTCGCCGGTTTTGCCGTCGCCCGCCGCCTGGCCGTCGTTCCCGGTCGCCCCGTCGCCCTTCGCGAAGGGGCTGGCTTGCGGCATGTGCTGGAGCATGACGCCGCCCGCGCGCCAGCGCTCCGCCGTGCCGGGCGCGCTCGCCTGACCGTAAGCCAGGGCGAACCGCGTGGGGATCTGCTCGGACTGGGCGAAATAGGTCTCGGCGCAGGCCGAGAGGCTGCCGCCTGCGAGCGGGGTGATGCCCTGGTAGGGGGTCATGTCCGCGCCCTGGTCGATCAGGATCGCGAAATAGCCCTTGCCGACCAGATCGAAGGGCGACGCCCCGGCGGCCATCCTCTCCGCCAGCCGGTCCCCGTCGTAGCTGGCCCAGGCGCGGATCTTCGCCGGCTCCCCGTCGTCGGTGGGACCGTAGTAGTCGGCCGCGAGCAGCCGCGCGGGACCGTCGCCGCGCACCTGCAGCGACAGTTTCCAGCGCAGCTTGATGGTCTGGCCGATGAGCGCCGTGAGCAACGCAATCTCGGCCACGAGGGCCTCGATGGCGGGCGGGTAGTCGTGCTGCGCCAGCACGTCCTCCAGAACGCCGTCGAGTCGCGCCACCCGGCCCCGGATGTCGGAGACGTCGAGCTGGAACGGAAGCACGGTATCGTCCCACAGATGGGTGGTGGCATCGGACATGGTCGAATCGGGCATCGCGGAATCCTCGTCTCTCGGCCGGTGGCGGGGTTTCCCCCCACGCGCCGGACTGGCACTACCGCGAGCATATAGGAACGCGCCGCCGAGGATAAAGTCCATGACGCCCCGCTACGGCAGCCCGCCCCGCCCCGGTATCCGCTATCGGCTCAGGCCGGGCGCCTATGCGCTGCTGCTGCGCGCCGGCGAAGGGAGAGGCGGGCGGATGCTGGTCACCCGGCAGGTGACGGTGGACCTCGACGAGATCCAGCTTCCCGGCGGCGGCATCGATCCGGGCGAGGCGCCGGGGCCCGCGGCCCTGCGCGAGATCCTCGAGGAGACAGGATACCACGCGCGGCTCTCGCGGCATCTGGCGAGCTATCGGCAGTTCTCCTGGATGCCGGACTACGGATTTCACGCCGAGAAGGTCTGCCACGTCCATCTGGGCCGCGTCGGGCCGCGCAGGGGTCCGCCGAGCGAGCCGGGGCATACGGCGATGTGGATGACGCCCGGGGAGGCGCTCGAGCGGCTGGCATCTCCGGGCAACCGCGCGGTGGTGGCCGCGTGGCTGCGCTCGGGCGCGCCGGAGCGCTAGCCTGCGGCGAGGCCGCGCTGCTCCGCCACGGCGGGGGTGTAGCGGAACAGCAGCATCGAGATGTCGTCCTCGAACTCGTTGATGCCGGAGTGTTCGCGCATCGCCGCCTCGATCCCGTCGACGGCCGCTTCCGTCGCGTCGGGGATATCGGCCAGCAGCGCCATCAGCCCCTCCTCCTCCAGCATGTCGCCCCAGGTGTCGGCGCATTCCGTCAATCCGTCGGAATACGCGAGGAAGGCGTCGCCGGGACCGAGCAGCACCCGCGTCGCCTCGAACTTCGCGCCGGGCAGCAGGCCGACCGGCGGGCCGCCGTGCCCGACCCGCTCGACCGCGCCCGAGGCGCGCCGGATCAGCGGATGCGGATGTCCGGCCTGGCAGAGCGTGACCTGTCCGGTGGCCACGTCCACATAGGCGAGGACGGCGGTGAAGTAGATGTCCGAGGTCAGCTCGCGCAGCATCAGCTCGTTGAGGCGGTGCATCACCTCCTCGGGGGCATGCACGTCGCTGCCGTCCGACAGAAAGGCGATGTTGCCGCGCCGTGACTGCCAGGTGAAGAGGCCGGCGAGCCGCCCGGTCAAGAGCGCCGAGGCTATGCCATGGCCGGAGACGTCGATGGAATAGAGCGCGATCGCGGTCTCGGAGATCGGGAAGTAGCCGACCAGGTCGCCGCCGATCTGCCCGGAGGTGACGAGGCGCAGCGAAAGCTCCGACGCCCCGATCCGGTGGTTGGGGGCAGGCAGGAACGCGCGTTGCAGCTTGCGCGCCTCCGCGAGGTCCCGGTTCATGGCGTCGTGGATGGCGGTGAGGTTGCCCAGCGTCTCGCGGACCTCGTGATTGCGGTGCAGGAGCGCGTCCTGCATCTCTAGGATGCGGCGGCCGGTGTTGATGCGCGCCCGCAGCTCGCCCATGTCGATCGGCCGGGTGACGAAATCGTCGGCCCCCGATTCGAGTCCATGCGCCTTCATCGCCCGGTCGGTGCCGGAGGTCATCAGGATGAAATAGGCGTATTCCTCGCGTCCGAGCTGGCGGAAGGCGCGGCAGAAATCGGGGCCGTCCATCCCCGGCATCTGCCAGTCGCTCAGCACCATGCGGATGTCGGCCCCATCGTCCGTCATGCACAGGAACAGCGCCTGGGGCGCATCGGGCACGGCCACGACATCGATGTCCATCCGCGACAGGATCGCGGTCAGCAACTGACGCTGGGCCGCGCTGTCGTCGACCACGAGCACGCGCATGCGCTGCGCGGGCCGGGGGGGGAGGGAGGGGTCGCGCTGCGGCATGGATCCATCGTCTGCTGGGTGTGCGGTGTTTTGCGGCCAGAGCGTGAATGCCGGGTTAACGGTTGCATTCTAGCGATCGAAAGGGCGTGCGTTAACGAGGCCTTAGCCCTGCCGGGCGCAGATGTCGGGAATGATCGACATGGACCGCATCGTGGAGTTGCAGGAGGGGATCGGGGTCGAGGACCTCCGGCTCATCCTCCGCGTGTTCCTCGGCGAGGCGGAGGAAACCCTCGCCGGACTGACGCCCGGCCTCGCGGCGGAGGAGCGGGCGCGGGCGGCGCATTTCCTGCGCAGCGGTGCCCTCAACATCGGGTTCACCGGCATCGCCGCGCTGGCCATGCGACTGGAGGTCGGCGGCGGCGATCAGGTGACGGCCGTGGCGGACCTGCGCGCGGAACTTGAAAGCGCGCGACGGGAGTTGGGCCTCGATCGCGCCTGAGCCGGCCGGAGGCAGGCGCTCAGATCACCAGCTCGCCCAGCAGCGGATCGTTCGTCAGATCGCGCCAGGCAACCCCGCGATGCGCCATGCGTGCCTCCAGCCGCGCGAAGGAGCCGGGCGCGGCAGCCTCGATGCCGATCAGGACGCTGCCGAAATTGCGGGCCGACTTCTTCAGGTACTCGAACCGTGCGATGTCGTCGTCGGGTCCCAGCATCTCGAGGAAATCGCGCAGCGCACCGGGCCGCTGCGGCATCCGCAGGACGTAGTATTTCTTCAGCCCCGCGTAACGCAGCGCGCGTTCCTTGACATCCGGAAGGCGCTCGAAGTCGAAGTTGCCGCCGGAGGCGACGCAGACGACACGCTTTCCCTCGATCTCGGGGCAGAGGTCGCGGAGCGCGTCGATGGAGAGCGCCCCGGCCGGCTCCAGCACGATGCCCTCGGTGTTCAGCATCTCCTGGATGGTGACGCAAACGCGATCCTCGGGGATCCGCAGGACGTGGCTTGCGGGCACCTGCCGCAGGATCTCGAAGGGCCGCTCGCCGATCCGGGCCACGGCGGCCCCGTCGACGAAACTGTCGAGTCCTTCGAGCGTTACCGGCCTTCCGGCGGCCAGCGCGGCCGCGAGGCTGGCGCCGCCCATGGGCTCGACGTAGCGGATCTCGGGAACCTGGCCGCGGGCCCGCAGATAGGCCAGCATCCCCGCCGAGAGGCCGCCGCCGCCGACCGGCAGGACGAGGACATCGGGCACGCCGCCCATCTGCTCCATCATCTCCACCGCGACGGACGCCTGCCCCTCGATCACGTCGGCGTCGTCGAAGGGCGACAGGAAGCCCGCGCCGGTCTCCTCGCACCAGGCCTTCGCCGCCGCGAGGGTGGCGTCGAAGAAGTCCCCGGTGAGGCGGATTTCCACGCGGTCGCCGCCGAAAAGTTTCGTCTTGGCGATCTTCTGGCCCGGCGTCGTGACCGGCATGAAGATGGTCCCCTCGACGCCCAGATGCCGGCACATCCAGGCGACGCCCTGCGCGTGGTTGCCGGCGCTGGCGCAGGCGACGGGGCCCGGGCCGCGCTTGCGCATGGCATTGAACGCGCCGCGCAGCTTGTAGGAGCGGACCGGCGTCAGATCCTCGCGCTTGAGCCAGACGTCGGCGCCGTAGCGGTCCGACAGCCAGTCGTTGCGCGCGAGCGGCGTCGGCGGGAAGACCTCGCGCATGGCGGCGGTGGCCGCCTCGGCGCGGCTGGCGAAACCGGCGCCCCCGGATTCGGCGGCGCGGGGCTCAGTCAACGGGCCGCCCCTCGACCAGATGACCGTAGAGCGCGGTCAGCACGCCGACCCCCAGCATCAGTCCGATCCAGCCGACCACGACCTGATAGATCAGCGTGACAAGGCCCCCCGTCCCGTCGAGCATCGTCGGCACCTCCAGCAGCAGCGTGAAGCCGACCGTCAGCAGCGCCAGCACCACGACGGTGCCGGTGTGGCCCGAGGTTTGCCGCATGGCCTCGCCGAAGCCCATCGCGCGGCCGATGGCCCCGGCGGGCAGGACCATGGCGAGGCGGTAGAACAGGATCATCCCGACGAAGAGCGCCCCCGCGCCGATGACCGCGCCGGCCATGCCCGGTGCGACCGGCACGACGAGGGTCGCGAGCATCAGCGAAACTGCCAGGATGACGGCGACGATGAGCACCCCGATCAGGAAGGAGCGGCCGAAGTAGCCCAGCATCTCCGGGCCGCGCAGGGGCGGCAACCAGCCTTGCGGCGCCTCGGCCAGCAGCACGAAGCGATGCCAGCCGACCGCGATCCAGAGGGTGACGACGGTGTTGAGGAGGAGGACGGCAAGCTGGCCCGCGATGAAACCGGTCGGCGGCGGATCGGCCGGGTCGAACTCGCCGCGTCCGATCCATTCCGGAAACGACAGGCCGAGCCAGATCGTGGCGCCCGCAACGACCAGGTAGGGAAGCAGCGACAGCTTGAGCGCCGCGTCGAGGTGATCGAGCAGCAGTCGCATCGCGCGGACGAAAAGTTTCCAGCCGAGCATCCCGGTCCTCCCTGGGTCAGGTCGCTCCACGCCGTAGGCGCTCCGCCCCGCCCGCGTCAACGCCGCATGGGACCGATGCGCGGGGGACAGGAGCGGGGGGACAGGAGCGTGCCTGCACGATGCGCGGTGGGACGGCCCCCGGCTTGCGGGGCGTGGCCGATTGGCCTACGCCCTTGCGCGACAGAGCGGAGACACCCCATGGACGCCCCCAAGAAAGTCGTGCTGGCCTATTCGGGCGGCCTCGATACGTCGATCATCCTGAAGTGGCTGCAGACGGAATACGGCTGCGAGGTGGTGACCTTCACCGCCGACCTGGGCCAGGGCGAGGAGTTGGAGCCGGCGCGCGCCAAGGCCGAGATGATGGGGGCCACGGCGATCCACATCGAGGACCTGCGCGAGGAGTTCGTGCGCGATTTCGTCTTTCCGATGTTCCGCGCCAATGCGCTCTACGAGGGGCTCTATCTGCTCGGCACCTCCATCGCGCGGCCGCTCATCTCCAAGCGTCTCGTCGAGATCGCCGCCGAGGAGGGGGCCGATGCCGTGGCCCATGGGGCGACCGGCAAGGGAAACGACCAGGTCCGCTTCGAGCTGGCGGCCTATGCGCTCAACCCCGACATCAAGGTGATCGCGCCCTGGCGGCTGTGGGATCTGACCTCGCGCACCAAGCTTCTGGACTTCGCCGAGAAGAATCAGATCCCGATCGCCAGGGACAAGCGCGGCGAGGCGCCGTTCAGCGTCGACGCGAACCTGCTGCACACCTCCTCGGAGGGCAAGGTGCTGGAGGATCCCGCCGAGGAAGCGCCCGACTACGTGCTGCAACGCACGACCCGCCCCGAGGATGCGCCGGACGAGCCGCAGTACGTCGAGGTCGAGTTCAAGCGTGGCGACGCGGTGGCCCTCGACGGCGTGGTGATGACGCCGGCCGCCATCCTGACGCGCCTCAACGAACTGGGGGGCCGGCACGGCTGCGGCATCCTGGACCTGGTGGAGAACCGTTTCGTCGGCATGAAGTCGCGCGGTATTTACGAGACGCCGGGCGGCACGCTGCTCCTCGAGGCGCACCGCGGCATCGAGCAGATCACGCTGGATGCCGGGTCGGGCCACCTCAAGGACAGCATCATGCCGCGCTACGCGGAACTGATCTACAACGGCTTCTGGTTCTCGCCCGAGCGCGAGATGTTGCAGGCGTTGATCGACCGGAGCCAGGAGCATGTGACCGGAACGGTGCGCCTCAAGCTCTACAAGGGCTCGGCGCGCACCGTTGCCCGCTGGTCGGATCACAGCCTCTATTCGGAGGCGCATGTGACCTTCGAGGAGGACGCGGGCGCCTATGACCAGCGCGACGCCAAGGGGTTCATCCACCTCAACGCGCTGCGCCTGAAACTTGTCGCGAACCGCAACAAGCGGGTCAAACGCTGACGCCGGGCGACGGGACATGACCGGGGGGCACCCTACGGCGCCCCCCGCCCTGTCGTCCGGATCAGGCCCGCTTGCGCGCGCGCAACCCGCCGAATGCGGCCAGCGCCGCGCCGAGGAGCCAGATGCCCGCAGGCAGCGGCACCGGGGCCAGATCGTCGGGCGAGACTTCGGTGAACTCGCCGGAGGCAATCGGCAGGAGCGCATTGTAGGTGCCCGGCGCGGGCATGCTCGTATCGACCTCGCCGCCCGGGAAGGGCGCCACGGCACCGACGGCGAAGTCGGTGAGCAGGCCGTGCAGCACGGTCTCCCGGGTGTCGAGCGAGTAGAGGTCGCTGTCGAGCTGGCTGCCCGCCGCCACGTCGAAGACGTTCCGGTAGCGGATGTAGCCACCGGGGCCGGCCGTCAGACCGTCGAACGTCGCCAGGATGCCGCCGTAGAACGGAGCGCCCTCGGAAAGTTCGGTGAAGCCGTCGGCATCCCCGTCGACATCCGCGTCGAAGACGTCGCCCACCGGCGACACGCTGTCCTGGACCACGCCGTCCACGCCGTCGAAGCCGTGGATGTGCTGCGGATGCGCCCCCGGGCGAGCCCCCTGCGCGGTGACGAGGACGGTCAACTGGCGCGTCCCGTCGTCCTGCGGTCCGTCATAGATGAGCGCGACGTCGCCGGAAATGCCGCTGTCGTTGAGCGGGGTCAGC
>JBBQDX010000059.1:0-18617 GCA_038320125.1 Rhodobacterales bacterium | reverse complement strand
GGAGCCGTCGTCCTCGAGGATGAGGCCCATGGCCACGCCCGCAACCGCGCTCTTCAGCGGCACGCCCGCATCCATCATCGCCAGCGAGCCGCCGCAGACGGTGGCCATCGACGACGAGCCGTTCGACTCGGTGATCTCGGAAACGAGGCGGATAGTGTAGGGAAAGTCGGTCGCCGAGGGCAGGACCGCCTGCAGCGCGCGCCAGGCGAGCTTGCCGTGGCCGATCTCGCGGCGGCCCGGAGGCCCGAAACGGCCGACCTCACCGACCGAGTAGGGCGGGAAGTTGTAGTGCAGCAGGAAGTTCGATTTGAAGTTGCCATGCAGCGCATCGATGAACTGTTCGTCGTCGCCGGTGCCCAGCGTGGTCACCACGAGGCCCTGCGTCTCGCCGCGCGTGAAGAGCGCCGAGCCGTGGGTGCGGGGCAGAAGGCCCACCTCGGAGACGATCGGGCGGACGGTGTCGAGCCCGCGCCCGTCGATGCGCTTGCCGTTCCTGACGACGTCGCCGCGCAGGACGGAGGATTCGAGCTTCTTGAGGGCGGTGCCGAGGTTGGCGTCGCCGAGCTGCTCCTCCGAGAGGCTCGCCTTGATGGCGTCCTTGGCGGCGGAGACGGCGGAGGTGCGCTCCTGCTTGTCGGTGATGGCGTAGGCGGCGCGCATCCTGTCCTCGCCGGCCGATCTGACCGCATCGACCAGGGCCGAGTAGTCGGGGGCCTGGAAGTCCATCGGCTCCTTCGCCGCGTCTTCCGCCAGGTCGACGATCAGGTCGATCACCGGCTGCATCTGCTCGTGGCCGAACTTGACCGCGCCCAGCATCTCGGCTTCCGAGAGTTCATAGGCCTCGGATTCCACCATCATCACGGCGTCCTTGGTGCCCGCGACGACGAGGTCGAGCCGCTGCTCGGGGTTCTTCTTGAGATCCTGCATGTCGTCGACCGACGGGTTCAGGATGTAGTCGCCGTCGACGAAGCCGACGCGCGCGCCCGCGATCGGCCCCATGAAGGGCGCGCCGGAGATGGTCAGCGCGGCGGAGGTGGCAATCATCGCGACGATGTCGGGATCGTTCTCGAGGTCGTGGGAGAGGACCGTGCAGATCACCAGCACTTCGTTCTTGAAGCCGTCGACGAAGAGCGGACGGATCGGCCGGTCGATCAGGCGCGACGTCAGCGTCTCCTTCTCGGTCGGGCGGGCCTCGCGCTTGAAGAAGCCGCCGGGAACCTTGCCCGCGGCGTAGTATTTCTCGTTGTAGTGCACGGTCAGCGGGAAGAAGTCCTGACCAGGCTTGGGAGCCTTGGCATAGGTGACGGCGGCCATGACGCTGGTCTCGCCGTAGGTTGCGATGACGCAGCCGTCGGCCTGACGGGCGATCTTGCCGGTCTCAAGGGTGAGGGTATCGTGGCCCCACTCCATCGATTTGGTGACGATATTGAACATTTCGTATCCTGTCTGACGCCCCCGAGGCCCCTGCCCCGCGCGTCGTTGAATGGCAGCCCCATTGCCGCCGACCCCTGGTCCTCCTAGCGGGCGCGGGGGTCAGAGCGCGCCTCGTCTCAGATTGCGGGCGTGTAGCGGAGTTTTGCGCAGGAGGGAAGGACGCGCGACGGTGCGCCGGGACAGCGGCCCGAATCGCGCGTCGATTGCCGCGCGGCGGTGCCGGGGACGGACCGCAGGGATTCGGAACTGGCCATCTCGCCGAAACGCAAAAGGCCGCGCCCCGGGGCGCGGCCTTGCGGCGCGTCGGAGTGTCTCGCCTAGCGGCGGATGTTGAGGCGCTTGATGAGGTCGAGGTAGCGCTCCTCGCTCTTGGCGCGGGCGTAATCGAGCAGCTTGCGGCGCTGCGCGACCATCATCAGCAGACCACGGCGGGAGTGGTTGTCCTTCTTGTGGGTCTTGAAGTGCTCGGTCAGCGTGGTGATGCGCGAGGTCAGGATGGCGACCTGGACTTCGGGCGAGCCGGTGTCGCCCTCCTTGGTCGCGAATTCCTTGATCAGGCGGTTCTTCTCTTCGACGGTGATCGACATCGGGGTCTCCTTGGCTCGAGAAATGGCGCAGGCCGGGATGTCGTCCAGCGCAGGCCCTTTGGAGGTGGGGCCGGATACATCGCGCCGCAACGAATGGAAAGCCCGGATGCTCGACGAGGCGGGCAGGCTCGCGTCAACCCTTCGGCGATCTTGCGGCCCGGCGGCGTCCGTCGGATGCCGGAGCCACTTCCGCCCGTGGGCCAATGGCGCCGGGGAGTTGCGGCGCTTCCCGCAAGACTGCCTGCGTCACGGCGCGTTCAGCGGCGCTTTCAGGGGACGTCGAAGAAACCCGCGAGCGCGGCGGCGACCTCGTCCGGCGCCTCCTCCATCGCGAAATGGCCGGAATCGATCGGCGTATCGGCAACTTCCGTCGCCCAGTCGCGCCAGACCGCCGCGGGGTCGCCGGTGGAGGCGGGGAAGCCGTGGCGGGCCCAGACGAAGAGCATCGGCGCGGCGATGCGCCGTCCCGCGTCGCGGTCCGCGGCGTCGATGGCGCGGTCGGTGTGGAAGCCCGCGCGGTAGTCGGCGCACATCGCCGTCAGCCGCGCCGGGTCGGCCGCCTGGGCGCGGTAGCTCGCAAGGGCCTCGTCCGCGAAGGGCGCGAGGGAGCGCGAGAGCGTCCAAGCGGCGAGCGTATGGTCGAGCCAGCCCTGCGGGTCGCCCGCGATGAGACGTTCGGGCAGCGGCGCCGGCTGGGCGAGGAATGTCCAATGGTAGGCCTTCTGCGCCAGATCGGCGGTCCAGGCATCCCAGAAGGCGACGGTGGGGATGACCTCGAGGATGGCAAGGCGGTCCAGCCGCTCCGGGTGGTCGAGTGCGAAGCGGTAGGCGACGCGGGCGCCCCTGTCGTGTCCCGCAATATCGGCGCGCTCATGCTTGAGCGCGTCGAGGACGCAGGCGAGATCGCGGGCCATGCGGCGCTTGGAATAGATGGTGTGGCCAGCGTCGTCGGGCGGCGCGTCGCTGTCGCCGTAGCCGCGCAGGTCCGGCAGGATGCAGGTGTGGCGCGCGGCGAGCGCCGGCAGGACGGGGAGCCAGCAGCGGTGATTCTGCGGGAAGCCGTGCAGGAGGACGAGGGGCGGCCCGTCGCCGGCGGTGCGGACGGCGATGCTGGTGCCGTCGTCGGCGGCGATGTCGTGGCGGGTCAGGTGCATGGGGTTTCCTGCTGCTCGGGGGCGGGCCAGGGCGCGGGCCAGACGTGGTAGCCGATGTAGAGGGGGTGCTTCGGGTGGCCCGCCTTGGAGAGGCCGAGCGTCGTGAGCGGATGACCCGCCCCGCGCAGCAGCGCCTCCACCTGGGCCCCGCGCCCCATGTGCGCGCCGTGGGTGCCCCAGGCGCAGACGACCGCGTCGGCCCAACGTGCCGCCTCCGCAATGGCGGCGTCGTTGGCGGGGCCGACCGGATCGGCCTGCGCGCGCATGGCGCGGGGGTTCGTCGCCCGGTAGGCGAAGATGTTGGTGACGCGGAACGCTCCGTAGCCAAGCGCGCGGGCGCGGCGTTCGCAGCGTTCCACCGTGGGGTCGTTGGCGAGTTCGGTGGCCGTCGAGGGGTTCAGCATGACGAAGGCGATGCGGGCAAGGGATGCGTCCCAGATGCGGATCAGGTCGTAGCGATAGCGCTCGTCGTCCGAGTAGACCGCGGTGGAGGGCGCGTCGCCCTTGGTGGAATGCCTGATGATCATGGCGCCGGAATGCCAGCCCGGGCGGGGGGCTGGCAAGAGCGGCCCGGCTCAGAGGCGCCGGCGTTCGAGGACCCAGGCGGCGACGACGGCATAGAGCACGTGGCCCCCAAGCGCGACCCAGGTGATCTCGGTGAAGCCGAGGAAAGGCGGACCGCCCGCGACGAGGTGCGCCAGGACGTAGAGCGCAGAGGCCCAGAGGATGATGCCGTAGGCCACCGCGGCCCCGATCCACGGCAGGCGCGGGGCAACGCTGCGGGCGATCGGCCGGGCGAGAAGGAGGTAGCCCAGCGGATAGGCGACGAGGCCCGTCAGGATATGCAGTCCGTACGGCGCCCCGGACGGCACGTCGCCGAAGACCGCCCGGAGCGATTGCTCGGCCAGCGGCACCAGGGACAGTCTCGGGTAGCCGAGGAACGGCGAGAGGCCCTGCCCGAAGAGATCGAAGGCGACGGTGGCGAGGGCGCCTGCGACGAGGACCCTGAAGGCGGTGGATCTTGCGAAGGGGGTCATAGGAATCTCGACGGGGGTGCGCGGGTTGGTCGGGGGGCTGCGGTATCATGGCGGGGCGTCCGCCGCCGGGTCCCCTGCTGCGGCGGACGCGATCAGCCGCCGATGCGGCGAGATCGGCGAGTCACGACTGGAAAACCTTGGAGGGATGCAGCGACCCGGCGCGGTAGGTGCCGAGCGCGACGGCCCGCCCGCCGTGCGACGCCCAGCAGGTTTCGCCATACTCCGCGCCGCGCAGCACCTGGCCGGGGTTGCCATGGCGCAGGCGGGCGGCCTCGGCCTCGGTGACCGGCAGTTCCGGCAGATCGGCGAGGCCGAGCTCCAGCGGTTGAAGGCGCGCCAGCAGGGCATCGCTGCGGGCGAGCGCCTCGATCTCCTCCATCGTCACGGCGCCCTCGGTTCCGAACGGCCCGGACCAGAGGCGGCGGAGCCAGACGACGTGGCCGAGGCAGCCCAGCGCCTGCCCGAGATCGCGGGCGATGGCGCGGACGTAGCCGCCTTTGCCGCAGACCATCTCCAGCTCCGCGCCGCCTTCGTCCTGTGCGACCACGTCCAGCCGGTCGACGAAGAGCGGGCGCGGGGCAAGGTCCATCGCGATGCCTTCCCGCGCGAGGTCGTAGGCGCGTTCGCCCTCGACCTTCACGGCGGAGACCTGCGGCGGGATCTGCTCGATGTCGCCCCGGAAGGCCGCGAGCGCGGCCTCGACGGCGGCGGGCTCGGGCCGGCTGCCGGAGGTGGCCAGAATCGCGCCGGAGGCGTCGTCAGTGGCGGTGGCCGCGCCCCAGGCCACCCGGAACCGGTAGCATTTGAGCGCGCCCGTGACATGCGGCACGGTCTTCGTCGCCTCGCCCAGAGCGATGGCCAGGACGCCGGTGGCATCGGGGTCGAGCGTGCCCGCGTGGCCCGCCTTCTGCGCGTCGAGCGCCCAGCGGACGCGGCCGACGACTGTGGTGGAGCCGATGCCCGCCGGTTTGTCGACGATCAGCCAGCCGTGGACAGGGTTGCCCTTCTTGCGCCGCGCCATGCCCTAACGCTCCGTCACGGCAAGCATCGGACCCATGGGGCCGCCCGGATCGTCGCGCCCCTGGGCCGGCGCGTAGAGGCGCGAAACGGAGCCGTCCAGAAAGAGCGCATTGTCCACTCGGAGGACGTCGCGGAAGAGCGTCGCCATCTCATAGAAGGTAACGGGGACGTCGGAGATGACGAAATGCACGGTGCGCCCGTCGGCCGACGCCCCGACGCCGTTGCGGCGCTTGGCGGAGGTGCTGTCGGGCAGAAAGCGGGGGTGCAGCGCGCCGTCGATCACCAGCATCGGCCCCGATTGCGTGGCGGAGACGCAGGGCGGGGGTGCCGCGGCGAAGCGCCGGGTCTCGACCACGTCGGCGCGGGCTTCCTGCACGCAGAAGACGCCATTGGGCAGCAGGCCGAAATTGCCGGGTCCGGCGCGGGTGACGACGGATTTCACCTGCCTGCCGTCCTCGACATAGAGGCCGACGGGACGGCGGTCCTGATGATACATGCCGCCGTTCATCGCGAAGGCGATCGGAGCATCGGTGGCGGCCTCGAGGGCCGCGAAAGTGCCGAGCGGCTGGCCGTCGCTGCCGTTCAGCCGCGTCCCGATCCTCTGGGTGGCCATGTCGGCGGTGCAGAGGGTGTAGCTGGCGGCACCATGGGTCAGCACCTCGCAGGCCGCCGCCGTCCCGGCGAGGGCCAGCCAGAAGAGGACGGCGAGGCGGATCATTCCTTCGCGTCGTCCCCGTCGTCCGCGTCGTCCCCGTCGTCGTCGGGAGCGGCGATGTCGCGCTGCACGGTCTCGTCGGCGAACATGCGGCGGGTGTCGTCGAGGCGATCGAAGGTCTCGTCGATGCGGAACCGCAGGTCGGGCGCGAACTTCAGCGTCATCTCCTTCGACATCGCCCGGCGCAGCTCGCCCTTGGTGCGCTTGAGGGCGGCGATGGCCTTTTCGCGATCCTTGCCGCCCAGCGGCAGCACCCAGGCCGTCGCCACCTTGAGATCGGGCGAGACGGTGACCTCGCCGACGGTGATCGACATGCCCTGCAGTTCCGCGTCGTGGATGTCGCCACGCGCCAGCACGTCCGACAGGGTGCGCCGGATCAGCTCGCCCACCCGCAACTGGCGCTGCGACGGGCCGCGATTGTCGTTGAAACGGGGTTTCGACATTGGGGCCTCCTCGAGGGGCCGGGGATATTTGCGCCGGCGTCCGGGCGCAAGCGTTGCGCGCATTCTGTGCATCGCCCATGAAAGCCGCAAGCAGGAGGATCGCGGATGGACCTACCGGGAATCGTGGTGATGGGCGGATCGGGGCGCATGGGGCGGATGCTCTGCGACCTTATCCTCGGGTCGGAAACGGGGCGGCTCTCGGGCGTGACCGAGGCCCCGGGCCATCCTTGGGCGGGGCGTGATCTGGGCGAGGTGGGCGGCGGGGCGGCGAACGGCGTGCCGGTGACGGACGACCCGTGGAGGGTGCTGGGGGACGCACAGGCAGTGATCGACTTCACGACGCCCGCCGCGACGGTGGCGATGGCGGCCCTCTGCGCGCGGGCCGGCGCGGTGCATGTGGTCGGCACGACGGGCCTGTCGGCGGACGACATCGCCGCGGTGGAGGCGGCGGGGCGCGACACGGTCGTCGTCCGCGCGGGCAACATGTCGCTGGGCGTCAACCTGCTGACGCAACTCGTGCGGCAGGTCGCCGCCAGCCTCGACGCGGACTACGATATCGAGATCGTCGAGACGCACCACCGCCACAAGGTCGATGCACCGTCCGGCACGGCGCTTATGCTGGGCGAAGCGGCGGCGGCGGGGCGCGGGGTGGCGCTGGACGACGTGGCCGACCGCGGGCGCGACGGGATGACGGGCGCGCGGATGCGGGGGGCTATCGGTTTCAATGCGGTGCGGGGCGGCGACGTGGTGGGCGAGCATGACGTGATCTTCGCCGCCGAGGGTGAACGCCTCGTGCTGCGGCATCTCGCCTCGGACCGCTCGGTCTTCGCACGCGGGGCGATCCGGGCGGCGCTTTGGGGTCAGGGGCGGCCGGCGGGGGCCTACGACATGCTCGACGTCTTGGGACTGCGTTAGGGATTTCGCGCTATGTCTCGCGCCGAAAGCGATCCCCTGAGGTGTTCCATGCGCTATCTGCTGCCGATCCTGATGCTGTCGGCGCTGCCCGCCGCCGCCTTCGAGGCCGTGACGACGCGGGACGCCTTCGTCGCGCTGGTCTCGGGCAAGCGCCTTACCGGAGAGGGCGTCGGGTTGCGCGTCTCGCCGGAGGGCGCGATCTCGGGGCGCGGATTCGGGTTATGGGTGACGGGGGACTGGACCTGGGAGGACGGACTCTTCTGCCGGACGCTGAACTCCGCGATCCGCGACTTTCCGCGCAATTGCCAGACGGTGGCGGTGGAGGGCGACGTGGTGCGGTTCCAGGCCGACAGGGGAACGGGCGGCGTGGCGGACCTGCGGCTGCGGTGACCCTAGAAGTCGATCGCGAGACCCTTCAGCTCCCAGTCGCCGTAGCGCACCGGCTCCGGCCCGTTCCGGCCCCCCAGTTCGCGCGGCATCGCGGTGGTTTGCGCGGCCTGCCGGGCCTCGGCCTCTTCCAGCGCGCGGCGCGCGACGGCCGGAAGGGCGGCGCGGCGGTCGGCTTCGGCCTGCACGTCGAGCGGGGCAAGGTCGGTCCCCCGGTCGCGCGGGGACGTCGGGCAGGCCGGCGCATCGGGTGCGGCTTCGGGGATCGCGGCCGGATCGACGACCATGCGGGCGGGTTCGGGGCGGGCTCTCTGGGGGCGCGGGGTCTCGGTCATGGCAGCGGTTCTTTCCGGCGTCGAGTTGTCTCGGGGTTGCAATGGATATACGGCGCGGAGCCTGATCTGCAAGGATGCCCCGCATGAACGATGCCCCGGACAGCCCCCCCGACGCGACCCCGACCGCAGGACCGGCAGATCTGCCGACCGGTTTGCCCGCGGGCCTGCCCGACAGCCTGTCCGCGCGGAGGGGCGCGATCCGGCTGTTGGCGCAGGTCCTTCGCGACGGGCGGATGCTGGGCGACGGCGGCTCGGGCCTGACGGGGGCGCCGGCGGCGCGGGCGCTGCGCCTCGCGGGGCTGGTCCTGCGCCACATGGGCCGGGCGGACGAACTGCTGAAGGCGCGGATGCGGCGGCAGCCTGCGGCGAAAGTGCGCGACATCCTGCGGCTGGCGCTCGTCGAGCTGTTCGTCGAGGGCGCAGCCGCGCATGGCGTGGTGAACGACGCGGTGGCGATGGCGCGAATGTCGTCGAAGACGGCGAAACAGGCGGGTCTGGTCAACGCGGTGCTGCGCGGGCTTTCGGACGGGTCGGGGCGCGCCGCGTGGGACGCCTTGCCACCCCCCGCGCTGCCCGCCTGGCTGCGCAAGCCGCTGGCGAAATCCTGGGGTCGCGACCGGCTGAAGGCGATCGAGGCGGCGCATCTGGCCGGCGCGCCGCTGGACCTGACGGCGAAACCGGGGGTCACCGTCGAGGGCGCGCAGGCGCTGCCGACCGGATCGTTCCGGCTGGACGGCGGGCAGGTGTCGCAGCTTCCCGGCTACGCGGCAGGCGACTGGTGGGTGCAGGATGCGGCCGCCGCGGTGCCGGTGCGTCTGCTCGGCGACGTCGCGGGTCTGCGGGTGCTGGACCTCTGCGCGGCCCCCGGCGGCAAGACGATGCAGCTCGCGGCGGGCGGCGCGCGGGTGACGGCGCTGGACCTGTCACAGAAGCGACTGGAACGGTTGCGGGCGAACCTCGCGCGCACCGGGCTCGCGGCGGAGGTGATTGTCGCGGACGCGCTGGAGTGGGGGACGGACGCGCCCTTCGACGCGGTGCTGCTCGATGCACCCTGCACCGCGACGGGCACGATCCGCCGTCACGCGGACCTTGCGCACCTGCGCGCGGCGCGCGATGTGGAGGCGCTGACGGAGCTGCAATACCGGCTCCTCGACCGCGCCCTCGGCTTCGTGCGGCCCGGGGGGCGGGTGGTGTTCTGCACCTGCTCGCTGCTCGAGGTCGAGGGCGAGCACCAGGTGACGGCGGCGCTCAAGCGGCATCCGGGGCTGCGGGCGGAGGCCCCGGACCCTGCCGCCGTCGGCCTGCCCGAGGTCGCCGCTTCCGCCCACGGCCTGCGGCTGCTCCCGGATCTCTGGCCCGAGCGGGGCGGGATGGACGGGTTCTACATGGCGGTGCTGATGCGGCCCGAAGAGGATCAGGAGGCAGGACCCGACGCCCGCGTGACCCCGCGTGACACGGGTGCCGGCGCCGCGTAACCTTTGCGCCGGCACCAGGCGGCAGAGCTTCGGGAGAGCGGGGCGGCGATGGTGAGGGCGGCAGGCAGCGCGCGGCAGACGATCGGCGAGGGGTTGCGCCTGCGCCTCGCGGTGTTGCGCGCCCGGCCGCCCCGCGGGACGCGCACCCTGATCTGGCACCCCGAACCGAGGGGCACGGGGTCGGTGCGCCGCGGCAACAGGATCCTCTCCGGTCTCTGGCATTTCGCCGGGCAACTGGTCGAGGCGCCCGGCGCCGACCCCTGGGCCATCGACGCGCCGTCCGTGCCCTTCGCGATGCAGCTGCACGGCCAGGGCTGGCTCGACGACGTCATGGCGGCGGGGGGCCGGACGGCACGGCAGGCGGCGCAGGGCTGGGTGCTGGACTGGGCCCGACGGTTTGGCGGCGGCACCGGTCCGGGCTGGGACGCGGCACTGACGGGGCGGCGCCTGCTGCGCCAGATCGGTCATGCGCCGGACCTGCTGGAGGGGATGCGGCCCGAGGAGCGGGACGCCTTCCTGAACATTCTCTACGTGCAGGCCGTCTACCTTCGGCGTCACTGGCAGGAGGCGGCGCCGGGCCTGCCCCGGATGGAGGCGCTGACCGGGCTGCTCCATGGCGGCCTGGCGCTCGACGGGCTGGAGGCGCTGGCGGGCGACGCAACGCAGGCGCTGTGCCGCGCGGTGGCCGAGGATGTGGGCGAGGATGGCGGCATCGCCTCGCGCAACCCGGAGGCTCTGCTGGAGGTGGCGATGCTGCTGGGCTGGTGCATCGACGCGCTGGCCCGATTGAGCGCGGTGCCCGGGGCGCTGTCGGCGGCGCAGGCGCGGATCGTGCCGACGCTGCGCGCGCTCCGCCATGCCGATGGCGGCCTCGCGCGGTTCCACGGCGGCGGGCGGGGACGGTCCGGACGGCTCGACCGGGTGCTGGCCGCATCGGGCGCCGCGTCGCCGGGCGATGGTCTGGCCATGGGGTTCGCGGCGATCGCCCATGGGCGCACCACCCTGGTGGTCGATGCCGCGGCCCCGCCCACGGGACGCCCCAGCGGCTCGGCCCATGCCTCGTCGCTGGCCTTCGAGCTGACCTCGGGGCCTTGTCCGGTGGTGGTGAACTGCGGGCCGGGCGGCGGGTTCGGCGCGCAGTGGCACCGGGCGGGGCGGGCGACCGCGAGCCATTCCACCGTCGAGATCGAAGGCTGGTCCTCGGCCCGCGTCGGCCCGACCATCGCGCACGGGCCCAGCCGCATCGCGCCGCTGGTGCAGGGGCCGGGCCAGGTCCGCTGCGAGCGAAGCGCCGCGCAGGGGGCCTCGACCCTGACGCTGAGCCACGACGGCTATGCACCGAGCCACGGGCTGACGCATCTGCGGCGGCTGATGCTGTCGACCGACGGTCGGATCCTGCGGGGCGAGGACAGCCTGCGGGCAGTGACCGGGGCCGACAGGCAGCGGTTCGAGGACGTCCAGGCGCGCCTCGGGCTGCGCGGCGTGCCGTTCCACTGCCGCTTCCACCTGCATCCCGACACGCTGGCCGAAGCCGACATGGGCGGGCGGGCGGTGTCGCTGACGTTGGCCTCGGGCGAGGTCTGGGTGTTCCGGCCGGGCCGCGAGATCGCGCTGTCGCTGGAAGCGTCGGTTCATCTGGAGCCCGGCCGCCTGAAGCCGCGGGCCGCGCAACAGGTGGTTTTATCCGACCGCGTGGTGACATATGCCGCCACGATCGACTGGACCCTTCGCCGGGCGCAGGAGGCGGCGGAGGGTTCCGCCACATCCGCCGGAAGGGCCTGAAGCAGCAGATGAGGCCGACATGACCGAGGTTCCCTTGAAACGCGCGCTGATCTCCGTCTCCGACAAGTCGGGGCTGGTGGACCTGGGACGGGAGCTGGTCCGCAGGGGCGTCGAGCTGCTCTCCACAGGCGGCTCGGCCGCGGCGTTGCGCGAGGCGGGGCTGGAGGTGCAGGACGTCTCGGACGTGACCGGTTTTCCCGAGATGATGGACGGGAGGGTCAAGACGCTGCATCCGAAAGTCCACGGCGGGTTGCTGGCGTTGCGCGACGTGCCGGCCCACCTCGAGGCGATGGAGACGCACGGGATCGGCGCGATCGACCTGCTGGTGGTGAACCTTTATCCCTTCGAGGCGACGGTGGCGGCGGGCGCGGAAGAGGGCGCCTGCATCGAGAACATCGACATCGGCGGGCCGGCGATGATCCGCGCGGGTGCCAAGAACATCCGATGGACCTGCGTGGTGACCGATCCGGAGGACTACGAGGCGCTGCTGACGGAGCTGGAGGCCCACGGCGGCGCGACCACCCTGCCCTTCCGCAAGCGGCAGGCGGCGCGCGCCTACGGGCGGACGGCGGCCTACGACGCCGCCGTCTCGACCTGGATGGCACGATTCGAGGAGGTGCCCCGGCGGGTCGCGGCCAGCGGCCGTCTGGTGCAGCCGCTGCGCTACGGCGAGAACCCGCATCAGGCGGCGGCGTTCTACACCGATGGCTCCGACCGTCCCGGCGTGGCGACGGCGCGCCAGCATCAGGGCAAGGCCCTCTCCTACAACAACCTCGGCGACACCGATGCCGCCTTCGAGCTGGTGGCCGACCTGCCGCCGGTCTCCGTCGCCATCATCAAGCACGCGAATCCCTGCGGCGTGGCCACCGGCGGGTCGTTTGCAGAAGCCTACCGGCGTGCCTACGACTGCGACCGGACCTCGGCGTTCGGCGGCATCGTGGCGCTCAACGGAATGCTCGACGAGGAGACGGCGCGGGCGATCTGCGAGACCTTCACCGAAGTCGTCATCGCGCCCCATGCCACGGATGGCGCACGCAAGGTCTTTGCCGACAAGAAGAACCTGCGCCTGCTGACGACCGGCGCGCTGCCCGACCCGACCACCCCGCGCCGCGCGATGCGGCAGGTCGCGGGCGGCTGGCTGGTTCAGGACCACGACACCGGGCGGTTGGCGGAGGCGGATCTGCGGATCGTGACGAAGCGCAGGCCCTCGGAGGCGCAGATGCGCGACCTGATGTTTGCCTGGACGGTGGCGCGGCACGTGAAGTCGAACGCCATCGTCTATGCGAAGGATGGCGCGACCGTGGGCATCGGCGCGGGGCAGATGAGCCGCCTCGACAGCTCCCGCATCGCCGCGCGCAAGGCCGAGGACGTGGGCGAGGCGCTTGGCCTGCCGTTTTCGGCGGCGCGGGACTCGGTGGTGGCCTCGGACGCGTTCTTTCCCTTCGCCGACGGCCTGCTGGCGGCGGCCGAGGCGGGGGCGAAGGCGGTCATCCAGCCGGGCGGGTCGATGCGCGACGACGAGGTGATCGCCGCGGCCGACGAGGCGGGGCTGGCGATGGTCTTCACCGCCATGCGGCACTTCCGCCACTGATGCGCGTGCTCTGGCTCTCCGCGCTGGCCGCCTTCGCGGTCGACCAGGCCTCCAAGCTGATCGTCGTCCACGCGATGGATCTCCAGACCCGCCTCGTGATGGACGTCGCACCTCCGTATCTGGTCTTCCGCATGGGCTGGAACGAAGGGATCAACTTCGGCTTTTTCTCGGGGTCGCACGACCTGATGCGGTGGGGACTGGTCGCGGTCGCCCTCGTCATCACGGCGCTGCTCGTCCGTTGGGCGCGGGGGTTCTCGCGCGCGATCGCGCGGGTCTCCGCCGGGCTGGTGATCGGCGGCGCGCTGGCCAATGCGCTCGACCGGCTCATCTACGGCGCGGTGGCGGATTTCCTCAACATGTCGTGCTGCGGCATCGACAATCCCTTCTCGTTCAACCTTGCCGACGTGTTCATCTTCGCGGGGGCCGCCGGTCTCGTGATCTGGGCCGAGGACGAGCGGGCCAAGACCCCGTGACGCGGCGCCGGGCTTGGGTTAGGAACGCGTCGGAACGGACGGACGGGGGTTGGAAGGCATGATGAGGGGCGGCATGATCGGACGGCTGGCGCTGACGGCACTCCTGGCGGTGTCGCTGGTGGCCTGCGGTCGGTCGGACCCCAGGCTCTTCAACCTGCGCAAGGCCGACCGGACGCCGGACGAGTTCTCGATCCTACCGACCCGCCCGCTGGAGGCGCCACCCGTTCCCGGGTCGCTGCCGGTGCCTACGCCGGGCGGCGCCAACCGCAGCGACCGCGCGCCGCAGGCCGACGCCATCGCGGCGCTCGGCGGCAACGCGGCGGCGGGCGGCGGCGCGGACCGCGCGCTCGTGGCGACGGTCGGGCGCTACGGCGTGCAAAGCGGCATCCGCGGGCAACTCGCCGCCGAGGATCTCGCGTTCCGGCGCGCCAACGACGGGCGGCTGCTGGAGCGGCTCTTCAACCTCAACATCTACTACGAGGCCTATCGCGCGCAGTCGTTGAACCAGTATGCGGAGCTGGAACGTCTGCGCCGCGCCGGCGTCCGCACCGTCGCCGCCCCGCCGGACCCGGCGACGACGCGCTGACCGGCTGCCCCCCGGCGATGGCGATGCTGCCCCCGGCCGGGCCCCCCGAGGGTTTACCGTCCTGCCTGAAGTGCGACGCGCGGTTGCCCCCCGCTGGCGACGACCGCGGCACCCCTCCGGTTCACGGTCACGTCACCAGCTACGACAAGCGCGTGTGATGTCTTTGAATCTCGCCGGAGGTTGCGTATCTGCCACACACACCCGGAATCCCACGGAGACGATGCCCATGCGACTTGTCCTGATCGCCGCCCTTCTGGCCGCACCTTTCGCCGCATCGGCCGACGCTGCGACCCCTGCGACCGGCGACGAGACCGTGACGACCTTCACGCTGGGGAACGGGCTCGACGCAATCGTGATCGAGGACCACCGCGCGCCGGTCGTCGTCCACATGGTCTGGTACAATGTCGGGGCGGCGGACGAGCCGCCGGGCAAGTCGGGCATCGCGCATTTTCTCGAGCACCTGATGTTCAAGGGCACCGACGATCTGGCGCCGGGCGAGTTCTCCGCCGTCGTCGAGGCGCAGGGCGGATCCGACAACGCCTTCACGTCCGACGACTACACCGGCTATTTCCAGCGGGTCGCCAGCGACCGCCTCGGCCTGATGATGGAGATGGAGGCCGACCGGATGCGCGACCTCGTGCTGGGCGGCGACGACATGCTGACGGAGCGCAGCGTGGTTCTGGAGGAGCGCGCGCAGCGCACCGATTCGAACCCCGGCGCGCTCTTCGCCGAGATGCGTGGCGCGATGCAGTATCTCAACCATCCCTACCGCATCCCGATCATCGGCTGGAAGCAAGAGATCGAGGCGCTGACGCTGCAGGACGCGCTCGATTTCTACGATGTCTATTACGCGCCCAACAACGCCACGCTGGTCGTCGCGGGCGACGTGGACCCGGACGAAGTGCGCGCGCTGGCGGAGCAGCATTACGGCCCCCTCGCCCCCACCCCGGATCTCGAGGAACGCGCGCGCCCGCAGGAGCCGCCGCAGATCGCCCCCCGCCGCCTGACCTTCGAGGACGAGCGGATCTCGAATCCTTACGTGCTGCGGACCTACCTTGCGCCCGAACGCGATCCCGGGGCGCAGCAGGAAGCCGCGGCGCTGACCATCCTGGCGCAGGTGTTGGGCGGGTCGTCGGCGACCTCGCTGATGGGCCGAACGCTGGAGCAGGATGAGAAGACCGCGCTCTTCACCTCGGCCTACTACAACGGCATGAAATACGACGACACGACCTTCGGGCTGGTCGTCATGCCGGTGCCGGGCCGCTCCCTCGAGGAGGCGGAGGCCGACATGGACCGGATGATCGCCACGTTGATCGAGGACGGCGTCGACGCGGGGCAGCTCGACCGGATCAAGGCGCAGATCCGCGCCTCCGACATCTATGGCCGTGACAGCCTGCAGGGGCGGGCGCGCGAATACGGTTCCGCGGTGACGTCGGGCCTGACGGTGGAGGACGTGGCGGAATGGCCCGATCTCCTCGCCGCCGTGACGGCGGAGGACGTGGTCGAGGCCGCGAAGACGGTGTTCGACCTCGACCGCTCCGTGACCGGCTACCTCACGCAGCCCGAGCCCGCGCCGGGCGAGGTCGTCGCCGCCGAACCTTCCCCCGAACCCCAGACAGAACCCACCGAGGAGGTCATCCAATGATCCGCTTGCCCGCAGCCCTCGCGGCCCTGATCCTGTCGGCGGTGCCCTTTTCCGCCGGGGCCATCGAGATCCAGGAGGTGACGTCGCCCGGCGGCATCACCGCCTGGCTGGTGGAGGAACATTCGATCCCTTTCACCGCCATCGACATGGAATTCCGCGGCGGGGCGAACGAGGATCAGACGGCCAAGCGGGGCGCGACCAACCTGATGATGGGGCTTCTGGAGGAAGGCGCGGGCGAACGCGACGCCCAGGCCTTTGCCGAGGCCGCCGAGACGCTCGCGGCGCGGATGTCGTTCAGCGCCAGCGACGACACCGTCTCGGTCGACATCGAATTCCTCACCGAGAACCGCGAGGAGAGCCTCGATCTGCTGCGCGACGCGCTGCTCGAGCCCCGCTTCGAGATGGATGCGGTGGAGCGGGTGCGCGAACAGGTGCTGGCAAGCCTGGCCTCCGACGCGCGCGACCCCGGCGAGATCGCAGGGGCGCGGCTCGCGGCGCTGAGCTTTCCGGGCCACCCCTACGGCACGTCGCTTTCGGGGACGCCCGAATCGGTCGCGGCCCTCAACATCGACGACCTGAACGCCGCCCACGCCCGTGCCCTGACGCGCGACCGGGTCTATGTCGGCGTGGCGGGCGACATCACCGCCGAGGAACTGGGGCCGCTGCTCGACGACCTTCTGGGCGATCTGCCCGTAAGTTCCGGCGCCGCGGTTCCAGTCGCTGATTACAAACTGGGCGGCGGCGTGACCGTCGTTGACTTTCCCTCGCCCCAGTCGGTGGTCCTCTTCGGGCAGGAGGGAATCGCCTTCGACGACCCGGACTATTTCCCGGCCTATGCGCTCAACCACATCCTCGGCGGCGGCGGCTTCGCCTCGCGGCTGATGACGGAGGTGCGCGAGAAGCGCGGCCTGACCTACGGGATCGGCACGTCCCTCGTCCCCCGCGACCTCGCGGCGCAGGTGCTGGGGCAATTCTCCTCGTCGAACGACAAGGCCGCGGAAGCCGTCGCGCTGGTCGGCGAGGAATGGGCACGGATCGCCGCCGAAGGCGTCACGCAGGAGGAGCTCGACAAGGCCAAGACCTATCTGACCGGCGCCTACCCGCTGCGGTTCGACGGCAACCGCAACATCGCCTCGATCCTCGTGGGGATGCAGGTGAACGACCTGCCCATCGACTACATCACCAACCGCAATGCCAAGTTGGAGGCGGTGACGCTGGACGATGTGGAGCGCGTCGCGGCCCGGACCCTCGACCCGGAGACGTTGCATTTCGTGATCGTGGGGCAACCCGAGAACATCGAGAGCAGCGGCTTCTGATCTGGTTAATGCAGTCCCGTCCGTGCTAGCCCTCGTGGCATGGACGGCCCGACCCACCAGATAGGCTCCGATGGCCCGCCGCCCCGCATCCGGCAGCTGGGCGAGGGGGCGGTCAATCGCATCGCCGCGGGCGAGGTGGTCGAGCGTCCCGCCTCCGCCGTGAAGGAGTTGGTGGAGAACGCGCTCGACGCCCGGGCGACGCGGGTGACGGTCGAGATCGCGGATGGCGGGCGCACCCTGATCCGGGTCACCGACGACGGCCACGGCATCGACGCGGGCGACCTGCCGCTGGCGTTGTCGCGCCATGCGACGTCGAAGATCGACGGCAGCGACCTTCTGAACATCCACACCTTCGGTTTTCGCGGCGAGGCCCTGCCGTCGCTGGGCGCGGTCGGACGGCTGACGATCATCTCGCGGGCGGCGGGCGCGGCCGAGGCGGCGCGCATCCACGTCAGCGGCGGACGGGTCGAGGCGCTGCGGCCCGCCGCGCTGCGCTTCGGCACGGTGGTGGAGCTGCGCGACCTCTTCCACGCGACCCCTGCCCGCCTCAAGTTCCTCAAGACCGAACGGGCGGAAACGATGGCGGTCGCGGACGTCCTGCGCCGCCTCGCCATGGCCGAACCCTCCGTCGCTTTCATTCTGCGCGACGTCACCGACGGGGGCGACCGTGTCCTGCTGCGCGCCGATGCCTGCGATACGGCGGCGGACCGTCTCGCGGTCATCCTCGGGCGGGACTTCGGCGACAACGCGGTCGCGGTCGACGCGGAGCGGGGCGGCCATCGCCTGACGGGCCACGCGGGCCTCCCGACGTTCTCGCGCGGCAATGCGGTCCAGCAGTTTCTCTTCGTCAACGGCCGCCCGGTGCGCGACCGGATGCTGGCGGGCGCGCTGCGCGGCGCCTATGCGGATGTGCTCGCCTCCGGGCGGCACGGGGTCGCGGCGCTGTATCTCACCTGCGACCCCGTGCTGGTCGACTGCAACGTCCACCCGGCCAAGACCGAGGTGCGGTTCCGCGACGCCGGGGGCGTGCGAGCGCTGATCGTGTCGGGCGTGCGCGCGGCGCTGGCGGCGTCCGGCCACCGCGCGTCGAGCACGATCGGAGAGGCCATGCTCGGCGCGATGCGGCCGGCGCGGGTTTATCAGATGGACCGTCCATCGATGCAGGCGCGAGGCGCGGCCTATGCCGCGCAGATGCCGGGGTTCGGCGAACCCCCCTCGGCTCGGTTCGAGCGAGAGGCTCAGCAGGCGGAAGCGACCGGCGAAGAGATGCCGGGGTCGGACGGCCCGCTCGGCGCGGCGCGGGCGCAGTTGCACGAGAACTGGATCGTCGCGCAGACCGCGACCGGCTTCGTCCTCGTCGATCAGCACGCGGCGCACGAACGGCTGGTCTACGAACGCCTGAAGCGCGAGATGCGCGGGCATGGCATCCGGGCGCAGGCCTTGCTCATCCCCGAAGTGGTCGAGGTGGGGGCCGTGGCCGAGCGGCTGCTGGCGCTGGACCTGTCGCGCCTTGGCCTCACGCTCGACGCCTTCGGACCGGGCACGGTGGCGGTGCGCGAGACCCCGGCGATCCTCGGCCAATGCTCCGCTCGCGCGCTCCTCGTCGATCTGATCGAGGAGCTGGAGGAGGACGAGGATGCCGACGACCCGCTGGCGCTCCAGTCCCGCATCGACGCGATCCTGAGCCGGATGGCCTGCCACGGGTCGGTGCGTTCGGGGCGG